>NZ_JAAVJB010000001.1:0-77389 GCF_012034385.1 Streptomyces spiramenti
GCCGGCCGCGAGGGCCGGCGGAGGTAGGCGGTGACCGCGACCGCGACCGTCAACAGGCCGAGGCCCAACCAGACGACCCACGGCTCGGGCCACGTCCCCGGGGACGGCAGCCCCGGCGTCCGCCCCCCGTCCATCCCCGACACCACCACTGCCACCACTCCGACGACGGCGGCAGCCACCAGCAGCCGGCCCGACAGCCTGGCGGTGAGCGGGGCGGGCGTCGGGCGCCGCTCGCCCCGCAGCTCCAGCCGTTCCGACGGTCTCGCCGGCCGGGCCAGCCGCAGCAACAGCAGTAGGCCGAGCGGCACCTGCAACGCCCACACGAACGAACGGAACAGCCCGTCGAACCAGACGCTGGTGCCGTACAGCAGGGTGTGCCACACGCTGAGGACGTAGACCACGATGATGAAGCGGTGCAGAGCCCGCCACATGCGGGCCCCGGTGGCGTGGCGGAGGTAGTAGGCGAGACTCAGCGGAATCGCCAGGTAGAAGGCGAGCAACCCGATGAGGATGGCGAGGCGGCCGGTACCCGACGGGTAGTAGCCCGGGACGAAGCTCTCCGCGAACGCAGAGGCCACACGCCCGACCCACGAGGCCGAGTCCGCATGGTCGGAGCGGACGAACTCCAGGAAGAGCATGAAGGCGTGCAGGAACATCAGCGCGACGGTCGTCAGGCTGGTGGTGCGGTGCAGCTTCTCGGTGCGCGCGGCGGTCAGCCACGCCCACGGGGGTCGGGTACCGGACCGGAGCAGCCCCAGCAGGACGGTGACGTAGGCCCACAGCAACGCGGACCAGCCGAAGGCCTGGCAGAGCCAGTACATCCAGTGCCGCGGGTCGGCCAGATGAGGCATCACCTCGACGGTGGAGGAGGTGCCGTTCTCGATGCGTATCCACAGCCAGCCGAATATGAGGCCGGTGACCAGCAGCGCCAGACCCGCGTCCGGCAGGGTCGCCCGCAGGTCGGCCCGGAGCCCGGCGCGATCGAGCCGCGGGCGGCGCCGTGCCCGCGGCGCGGCGGTCCCGGGCGGCTCGGGCGTGCCGTCCCCCAGGTCGGGAACCACCGGGCCAGCCATCCGCCTCACACCCATCCGGTCACTCGGGATCATGCGCTGCGGAGAAGATACGCGGTGAACCGCCGCGGGATAAGGGGTGGACCGAGGATCCGCTCCGCGTTCACCCCGGCCGTCCCGGCGCCCCGCCGCACCCGGCGCGGCCGGTCGATCACCGCACGACGGCGGCCTCGGGAATGCCGAGTCGATCGTGGAGCGCCCCGTCCCACCCGGGGTCAGGGGCCGCGCCGAGCGGGTGCGACCTGGCCTCTCCGCGGAGTTCACCGTCACCGGAGCCACGGTGTGCACCGTGCACGACGACGCCGGCGTCGTCGTGCCGGGCACCACCGCATCGCACCGGTCGCGCGGGGGGGGGGGCGCGGCCTCCGCCGCTCCGCACACCTGCCCGGGACCCAGCGCGTGTGCGGCGCCGGCGGTGGTCACCGCGCCTGCGGTCGGTGGCGTCGGTCGCCGGTACGCGGCTCGGTGGTCGCGTCGGTGGCTCCCCAGGCGGCGAGCAGCCGCAAACCCCCTGCACTGGCCGAGCCGGGCTCGGCAGCGAAGACGGTGAGCGTGAGCCCGGGTTCGGCGGCCATCTCCAGCCCCTCGTAGGCGAGGGTGAGCTCGCCCACTGCCGCGTGATGGAAGCGCTTGGTGCCCGTCCCGTGGTGCCGGACGTTGTGGGCACCCCAGCGGGTGCGGAAGGAGTCACTCCGGGTGGAGAGCTCCCCGACGAGGTCGTGCAGCTCCTTGTCGTGGGGGTTGCGCCCGGCTTCGGTGCGGAGGATGGCGACGGTGACGTCGGCGGCCTGGTCCCAGTCGGGGTAGAAGCGGCGCGCGGCGGGGTCGAGGAAGGTGAAGTACGCCAGGTTCGCCTGGTTGCCGCCCGCGTGGACATCGGCGTAGAAGGCGTCGGCGAGCCGGTTGCCGGCAAGCAGGTCCATGCGGCCGTTGCGGACGAACGCGGGCCCTCCCGTGAAGGCGTCCAGCGTCCACTGCAGGCTCGGGTGGGGCTTCCACCGGTCGCGGGTCCGGCGGCGGCGAGGCCGCACCAGTGCGTCGGATCCGTCGGCGGCCCGCGCCAGGTGGAGCAGGTGGGCGCGTTCGGCGTCGTCGAGCCGGAGCGCTCGGGCGACGGCTTCGAGGACGGCCGGCGACGCACCGGCCAGGTTGCCGCGTTCGAGCTTGGCGTAGTACTCGACGCTGACATCGGCCAGCGCCGCGACCTCGCTGCGGCGCAGCCCAGGGACCCGGCGCCGGGGACCGGCGGGCAGCCCGGCCCGCTCGGGGGTGATCTTCGCGCGCCGTGTGGTGAGGAACTCACGGGCCGCTCGCTGGTTGTCCACCCCTCGACGGTACGTCCCGCGCGGCGGGCCGGGGATGTACTGGTGGTACACCCCTCGCCAGTGACTCGCGGGGTGTGCGATGTGGGGGTTACCTGGTTGGGGTGGTGCTTCACGCAGCGGCCCGCACGGCGGCTGCGCGAGCGCCCGGCCCCGTTCTCCCTCGGCGGCGGCTCCGGATGTCCGGCACCGTACGCCTCGCGACGTAAGGAATCCCCCATGCGCGGCGCAGTGATCCACGCCCCCCGTGACGTGCGTTTCGAGACCCTGGACGACCCGACGATCCTCCACCCGACCGACGCGGTCATCCGCACCGCCGTGACCTGCGTGTGCGGCTCGGACCTGTGGCCGTACCGGGGTGCCGAGCCGATCGGCGACCCGCATCCGATGGGTCACGAGTACGTCGGATTCGTCGAGGAGGTCGGCAGCGAGGTCACCGCGGTGCGGCCGGGCCAGTTCGTCGTCGGCTCCTTCGCGACCTGCGACAACACCTGCGCGAACTGTCGGAACGGCTTCACCTCGAACTGCCTGCGCCGAGAGTTCATGTCGACCTGCCAGGCCGAGTACGTGCGCATTCCCAACGCCCAGGGCACCCTGGTCGCGACCGACGGGGTGCCGGACGAGCGGCACTGGCCCGGCCTGCTGGCCGTCTCCGACGTGATGGGAACCGGCTGGTGGGCGGCGGACGCCGCCGAGGTCGGGCCCGGCTCCACCGCCGTGGTCGTCGGCGACGGGGCGGTGGGGCTCTGCGGGGTGATCGCGGCCAGGGAACTGGGCGCCGAGCGCATCATCGCCATGTCGCGCCACGAACCCCGGCAGCAGCTCGCCCGTGAGTTCGGAGCCACGGACGTCGTCGCCGAGCGCGGCGAGGAGGGCGTCGCCCGGATCAAGGACATGACGGGCGGCATCGGCGCCGACTGCGTCCTGGAGTGCGTCGGGACCCCCGAGGCCATGCGACAGGCACTGCACTCCGCCCGACCCGGCGGGAACGTCGGCTTCGTCGGCGTTCCCCACGACGTCGCCATCGACGGACAGGCGCTCTTCTTCTCTCACGTCGGCCTGCGCGGCGGCCCGGCACCCGTCCGCCGGTATCTGCCCGAGCTGATCGACCAGGTCCTGTCGGAGCGGATCGACCCCGGCAAGGTCTTCGACCTCGCCCTGCCACTGGACCAGGTGGCAGAGGGCTACCGGGCCATGGACGAGCGCCGCGCCGTCAAGGCGCTCCTCAAGCCCTGACCCGCACCGACCGCCCCTTCCCGACCGCCTTCGACCGCCTTCGACCGCCCTGTGAACGGGAGGAAGCCGTGCTGATCACCCGGAGCTCGATCGACACCGTGAAGGGGCCGCCCGATCGGTTCACCGGCGACGTCTGGATCGACGCCGTCGCCGCCGCTCCTCCCCCGTCCCGGGTCACCGCCTCACTCGTGCATTTCACGCCCGGCGCGCGCACCCACTGGCACAGCCACCCGCTCGGCCAGACCGTCTTCGTCACCGAGGGGATCGGCCTGTGCGGCCGTCGGGGTGGTCCGGTGGAGGTGATCCGGCCCGGTGACCGCGTCCTGTTCGAGGCCGACGAGGAGCACTGGCACGGCGCCGCACCCCACCGGTTGATGGCACACCTCGCCATCAACGAGGGCGACGAGGAGCACGCAGTGGTCCACTGGCTGCTCCCCGTCACCGACGAGGAGTACACCGCTGCCACCGCGGGCGGCTGAACCGAGGGCCTCCGCCCCGCACCGCCACCGGGCACCGCCCGCCGCCACCCGCGCGGCGGGGCGGGCCCGAGCGGCGGACACGTCCCCGACCAACCCGAACCCGAGGAGAACCACCATGACCACCTTCGCCCTCGTCGGAGCGGGCCCGGGCCTCGGCCTGGCCTCGGCCCGCCGCTTCGGACGTGCCGGCCACCGCGTGGCCCTGGTGTCCCGCAGCGCCGACAACCAGCGGGAACTGGTGGACCAACTGGCCCAGGAGGAGATCCACGCCCGCGGCTTCACCGCCGACGTCCTCGACCCCGCCTCCCTGACCAGGGCCCTGACCGAGGCCGCGGACGCGCTGGGCCCGGTCGAGGTACTCCAGTTCAGCCCCGTACCGCGCGGCGACTTCATGAAACCGGTCCTCGAAACCGGCGCCGCCGACCTGGACGCCCCGCTGACGTTCTCCGTCAAGGCGCCGGTGACCTGCGTGCGAACCGTCCTGCCCGGCATGCGCGAGCTCGGCCGGGGCACCCTGCTGTTCGTCAACGGCGGCAGCGCCGTCCGCCCCAACCCCGGTGTGGCAGGCACCTCGGTGGCGTTCGCCGCCGAGAGCGCCTACGCGGCGATGCTCCATGACGCCCTCGCGCAGGAGAGCATCCACGTCGCGCAGCTGATCATCCCCGGCGCCATCAGCCCGGACTCCGAGCGCTCCAGCCCCGAAGCACTCGCCGAGCGCCTGTACGGCCTCCACACGGAGCGGGGTGCCTTCCGGCACTACTCCGAGCCGATGCCGTAGTGAGCCCGGCGCGCCACGCCCGCCCCGGGCTGTGTTCCCCCGGCGGGGCGGTCGGCACGACGCGCTGTCGGACCTTCGGACCGGCCCCGTGGTCTCCGCTCGCCGGTCGGCGGCGGGCGCCGCCGACCGGGACCGGGACGTATCCACGGCTGGGGCTCCGGCGACCGCGGGCCCCGCCGGGGATTCGGGTGCGCCCGGGGCAACCTGTCGGCCCTCCCTGCGGTCTTGATCCCCGAGCGGCGCGGCAGGAGTTCGTCCGGTCCTCGTCGATGACGAGACGGATCTGCCACGCCGGACGACAGGCACGACCGTACGTTCGCCCCTGCTTCAATGGGCTCCTCCGGACGACCCGACAGCCGGGGCGGCGCGGAGGCGGGCAGCACCGGGCCACGGCGCCCGCGCGAGCCGACGGCACGGCACGTTCGCGACGACGGCACCGCCGAGCGCGGCGGCAGGGCAGGACCTCAGGAGGGCATGCGTGACCGAGACCAGCGACACCCCACCCACCGCGGGCCAGGAGCAGGAGCAGGGGCCGCGGCGCAGCCGGCTGCAGCTGCTGATGCGCTACCTCCCGCTGGTCGCACCCGTCCTGCTCTGGGTGGTACCGGGCTGGGTGCTGCTGCACGCGGGGCAGCGATGGCCGCTCCCCGTCGCGGCGGCGGGCACCGCGCTGTTCGTGCTCGGCCTCGTGGCGATGCCGGTCGCGATGGCGCGCGGCCACGGGCGACGCCAGCAGGACGCCGCGGCGGTCGTCGGTGACACCCTGCTCGGCGGTATCTGGGTGCTGTTCACCTGGTCCGTCCTCCTCGGCGCGTTGCTGCGGCCCGCGCTGGCGGCGGGCGGCGTCGGCGACAGCCAGGACCGGGCGCGCCTCGTGACGTGGGCGGTGCTCGGTGTCTCCGCCGTGCTGCTCGCCTGGGGTTTCGCCGAGGCACGCCGGGTACCGCGGGTGCGCCGGGTCGAGGTGCCGCTCGAACGCCTCGGGTCCGGTCTGGACGGTACCCGCGTCGTCCTGATCACCGACACCCACTACGGTCCGCTCGACCGTGCCCGCTGGTCGGCGCGGGTCTGCGAGACGGTGAACACCCTGGAGGCCGACCTGGTGTGCCACACCGGCGACATCGCGGACGGCACGGCCGACCGCCGGCGCGCCCAGGCCACCCCGCTGGGAACGGTGAAGGCGAGCCGGGGCCGTGTCTACGTCACCGGTAACCACGAGTACTACTCCGAGGCCCAGGGCTGGGTGGACCTCATGGACGAGTTGGGCTGGGAGCCGCTGCGCAACCGCCACCTGGTCCTCGAAGGCGGCGGCGACAGCCTCGTGGTGGCCGGAGTCGACGACGTCACAGCCGAGTCGTCAGGTCTGGAGGGTCACGGTGCGCATCTCGCCGGTGCCCTCAGCGGCGCCGACCCCGACCATCCCGTCCTCCTCCTCGCCCATCAGCCCAAGTTCGTCGACCGCGCGGCGGCCCACGGCATCGACCTCCAGCTGTCCGGCCACACGCACGGCGGCCAGATCTGGCCCTTCCACTACCTGGTCCGCCTCGACCAGCCGGCCGTCGCCGGCCTCAGCCGCCACGGCGCACGCACCCACCTGTACACCAGCCGCGGGACCGGCTTCTGGGGTCCGCCGTTCCGCGTCTTCGCGCCGAGCGAGATCACGCTGCTCGTGCTCCGTTCCACGCGGGCCGCCTCCTCCGGCGGCTGAGCGAACCAGGGACTCGCTGAACAGGCCGGAGGCTGTCCTGGTTCTCCCGTGCGCCATGCCGGCACGGGAGGAGCGGCGCCTCGCGGCCACGTTCACCGGACGAAGGGGCCTGCGCAGCGAGCCGTGGCCCGGGACCGCGGCACGCGGCACTGTCAGCACTGCTCGCCCGGTCGCTCTTGCTCTGCTGACAACAGGGAGGATGCCAGCAGAGCGACGACTCGGTCCTCGTCGTGGGACAGGTGGCGCAGCATCTCCCGCGCGATGGTTTCCTCCAGCTCGACGAGCGCCTGGGTCAGTCGGATCCGGGTCGCCGAGCCGGCCGCGGGTGAGGCGAGTTCCTCGGACACGGCGGTCGCGATGCAGGCCGCGTGTTCGGGGTCCCGGGACAGCCTTCCCAGGACCTCGGCCGCCTCCACGTCGTTGGAACCCTGCACCACCATGCGGACGAGCGTCGGCGCGGCAGCTGCCACGTCATGCCGCCCGAGAACCAGGGCGGCGCACCCGCTCACCGAGGGGTCCGGGTCCGCGAGGGCGTCCGCGAGCGCGGCGATCGCCCCCGGTGCCTCGGGCATCTCCGCGATCGCACGCACCGCGCGGCGCCGTGTCCCCACGTCCTCCGAGCGCACAGCCGCGGCCAGCTCCGCCGCTCCCTCACCACCTGCTTGGGGCGAGTACCCAACGCAACGCGCCCGCGACGTGAGGGTCGGATTCGGTCAGGACCGCCTGCTGCCTGCGCGCGGCGCTGGTCGAGTCGAACTCTCGCATCAGTTCGACGACGCGCAGGATGTCCTGCCAGCCCGTCGGCGCCGCCGCGTCGATCACACGGAGCCGCTCCAGCAACTCCGCTTCGCGGGCCAGGCGGCCTTCCGTCCACTGGATGAGGTTGCTGACCAGTTCGGACGCCGTGAAGGCCGGGTCCTCCAGCGCGCGACCGATCTGGTGGAGCGACAGCCCAAGGGACCGCAGGCTCTCCACGTGGAAGATGCGGCGGATGTCCCCGGCCGAGTACTCGCGGTAGCCACCGGCGGTGCGGCCGGGGCGACGCCGCCCACGACGTCGGCGAGCGTTCGGGCCCACGCGCGCACCGTTCGACTGGTGGCGGCCCGGTGACCGGTGCACGACTCGCGTACCGGCGTGACCCGGACTCGCCGCGCCGTGCCTCTCCCGCGCACGGCTCGGCCCAGGTCGGGTGGCGTCACGGGACGGGCGTCGCGCCCCGGACCGCGGTGGCAATGGCGGCTTCGGTGTCGGCGACGGCCAGCACGGCGTTGATGTGAGAGCCGGCGAGCGCGCCTGCCGCGGCGGAGGCGCCCACCTGCGCGGAGAGATCGGTGGCGTTGCCGGCGACCCAGACGCCGGGCACGTCGGTGGTGCCGGCGGTACCGGAGGCGAAGCGGCGGCCCATGGTGTCGGGCAGATCCTCCATCGGGAGCTTCAGGCCGTCCAGGCCTCCGGTGCGGGCCTGCATCCGCGTGGCGACGGCGAGGACGCTGCGGGTCACGACCGAACCGTCCGTCAGGCGGACTCCCGCGAGCGCGCCGCCATCGTCGGTGACGACCTCCCGGACCGGGGTGTCGACGATGCGGATGCCGCGGGCCTCGAAACGGGTGCGGGTGTCCCCGTCCGGCAGGGTGCCGTGGGTGAAGTAGGTCAGATCCTCGGTCAACTGGCGGAACAGCAGTGCGTGGTGGACGGAGGCGGGGCCGGTCGCGAGAACACCGATGGGCCGGTCGCGCACCTCCCAACCGTGGCAGTACGGGCAGTGCACCACGCCGTGCCCCCAGTGCTCGGCGAGCCCGGGGATC
Source organism: Streptomyces spiramenti (assembly GCF_012034385.1). GTDB lineage: Bacteria > Actinomycetota > Actinomycetes > Streptomycetales > Streptomycetaceae > Streptomyces > Streptomyces spiramenti. The sequence goes on from NZ_JAAVJB010000001.1 coordinate 8,399, forward strand.
TCGGGCAGCACGTCCCTCAGGCCGGTGGCGACCAGGAGGCGGCGAGCGGTGATGCTGCGGCCGTCGGCCAGGGTGACGGCGAAGCGCGGGTCCCCGTCGGCCGACGGGTCGGCAGGGTCGGCGGCAGCCACCTCGCCGAAGACGATGCTGCCGCCGTACTGGCGCACCTGCTCCCGGCCGCGCCGCAGGATCTCCTGCGGAGGGGTGCCGTCCAGGACGATGAAGCCGTGCATGGCTTCGGCAGGCGCGTTGCGCGGGGTGCCGGCGTCGATCACGACGACCGAGCGGCGGGACCGGGCCAGCATCAGCGCACCGTTGAGCCCGGCGGCACCCCCGCCGATCACCACCACGTCGGCGATGTCGTCGGGCAGTGTGTCGCCGGTTTCTCCTGCGTACGGTGAAGTCGTCTCAGTCATCTCGTCCTGCTCTCTCGTCGTGTGCGGTGCCGCACTGGGGCTTTCTGCACACGACGCTAACCCCGCATTGCATCCGGGGCATACAATGTTGCGCATGACGCAAGAGAGTGGAGAGCTGGACGGCCTCGTACGCAAACGCATCCGAGCGCTACGGGTGGCGCAGGGCTGGTCGCTGGAGGAACTGGCCACCCGAGCCCACCTCAGCCAGTCCACCCTGAGCCGCATCGAGAACGGCCGCCGTCGCCTCGCGCTGGACCAGCTGGTCACCCTCGCGCGCGCACTCGACACCACGCTGGACCAGCTCGTGCAAACCGCCACAGACGACGTCATCACCAGCCCGACGATCGACAGCACGCATGGCCGCATGCGCTGGACCCTGAAGTCCGACCCGGGCATGAGCGTGGTGCGTCAGCACCTGACCGCTCCCCCGCCCGACAACCCGGCTCGCATGCGCGCCCACCCGGGGCGCGAATGGCTCGTCGTGCTCTCCGGTACCGCCGTCCTCATGCTCGGCCACCGGCGGTTCCGCGTCGAGACCAACCAGGCCGCCGAGTTCCCCACGATGCTGCCGCACGCCATCGGCGCGGAGGGCGGCCCGTGCGAGATCCTGGGCCTCTTCGACCGTGACGCCCGCCGCGGTCACCAGCGTGACGACGGCACCGACGCTCAGGACTCCCCCGCCACCGCCTGACGGTGCGAGCCACGGCGGTACGACCGCCAGGGCAGCAACAGGCTGGGCGGCTTCACCGGCACCAGGGTCTGAGGCGGTGAAGCCGCCCCGCTGGGTCCTGTCTGGTGAATGGCGCCGGCGGACGGCGTTCAGGGGCGCTGAACGGGAGGATGCGTGGACTGCACTCGTCCGCGCCGTCGAGCACGGCTACGTCGGTGACGTCGGTGACGTACAGCAACGATCTCCACTGTCGGAAGCGGTTGCCCGACCGTGGGGCGGCTTCCGAGAGGCGTCCGGAGAAGGCGAGGGAACAGACCGGCAGGGCTCCCATCAGGGCACGGGGCAACACGGCGCATCGGGTCAGGGCCTCCCGTACGAAGCATTCCAGGGGCGGTGAGGCGGCCCCCTCGCAGGGGTTCAGCCGCCGGCAGCCTCCGTCGGCGACCGGCTGGTCACCGCTGTGACAGGCCGTGTCCGGCAGCCGCCGAGATCACTCGCGAGGTCTCGGCACGCGTGCGGCCTGCGGACCCAGGCGCACTGGCGCACAGGCGGACAGGTCCCGGATGCCTCCGCTTCTCTCCGGCCGAATCAGGGAAGGGTCTCGGTGATCGCTGCTGTGTTCCCGAGGAAACACCCGTTCCGTGCCCAGCCCGGAGAAGAGGTTCACCTTCATGGCACGTCAGACAGACGCCACCGAGAGTCTCCTTGCCTACGTCAGGGATGTTTCGCTTCGCGACGACGAGATCCTGCGAGGGCTGCGGGAGGAAACAGCGCAGCTTCCCGGTGGTTCGAGCATGCAGGTCATGGCGGAGGAGGGCCAGTTGCTGGCCCTTCTCGTCAGGCTCACCGGAGCCAGGTCGGTGCTGGAGCTCGGCACCTTCACCGGGTACAGCGCGTTGTGCATGGCACGGGCGCTGCCCGTCGGCGGCACGGTCGTGACCTGCGACGTCACCGACCGGTGGCCGGAAGTCGGCGCCGCCTACTGGAAGCGGGCCGGCGTCCAGGACCGTGTCGACCTGCGTCTCGGGGACGCGACGGACACCCTGGACGCGCTGTTGGCGGAGCGGGGGGCCGGGGCCTTCGACCTCGTTTTCATCGACGCCGACAAGACCAACTACCGCACGTACTACGAGAAGTCGCTCGTGCTCACCAGGAGCGGCGGCCTTCTGGTCATCGACAACACGCTGTACTTCGGACGCGTCGCGGACCCGGGATTCGACGATGTCGACACGGTGGCCGTCCGCGAACTCAACGCCGTGCTCGCCTCGGACGAGCGCGTGGACATCTCCCTGCTGCCGATGGCCGACGGCATCACTCTGGCCCGTAAACGCTGAGCAGGCGACAGGGGCGGCCCCGGTACGCTCGGCGTGCGTGCCGAGGCCGCCCCGGCGGTGTCAGGCCAGAGCGACCGCGCTGACCTCGATGGTCGTGGAAGCCTGGCGTGGCGCGGGCCGCAGGTGCAGACGCTGGATGCTGTCGGTGGCTGCCGGCGGGAGGGTGTCCGCGCAGGAGCACGGGTCGCCCTCCTGGAAACCGGCGAAGCGGTAGGCGATCTCCATCATCCGGTTGCGGTCCGTCGGCCGGAAGTCGGCGACCAGATGCGTGTCCGCGCGAGCCGCCTCGTCGATGAGCCAGTTGAGGAGGGTCGCGCCCGCACCGAAGGACACCACGCGGCACGAGGTCGCGAGGAGTTTGAGGTACCACGCCTCGGTTCGGCGTTCCAGAAGGAGAACGCCGATCGCGCCGTGCGGCCCGAACCGGTCGGTGAGGGTGGCCACCAGGACCTCGTGGCGGGGGTCGGAGAGGAGTCGGCGCAGTTCCGCGTCGGAGTAGTGCACGCCGGTGGCGTTCATCTGGCTCGTACGGAGCGTGAGTTCCTCGACGCGCGACAGCTCCTCCTCGGTTGCGCGGCCGATACGCAGGTCCAACTCCAGCGAGCGCAGGAAGTCCTCGTCCGGTCCGGTCGCCTCCTCCCGCGCGGCCTCCCTGCGGAAGCCCGCCTGGTACATCTGGCGACGCCGCCGGGAGTCCACTGTCTGCGAAGCGGGGGTGAACTCCGGCAGCCCTGGGAGGAGTCGTGCGGACTCGGCCTCGTAGCAGCGGACCTCGGGCAGGTGGTGGGCAACCTCGGCGCGTTCGGCCGGCTGGTCGTCGATGAAGCCGACGGTGGTCAGGGCGAAGCCCAACGTCTCGGCGATCCGACTCACCGAGACCGACTTGGGCCCCCAGCCGATCCGGGGCAGCACGAAGTACTCGGCGATGCCGAGCTCCTCCAGGCGGGCCCACGCGGGCTCGTGGTCGTTCTTGCTGGCGACGGACTGGAGGATGCCGCGCGCGTCCAGCTCCACGACGACATCGCGGATCGCGTCCGGCAGGGTCACCACGTCGTCCTCCAGGAGGGTCCCCTGCCACAGCGTGTTGTCGAGATCCCAGACCAGGCATTTCAGTACCTGGTCCGGGTGTACGCCGGCCACCGCGGGCGTCACCGCGGTCGCCGGGGTGGCCGCGGGCGTGTTCGTTCCGGGGGTCGTCACTCCGGTTCCCTTCACACTGTCCTGCCGAGGAGGTGCCGGGCGAGCATCAGTTGGCACATCTCGTTGCTGCCTTCGATGATCTCCATCAACTTGGCGTCGCGGTGGGCGCGGGCCACGACATGCCCGTCCCGGGCCGCGGCGGATGCCAGTACCTGGACAGCGGTGGCCGCGCCACGAGCCGCGTTGCCCGCGCTGACGTGCTTGGCCAGGACCGTGGCGACGACCTGCTCCGGTGAGCCGTCGTCCCAGCAGCGCGAGGCGTGCTCGCAGACGCGGGTGGCGGTCTGCTCCGCGACGTAGAGCTCGGCGAGGTGGCGGGCGACGAGCTGGTGCTCGCCCAGCGGGACACCGAACTGCTCGCGCGTGGCGGCATGCCGGGTGGCGGCCGTGAGGCAGCCGCGCAGGATGCCGACGCACCCCCAGGCCACGGACATCCGGCCGTAGGCGAGAGCGGTGGTGACCAGCAGCGGCAACGGCAGCGACGAGCCGCCGAGCACATGTCCGGCCGGGACCCGCACGGCGTCCAGGGCGACGTCGGCGTGCCCGGCCGCGCGGCAGCCGAGCGGATCCGCCACGCGCGTCACACGGACGCCAGGAGTGTCGGCGGGGACCACGACGGCCACCGCTTCGCCCCCGCCCACCGCGCCCGCGTCCTCTCCGCGGTCGCCGCTCCCGTCATACCTGCCGAACAGGACCAGCAGGTCGGCGTAGTGCGCGGCGGTCACCCAGACCTTGTGCCCGTCGAGGACGACCGAGTCGCCGTCGCGGCGCACCCGGGTCGTCATGGCGGACAGATCGCTTCCGGCGGCGCGTTCGCTGAACCCGGCCGCGGCGAGACCGCCGCCGGTGAGTCGGGGCAGGAACGCCGCGCGCTGCTCGGCGGTGCCGAAGCGCTCGATGGTCCAGGCAGCCATGCCCTGCGAGGTCATCACGGAGCGCAGCGAGCTGCACAGGCTGCCGACGTGCGCGGTGAACTCGCCTGCCGCGGCGCTGGACAGCCCCCTGCCGCCGGAGACGACCGGGACCTGGGCACACAGCCACCCGGCGGCGCCGAGTTCCCGCAGCAGGGGGACGGGAAGCAGCCCCGCACGGTCCCAGGCGTCGGCCTCATCGGCGACGAGAGCGGTGACCATGGCGGACGGATCCTCCCACGGGGTCTCCGCGTCGGGGGAGACGGCCGCGTCCGGGGCGGGGGGCTCGGTCAGCAACCGGTCACTCATCGGTTGCTCCGCCCGCCGGAGTCCGGAGTCGCTCCACGAGCGCCGTCATCGCCGTGACCGTACGGAAGTTGTCCAGCCTCAGGTCGGCACCGCGGACGGAGATGCCGAAGCTCTTCTCCAGGTGCACCACGAGTTCCATCGCGAACAGCGAGGAGAGCCCGCCGGAGGCGAAGAGGTCCGCGTCGGTCCCCCAGGGCCGCTTGGTCCGCGCCTCCAGGAAGCGCAGGATCTCCTTCTCGGTGGCCTCGGTGTCGAAACTGCTCATCGGTTCTCCTCCTGGTACACGTAGAATCCGCGGCCGCTCTTGCGGCCGAGTTCGCCCTGCCGGACCTTGTCGAGCAGCAGGTCGCAGGGGCGGCAGCCCTCGTCCCCGGTGCGCTGGTGCAGAACGCGCAGCGAGTCCACCAGGTTGTCGATGCCGATCAGGTCGGCGGTGCGCAGCGGGCCTGTGGGGTGGCCGAGGCAGCCCTCCATGAGCGCGTCGACGTCCTCGACCGTCGCGGTGCCCTCCTGCACGACCCGGGCAGCGTCGTTGATCATCGGGTGCAGCACGCGGCTGGTGACGAACCCGGGGGCGTCCTTCACGACGACCTGCCTACGGGTGAGGACAGTCAGCAGCGCGCCGACCCCGGTCATGGTGTTCTCGCCGGTCCTGGCTCCCCGGATGACCTCGACGGTCGGGATCAGGTACGGCGGGTTCATGAAGTGCGTACCGACGACGTCCTCGGCTCGCTCCGCGTGGCCGGCGAGCTCGTCGATGGGGATGGACGAGGTGTTGGAGATGAGCGGGGTGCCGGGACGTACCCGGGCCGAGACGTCCGCGAGCACCGTGGCCTTGATGTCGGCGATCTCGGTGACGGCCTCGACGACGGCGGTGGCGTCGCCGACGGCACCGGTGCCCGTGGCCAGTTCGAGGGCCCGGGTGTCGGCGGCGGCCGGGAGGCGTCCCATCAGCTGCGCCATGCGCAGCTCGCGGTCGATGTCGTCCCGGGCCCGGTCCAGCCGCTCCTCGTCGATGTCGACGAGGAGTACTGGTACCCCGTGTCCGAGGGCGAGTGCGGTGATGCCCACCCCCATGACCCCGGCGCCGAGGACGGCGATCCGGTGGGACACGGCGGTGTGCGGATCGGGGGCGGTGCGCGGCGCTCGCGTCATGCGCCTCTCTCCTAGGGTGCTGGTGCGACGTCAGGGTGTGGTGGCGGTCGAGGGGGTGAGGACGGTGTCGAGCCAGTCGGTGACGGCCCCGGCCGTCGTGCCGACGTGCTCTTCCATGAGGGAGAAGTGGTCGCCGGGTACGTCGACGACGCTCTGGGCGGTCGGCCAGGTGGCGCGCCAGTCGCCCGCGGCGGGGTCCGGTGCGCCGAGCGGCTCACCGGCGCGCACCAGGAGAGTGGGCGCCGTCACGGGGGGAGGCGTCCAGCTGTCCAGGAGGCGGAAGTAGCGGCCCATGGCGGTGAGCCGGGTGCCGTCCATGGGGGCGGCCCGCTCCTCGCGCGCGAACATTCCGCCGATCAGTACGTCGTTGAACTGCGTCATCCCTTCGTTGTCGGAGAGATAGGTGTCGAGCAGCACCACCGCTGCCGGACCGGCGCCCAGTTCCTCCAGGCGGGCCGCGACGCCGTGCGCGAGGGTGCCGCCGGAGGAGGAGCCGACCAGGACGAGCGGCCGATCGCCGAGTTCCGCGCGCAGCGTGCGGGCCTGGAAGTCGAGGAGTGCGGACATCCCGGCCGGGACGGGTTCACCCGGCAGGAACCCGGGGGCGGCGAGTGCGCTGACGCCGTAGCGGTCCCGGAACCGGGCGGCGAAGCGCGCGTACTGGTGCGCGCCCCCGAGCGCGACGACGGAGCCGAAGCAGACCAGCTGCGGGGCGTCGTCGTCCCGGCACAGGCGCAACAGCTCGGGCCGTGCCGCCGCTGCCTGGAGTTCGTCCGCGGTGCGGAAGTCCGGGCGCAGGGCGGCGGCGTGCTTCAGCAGCGCGATGCCGTCGTCCACCCGGCCCAGTTCGCACGCCTGGCGGAACAGCGTGCCGACGGGGTCGGTGGGCACGGTCGCGGGCCCGTGGTCGTGCGCGGGCCCCGTGGCCGGCTCGGCGCGCAGCAGCTCGGCGAGTCGGTCCGGGCTGCCGCTGTCGAGGACCGCGGTGGGGCGCAGTCGCAGGCCGGTACGGGCGGCGAGGCGGTTGCGCAGTTCGACCGCGGTCAGTGAGTCGAAGCCGACGGCGAGGAACGCGTCGTCCGGGCGCAGCGCCTCGGCCGTGGCGTGCCCCAGCACTTCGGCGGCCTGTTCCAGGACGAGGTCGAGGAGGATGCGCCCCTGCTCGTCGCTGTCGGCGGTGGCGAGGCGCTGTCGCAGCCGCGCGCTGTCGGACCCGGTCCGGGGCCCGGGCTGCGTCTTGACGAGGGATCGCATGATCGGGGGCACCGTCGGGCCCCGGTAGGCGGAGAGGTCGAGGTGGACGGGGACGAGGACGGGCGTGTCGGCCCCGGAGGCGGCGAACGCGCGGTCGAACAGCGCCGTGCCCTCCGCCGCCGTGAGGCCGCGCGCGCCGCTGCGGTGCAGGCGGCGCAGGTCGGTGTCGGACAGGTCGGCGGTCAGGCCGCTGCGCTGCTCCCACAGGCCCCAGGCCAGTGAGGTGGCGGGGAGGCCCAGGCGGTGCCGACGCGTCATCAGGGCGTCGAGCGCCGCGTTGGCCGCGGCGTAGGTGGACTGGCCGGGGCTGCCGAGGACTCCGGCGGCCGAGGAGTAGACGACGAACGCCGTCAGCTCCGCGTCCCGGGTGAGGTCGTGCAGGTGGTGGGCCGCGTCCACCTTGGGCCGCAGCACCTCGCTCAGCCGTTCGCTCGTCTGTGCCTCCAGCAGACCGTCATCGAGGACGCCCGCGGTGTGCACGACGGCACGCAGCGGGTGTTCCGGCGCCGTCGCGGCCAGCACGTCGGCGAGCGCCGCGCGGTCGGCCACGTCGCACGACACCGCGGTCACCTGAGCGCCCGCCTCCCGCAGCTCCTCACTCAGTTCGGCGACACGGGGGCTGTCGGCGGCACGGCGCCCGAGAAGCAGCAGATGGCGGACGTCGTGCCGGGCGACGAGGTGGCGGGCGAGGACGGCGGCGAGGACACCACCGCCGCCGGTCAGCAGCACGGTACCGTCCGGGTCGAAACTCGCGGCTCCGCTCGCGGGGGGCGGCCCGGCGCGGACGAGTCGCGGTACGTGCATCACGCCGTTCCTCACCGCCAGTTGCGAATCGTCAGTGGCGAGGGCGGCGGGCAGGCACCGTGCCGTCGCTGCCGGGTCGTCGATGTCCAGCAGGACGAAACGCCCGGGGTGTTCGAGCTGGGCCGAGCGCAGCAGACCCCAGACGGCGGCGGACGCGACGTCCACGGGGACCGTGCCGAGGTCGACGGCGCCCCGGGTGAGGATGACCAGCGGGACCGTGGCGGACGCGGCGTCCGCGAGCCAGTCGCGCACGCGGTCCAGGACGGCCGCGGTGGCGGCGTGCACTGCCTCGGGCGCGCCGCCGCCGGTGGGCGGCGTGTGGGGGCGGCGTGGCGGGCTGGTCCGAGGGGATCCAGTCGACGCGGTACAGCGACCGGTCGGTGGCGCGCGGCGCTTCGTACGAGGCCGTCCGCAGGGTCAGCGAACCGATGTCCGCGACGAGTCGCCCGTTCTCGCCGGTGATGCGCACGCTCAGCGTGTCGGAGCCGACCGAGCCGTCCGAGCCGTCGGTGCGCAGGGAGACGCGCAGGATGGGTCCGGCTCCAGGGCCGAGCGTGACGGCGCTCCACGAGAACGGAAGCGGCACGCCGTCGTGTCGCGCGTCCACGGCGCGGAAGCCGGCCGTCTGGAGCGCCGCGTCGAGCAGCGCGGGGTGCACGGGGAAGTCGTCCGTCAGTCCGTCGGGCAGGGCCACTTCGGCGAAGATGTCGTCGCCGTGGCCCCAGGCGGAGCGCAGCCCGCGGAAGGCGGGGCCGTACGCGACGCCCCGCGACTCCAGGGCGTCGTACAGGTCGTCGACGCTCAGCGGTCGGGAACCCTCGGGCGGCCAGGCAGCGGTCCCGGCAGGCGGCGGGGGTTCCGCCGTGCCCGGCGCGAGGTGGCCGCTCGCGTGCTGGGTCCAGTCCTGACCCGGTGCGTCCTCCGGTCGGGAGTGGAACGTGATCGCGCGACGTCCTTGCTCGTCCACAGGGTCCACGGCGAGGCGCAGTTGGACGCCCGCGACCTCGTCGCCGGCCGGCAGCGCCAGCGGGGCGGCGAGGGTCAGCTCCTCGACTCGCGCGCGGTCGAGGAGGGCGCCGGCGTGGGCCGCCATCTCCAGGAAGGCCACTCCGGGCAGCAGGACCGCGCCTGCGACGGCGTGGTCGGCGAGCCACGGACGGGCCGCCGTCGACAGCCGCCCGGTGAGCAGCGTGCCGCCGCCCGGCAGGTCGACCGCGGCGCCGAGGAAGGGGTGGCCGGGATCGCTCTGGCCCGCCGCGGCGGGGGAGCCCCCCGGGGCGGTGGCGTCGAGCCAGTAGCGCCGCCGCTGGAAGGCGTACGTGGGCAGGTCCACGCGGCGCGCGCCGGTTCCCTCGTACGCGGGACGCCAGTCGACCGGAAGTCCGGCCGCGTACGCCTCGCCCAGGGCGGTCAGCAACCGCCGCCGGCTGCCCGCGTCGCGACGCAGGGTCCCGATGACCGCCACGTCGTGGCGGTCGGCGTCGGCCGCCGTGTCCGCGATGCCGTAGGTGAGGGTGGGGTGCGGACTGACCTCGACGAAAGCGCGGTGGCCCGCGTCGAGCAGCAGCCGCACGGCCGCGTGGAAGCGGACCGGCTCCCGCAGGCTGCGGTACCAGTACCCGGCGGTGACCCGGTCGGCGGTGAGCCAGTCGGCGTCGACGGCGGAGAGCAGCGGAACCTCGGGGGCACGCGGGGTGACACCGGCGAGGGCGGTGCTCAGTTCGTCCCGCAGGGCGTCGACGGCGCCCGAGTGCGAGGCGAGGTCGACGGGGAGGTGCCACGCCATGACACCCTGCTGCGACAGGTCCGCGACGAGGCCGCGGACGGCCGCGGACGGGCCCGCGACGACCACGACGCGGGGACCGTTGACGGCCGCGATCGTCACCTCCGAGCCGCGCTCGGCCAGGAGCCGCTCGGCGTCCTCCCCCGACATCATCAGGGTCGCCATACCGCCCGCGCCGGTGATCCCGGCCAGGGCTCGGCTGCGCAACGCCGCCACCTTGGCGGCGTCCTCCAGCGTGAGGGCTCCGGCGACACACGCCGCGGCGACCTCTCCCTGGCTGTGGCCCACGACCGCTGCGGGCTCGACGCCGTGGGCGCGCCACACGGCGGCGAGGGACACCATCACCGTGAAGAGCGCGGGCTGGAGGCGGTCGACACGGTCCAGGGCCGGCGCGTCGGGCCCGCCGCGCAGCGCCGCGCTCAGCGACCAGTCGAGGTACGGGGCGAACGCCCGCTCGCAGTCGGCCACGCGGTCGGCGAACACCGGCGAGCTGTCGAGGAGTCCGGCCGCCATGCCGGCCCACTGTGCGCCCAGACCGGGGAAGACGAACACCGCCTTGCGTCCGCCGCGCGGGGCGGTTCCGGTGGCGCCGTCGGTCGACAGTTCGCCGCGCGCCAGCGCACCGAGGGCGTCGAGGAGTTCGGCGCGGCCGGCACCCACGACGACGGCTCGCTCGGTGAACCGGGAGCGGCCGGTGGCCAAGGAGAGGCCGATGTCCGCGGGGCGCAGGGACGGGTCGGCCAGCACGTGGGCGTGCAGGGCGGCGGCCTGGCCGCGCAGCGCCGCCGCGTCCTTGGCGGACAACGGCCAGGCGACGGGCCCGTCGTATTCCTCGCCTTGGACCGGCGGTTCCTCGGGCGCCTGCTCCAGGAGGAGGTGGGCGTTGGTGCCGCTGGCCCCGAAGGAGGAGACCCCGGCGCGACGCGGGCGGCCCGTGGCGGGCCACGGCGTCGCGGCGGTGAGCAGGGAGACGGCGCCCTCCGTCCAGTCGACCTGCGGAGTGGGCCGGTCCACGTGCAGGGTGCGCGGCAGCAGACCGTGGCGAAGCGCGAGAACCGTCTTGATGACGCCGCCGACACCGGCGGCGGCCTGGGTGTGCGTGAGGTTCGACTTGAGGGAGCCGACCCACAGCGGTCGCTCCCGGGGCCGTCGTCGCCCGTAGGTGGCGAGCAGGGCCTGCGCCTCGATGGGGTCGCCGAGCACGGTGCCGGTGCCGTGCGCCTCGACGGCGTCGACCTCGGCCGGGGTGAGTCCGGCACTCCGCAGGGCCTGTCGGATGACGCGTTCCTGCGCGGGGCCGTTGGGCGCAGTCAGTCCGTTGCTCGCGCCGTCCTGGTTGACGGCGGAGCCGCGGATCAGCGCGAGCACCGGGTGGCCGTTGCGGCGGGCGTCCGAGAGGCGCTCCAGGAGGACCATGCCGGCTCCCTCACCGAAGCCCGCGCCGTCAGCGGCCGCGGCGAAGGATTTGCAGCGCCCGTCCGGTGCGAGGCCGCGCTGTCTGCTGAAGCCGACGTAGAACCCGGGCGTCGCCATCACGGTGACGCCGCCTGCCAGCGCCAGGGTGGCGTCACCCGCCCGCAGGGCCTGGCAGGCGAGGTGGAGGGCGACGAGCGAGGAGGAACAGGCGGTGTCCAGGGTGACCGCGGGCCCCTCCAGGCCCAGGGTGTAGGCGACGCGGCCGGAGGCGACGCTGGCGATGGAGCCGGTCCCGAGGAAGCCCTCCAGGTCCTCGGGCACGCGGGCGAGGCGGGAACCGTACTCGCTGTAGATGACGCCGGCGTAGACGCCGGTGCGACTGCCCCGGAGAGTGAGGGGGTCGATGCCCGCGCGCTCGACCGCTTCCCAGGAGGTCTCCAGGAGCAGGCGCTGCTGCGGGTCCATCGCGAGAGCCTCGCGGGGCGAGATCCCGAAGAATCCCGCGTCGAACTCGCAGGCGTCGTGGAGGAATCCGCCCTGGCCCGTGGACGAGGTTCCCGGCGTGTCCGGATCGGCGTCGAAGACGCCGTCGAGGTCCCAGCCCCGGTCGGCGGGGAAGCCGGTGACGGCGTCCTGCTCCTTGACGAGCAGCTCCCACAGCTCCTCCGGGGAGCCGATCCCGCCGGGGAAGCGGCAGCTCATGGCGATCACGGCGATCGGTTCGCGGGCATTGTCGACCTCGTCGGCGAGCCTGCTGTTCTCCCGGCGCAGCCGCTGGTTGTCGAGGAGGGAGGCCCTCAGTGCCTCGACCACGTGGTCCGTGGACATGTTCTTCCCTTCTTCCCGCGCCGGATCAGGCACGTTCGCCGCCGCCCAGTGCCAGCCGCACGAGGGCGTCCACTTCCATCTCCCTGATCGCGTCAGGGTCGTCCGCGAGTCCCGTTCTCGCGGGGGCCGTTCCCGCGCTCTCCGTTCCCCCGTTGTCGTTCTCGGTGAGGCGGAGCACCGTTTCCAGCAGCCCGGCCTCGCGCAGGCGCGTCACCGGTACGGCGGCGAGCCGGCGCTGCAGTTCCCGGTCGTCGTCCGGGCGGTCGGGGGCGGCGGGCCCGGTGGCCGGAGCGGGCTCGGTGGTCGGCGCGAGACGCCGGGCCACGTGGGCTGCGGTGGCGGCCGGGGTGGGGTGGTCGAAGACGAGGGTGGCGGGCAGACGCAGGCCGGTGGCCGCGTTGAGGCGGTTGCGGAGGTCGACGGCGGTCAGGGAGTCGAACCCGAGGTCCTTGAACGCCTGCTCCGGGTCGATCGCCTCGGGGCCGCTGTGCCCGAGGACCTCGGCGACGTGGGCCCGCACCAGCTCCTCGATGCGCTCCCCGCGCTCCCCCGCGCCGAGGGACGCCAGCCGGTCCCGCACCGAGGCCACCTGCGCGGCATCGGCCGCGGCGGCGGGCCGGGCGCCGCGCACCAGACCACGCAGCAGCGGCGGCACGACACCGCTTCCCGTGCCCGCCCGGAGCCGGGCGGTGTCGAGCCGCAGGGGCACGAGCACCGCGTCGTCGAGGTGCAGTGCCGCGTCGAACAACGCGAGGCCCTGGGTGTCGGCGAGCGCTGCGACACCGCCGCGCGTCATCCGCCCGAGTCCGGTCCCGTCCAGCGTGCCGGTCATCTCGCTTCGCTGTTCCCACAGCCCCCAGGCGAGCGACTGGGCGGGCAGGCCCGCGGCGGTGCGGCGTTCGGCCAGGGCGTCGAGGTAGGCGTTGGCCGCGGCGTAGTTCGCCTGGCCGGCGTTGCCGATGACGCCCGCCGCGGAGGAGAAGAGGACGAACGCCGACAGCGGCAGCTCGCGGGTCGCCTCGTGCAGGGCGAGGGCCGCGTCGACCTTGGGCCGCAGGACGCGGTCGAGGCGTCCGGGGGTGAGCGAGGTGACGACGCCGTCGTCGAGGACACCGGCGGCGTGCACGACGCCCGTCAGGGGGTGGTCGGCGGACACGCTCGCCAGCAGTTCCGCGACGGCGGCCGGGTCGGCGACGTCACAGGCCGCGAACCGCGCCTCGGCGCCGAGGTCCCGGAGGTCGGCGAGGAGCGCTGCGGCCCCGGGGGCGTCGGCCCCGCGCCGCCCGGCCAGGAGCAGGTGTCCCACTCCGTGTCGCCCGGCGAGGTGCCGGGCCACGAGTCCGCCGAGCACCCCGCCGGCGCCGGTGACCAGGACGGTGCCGGCGGGGTCCAGCGGTGCGGGGCGGTCCGCGGCTTCCGCCGCCGGGACCCGGGTGAGGCGGGCGGCGAGCGGTTTCCCGTCGCGTAGGGCCAGTTGGGGTTCGCCGAGGTCCAGGCAGCGCCGCAGCAGGCCGATCGCGTCGGCGTGGTCCGGCGCGTCGACGAGAAGGAGGCGGCCGGGGTGCTCGTGCTGGGCGGAGCGCACCAGGCCGCGTGCCGCCGCGCCCGCGGCGTCGCTCAGCGTGTCGTCCGGTCCCGTGCGGACGGCGCCGCGCGTGAGGAACACCAGGCGGGTGTCGGTGAACCGGTCGTCGGGGAGCCATGCCTGGAGCAGCGCGAGGGTGGTGCCCACGACGGCCCGTACGGCCGCCGCGTCGTCCCCGTCTGCCGTGGCGCACGGCACGAGGACCACGTCGGGCACGGGCGTCCCGCCGTCGACGGCCGCGGCGAGGGCGGCGAGGTCCGGGTAGGTGTCCGCGGGTGGCATGCCGGAACCGAGAGCGGCCAGGCGGGCGGGCGGCGCGGAGCCGGTGGCGGGAGCGGGCACGGGCGACCACGCGAGGCGGTACAGGGAACCGTCCGCCTCGGGAGCCGCGGCGGCGCGCAGGACCTCGACGTCGACGGGTCGGACGGCGAGTCCGGTCACCGTGATCACCGGTCGGTCGGAGGGGTCGTGCGCGGTGAGGGCCACGGTCCCGTCGGTGTCCGGGGAGAGGCGGACCCACAGGGCGGTGGCACCGGAGGCGTGCAGGGTCACCCCGGTCCACGCGAACGGCAACCGCGCGGCACCCGGTGCGAGGCCCGGCGCCCCGCCGCCACCGGGTGCCAGCCACAGGCCGTGGAGCGCCGCGTCGAGCAGGGCGGGATGGATACCGAAGCCGGTGGCCGCCGCGTGCTGGTCCTCGTCCAGGCGGACCTCGGTGTACAGGTCGTCACCGTGCCGCCAGGCCGCGCGCAGCCCTCGGAAGGCGGGTCCGTAGCCGTATCCGGCTGCGGCGAAACGGTCGTAGAGGTCATCGACGTCGACGGGCTCCGCACCGGCGGGAGGCCGGATCGCACCCTGCGCCGGGGCCCCTTCCTCCGCTGCTCCGGCCAGGACGCCCGAGGCGTGCGGCGTCCACGGCGCGTCCGCGACGTCCGGCCGTGCGTGCACGTCCACGGTGCGGCGGCCGGTGCCGTCCGGGGTGCCGACCCGTACCTGGAGCCGCACACCGCCGGTCGCCGGCAGTACCAAGGGGGTGTGGAGTGTGAGTTCCTCCAGGACGGGGCATCCGGTCTCGTCGCCGGCGCGGACGGCGAGCTCCACGAACGCGGCGCCGGGCAGCAGCACGACCTCCGACACGGCGTGGTCCGCGAGCCAGGTGTGCGTGCGCGCCGAGATCCGTCCGCTGAGCAGTGTTCCACCGGTGTCGGCGAGCTCCACCGCCGCACCCAGGAGGGGGTGTCCGGTGGCTCCGAGACCCGCTGCCGTGACGTCGCCCACGGTGTCCGGTGCCGGCACGGCCCAGTAGGGACGGTGCTGGAAGGCGTAGGTGGGCAACTCCACGCGACGGGCGCCGGTGCCCGCGAACAGCGGCGCCCATGCGACGGGAGCGCCGTGTGCCCAGGCGGCTCCGAGGGAGCGGAGCACGCGCTCCATGCCGCCCTCGTCGCGCCGCAGCGTGCCGAGCACGGCCGCTTCCACACCGGCCGACTCCAGGGTCTCCTCCACGGCCGGGATGAGAACCGGGTGCGGGCTCACCTCGAGGTAGAGGCGGTGGCCCGCGGCGGCGAGGCCACGGACGGCGGACTCGAAGCCCACCGTGCGGCGGAGGTTGGCGTACCAGTAGCGGGCGTCCATCGTCGCTGTGTCCAGCCAGCCGTCCGTCACCGTCGAGTACAGCGGGATGTCCGCGGTGACGGGCTCGATGTCCTGCAGGGCGGTGGTCAGTTCGGTTTCGAGGGCAGCCACGTGGAGGGAGTGGGACGCGTAGTCGACGTCGATGCGCCGGCTCCGCACGCCGGCCGACTCGCATGCCTCCCTGAGCTCCTGCAAAGCGTCCGCGTCACCGGAGACGACGACCGAGGACGGCCCGTTGACCGCCGCCACCGACAACCGTCCCTCCCAGGCCGCGATCAACTCGACGGCTCGTGGCTCCGGCACCGCGAGCGATTCCATGCCTCCGCGCCCGGCGAGCCTCGCGATCGCACGGCTGCGCAGGGCGACGATCCTCGCCCCGTCCTCCAGCGTCAGCGCGCCCGCGACGACGGCCGCGGCGATCTCCCCCTGGGAGTGCCCGACGACGGCGTCGGGGACGACGCCGTACGCCTGCCACAGCCGAGCGAGGGACACCATCACGGCGAAGAGGACGGGCTGCACCACGTCGACGCGGTCCAGGCCGCCGCCGTCGCGCACGACCTGCAGCAGCGACCAGTCGACACACGGGGCGAGCGCCGCCGCGCAGGCGTGCAGGGCTTCGGCGAACTCTGGTGATTCGTCGAGGAGTTGACGGGCCATGCCGGTCCACTGGGAGCCCTGGCCGGGAAACATCAGGACGGTGCGCCGGTCGGGGTCGGCGACGCCGCCGACCACCGTGGGTCCTGCGGCGTCCGCGGCCCACGCCTCCAGCGCGGGCAGCAGCCGGTCGCGGTCGCCGACGAGGACGGCGCGGTACGGGAAGGCGGTGCGACCCGCGAGGGACAGGGCGACGTCCGCCGCGTCGGCCGGGTGCCTCCGGGTCAGGTGATGGAGCAGCCGCGCGCCCTGGTCGCGCAGAGCGTCCGCGGACCGGGCCGACAGGCACCAGGGGACTACGGCGACCTCGCGGGCGTGGGCCGGGTCGGGTGCCTCGGGCTCCGGCGCCTGCTCCAGGACGACATGGGCGTTGGTACCGCTGAGTCCGAAGGAGGAGACGCCCGCGCGGCGTGGCCGGCCCGTCTCGGGCCACCGCTCGGCCTCGGTCACGAGCACGGCTTCGCCGGCGCTCCAGTCGACGTGGGTGGTGGGCCGTTCGGCGTGGAGCGTCGCGGGGACAGTGGCACGGCGCAGGGCGAGAACCGTCTTCATGACGCCGGCGACGCCGGAAAGGGCTTGCGTGTGGCCGATGTTGGACTTCAGGGAGCCGACCAGGAGGGGCCGCCCCTCGGGCCGGTCCCGGCCGTAGGTGGCCAGGAGCGCCTGCGCCTCGATGGGGTCGCCCAGGGTGGTGCCGGTACCGTGGGCCTCCACCACGTCGATGTCGGCGGCGGACAGGCCCGCGTCGGCCAGGGCGGCGCGGATGACGCGCTGCTGGCTGGGCCCGTTGGGGGCCGACAGGCCGTTGCTGGCACCGTCCTGGTTGACGGCGGAGCCGCGCAGCACCGCAAGGACGGGATGGCCGCGGCGGCGGGCCTCGCTCAGCCGCTCGACGAGCAGCACACCCGCTCCTTCGCCCATGCCCATGCCGTCGGCGCCGTCCGCGAACGCTTTGCACCGGCCGTCCGCCGCGAGGCCGCCCTGCCGCGAGAAGCTGATGAGAGCTCCGGGTGTCGCCATCACCGCGACGCCGCCGACCAGCGCCAGCGTGCAGTCCCCGGCGCGCAGCGCGCGGGCCGCCAGGTGCAGGGCCACCAGGGAGGACGAGCAGGCGGTGTCGACGGTGACCGCCGGGCCCTCCAGGCCGAGGGTGTAGGCGACACGCCCGGAGACGACGCTGGGGGCACTGCCGGTCAGCAGATGGCCCTCGCCCTCGGCGGAACGGGCCACCGCCGTGCCGTAGTCGCTGTAGTTGACCCCGGTGAAGACACCCGTGCGGCTGCCGCGCAGCGTCTCCGGGTCCAGACCGGCACGTTCCAGCGCCTCCCAGGAGGTCTCCAGCAGGAGCCGCTGCTGCGGGTCCATCGAGAGTGCCTCGCGGGGTGAGACACCGAAGAAGGCGGCGTCGAAGTCGGCCGCGTCGTGCAGGAATCCCCCGTGCCGGGTGGTCGAGGTGCCCGGGTGCTGCGGGTCGGGGTCGTAGAGCGCCTCCAGGTCCCAGCCGCGTCCCGTCGGGAACCCGGTGACGGCGTCCCCCCGGTCGGCGAGGAGCTGCCACAGCTCCTCGGGCGTGGTGATGCCACCGGCCAGGCGGCAGCCCATGGCGACGATGGCGATCGGCTCGTCGGTGGCTTCGGGGCGGGGGTCAGCCGCCGTCGCCGCCGCCGTCCCGTCCGCACCGAGCAGGTCGGCCTTCAGGTGGGCGGCGAGCGCGACGGCCGACGGATGGTCGAAGACGAGGGTCGACGGCAGCCGCAGGCCGGTCGCCCTGGTGAGGCGGTTGCGGAGTTCGACCGCGGTGAGGGAGGCGAAACCCAGTTCCTGGAACGCCTTGGCGGGCGGTACGGCGTCGGCACGGTCGTGGCCGAGGACGGCGGCGGCGTGGCCGCGGACCAGGTCGAGCAGCAGCCGGTCCTGCTCGGCGGGGAGCCGCAGCCCGGTGAGCCGCCGCCGCAGTTCGGAGGCGGCCGGGGCGTCGGCGTCGCCCTGCCCCGCCAGGGCGCGACGGGCTTCGGGGACGGTCCGCAGGAACGGGCTGGGGCGGCTGGAGGTGAACACCGGGGCGAACTGCCCCCAGTCGACGTCGGCGACGGTCACCAGCGTCTCGTCGTCGTCGAGGGCACGCTGGAGCGCGGCGAGCGCCCGCGCGTCGTCGATCCGCGGCAGGCCGTGCTCCTCGAGGTTGAAGAGATCGGTGTCCCCGGGGGCGGGCGCGGCTCCGTCGGCCGGTGCCCCGGTCCGCCAGATGCCCCAGTCGACGGTGGTGGCGCTCAGGCCCCGGCCGCGCCGGTACTGGGCGAGGGCGTCGAGGTGGGCGTTGGCCGCGGCGTAGGCGCCGTGGTCGCCACTGCCCCATACGCCCGCGATCGAGGAGAACAGCACGAACGCGTCGAGTTCGCGGTCGAGAAGCGCGTCGAGGTGCGCCGCGCCCGCCGCCTTGGCGGCGACGACACGCTCGTACGCCGCCACCGGGACGGTGTCGAGCGGGGCGAGCGCGATGAACGCGGCTGCGTGCACGACGGCGGTGACGGGCGTGCCGCTCGCGTCGAGCCCGGCGAGGAGCCGTTCGACCTGGTCGCGGTCGGCCAGGTCGCAGGCGGGCATCGCGAGGGTGGTGCCGGACGCGGCGAGGTCCGCGCGGAGTTCGGCCGCCGCCGGCACGTCCTCCCCGCGCCGCCCGGGCAGGACCAGGTGGGTGGCGCCGCCTCGGGCCAGCCAGCGGGCCAGGCGCGGACCGAGGGCCCCGGTGCCCCCGGTGAGCAGCACGGTGCCCCGAGGTTTCCAGGGACGCGCGGGACGGGCGGGCCTGGGGGCTCGGACGAGGCGGCGGACGAACAGCCCGCCGGGGCGTACCGCGAGCTGGTCCTCGCCGTCCGGGCCGCCGAGGGCGGCGCACAGGCGTTCCCGGGCGCGGGCGTCGAGCGTGCCGGGAAGATCGACCAACCCGCCCCAGCGCTGCGGGTGTTCAAGTGCGGCGACCATACCGGTGCCCCATACCTGCGCCTGTGCCGGCGCGGTGAGCGGATCGGCCGCACCCGTGGAGACGGCGCCCCGGGTGGCACACCACAGCGGCGCGGTGGCACCGAGGTCGCCGAGTGCCTGGACGAGCACGAGGGTCAGGGCCGTGCCGGCGGGCAGGCCCGGGTGGTGGGAGTGCGGGTGGTCGGCCAGGCCGAGGAGGGAGAGGACCCCGGTGAGGGCGCGGACGTCCACGGCTGCGCTGATGGTGGCGGCGAGGTGGGCGCGGTCGGCGCCGGTGAGCTGCGAATCGCCGGGCGGCGCGACGGCCGCCACGACCGCTTCGGCCCCGTGTTCCCGCAGGGCCCGCGCGGCCTCCCGCACCGCCTCGCTCTCCTGGTCCCCCTCGGGCGACAGGACCAGCCACGTCCCGCTGAGCGCGGGGGCCGGCGGATCGGGCACCGGATGCCAGGCGACGCGGTAGCGCCAGGCGTCGGACGGGTCCGTCGCGTCGCGGTGCCGCCGCCAGGCGCTCAGGGCCGGGAGGACGTCGCGCAGGGGTGCGGCGTCGACGGCGAGGGCGGTGGCCGCGTCGTCGACGTCGCCGCGTTCCACCAGCTCCCAGAAGTCGGTGTCGCCGGCGGCGGGCTCCGGCGCGGCGGGCGTCAGCCAGTGTCGGCGCTGCTGGAAGGGGTACGTGGGCAGGTCGATCCGGTGCGCGTCCCGCCCCTCGTACACCGTCGGCCAGTCGACCGGCACGCCGCGCGCCCACAGTTCGGCCGCCGAGGTGAGGGCGCGGCGGAGGCCGCCCTCGTCGCGGCGCAGGGTGCCGGTGACGAGGGCGTCGGGTGCGCCTGCGGCTTCGGCGGTGTCCTGGACGGGCGCCGTCAGGACGGGGTGCGGGGACACTTCGACGAAGACGCCGTGTCCCTGTTCGACGAGTGCGCGGACGGCGGCGTCGAAGCGTACGGTGCGGCGCAGGTTCCGGTACCAGTACGCGGCGTCCATGGCTGTGGTGTCCAGTCGCTCCCCCGTGACGGTGGAGAAGAGCGGGACGCGGGAGACGACCGGAGTGACGCCGGCGAGAGCCGCGACGAGTTCGGGTTCGATGCCTTCGACGTGCGCGGAGTGCGAGGCGTAGTCGACGGGGACGGTACGGGCCCGGAGGCCGGTCGCCTCGCAGGCCGCGGCCAGTTCGGTCAGGGCAGCCGCGTCGCCGGAGACCACCACGGAGGCGGGGCCGTTGACAGCGGCGATCGACAGCCGCTCCGCCCAGGGCGCGATGACGCCCTCCGCCCGGTCGCGGGACACGGCGAGCGAGACCATGCCGCCGCCGCCCGTGAGCCGGGCGATGGCCCGGCTGCGCAGGGCCACGACCTTCGCGCCGTCCTCCAACGACAGCGCCCCGGCGACCACCGCGGCGGCGATCTCCCCCTGGGAGTGCCCCACCACGGCGTCCGGCTCGACGCCCCAGGACCGCCACAGTGCGGCGAGCGACACCATCATCGCGAACAGTGCGGGCTGCACCACGTCGACCCGGTCCGCCGCGTGGGCGCCGGGCCCACCGCGCACGACGTCCGACAGCGACCAGTCCACGAACGGGGACAGCGCGTCCGCACAGGCGGCCATCGAACGGGCGAACTCCGGCGCGGTGTCCAGGAGTTCACGCCCCATGCCGGGCCACTGCCCACCCTGCCCCGGGAAGACCATCACCACCCGGCCGGGCCCGGGCTCAGCGAGGGCGGTGACGGCGGACACGGTGCTGGCCGGGTCGCGGGCGAGCGCGTCCAGCGACGCGAGCAGCTCGGCGCGGTCGACCACCGTCACCGCGGCGCGGTGGGCGAAGGCGGTCCGTGTGGTCGCGAGCGAGTAGCCGACGTCGGCGGGGCGCGCGTCCGGCTCCGCGGCGAGGCGCGCTCGCAGTCGTGCGGCCTGGTCGCGCAGGGCGGCCGCGGTGCGCGCGGAGAGGAGGCAGGGCACGACGTCCGGGGCGGTGCCCGTGGGCCGCGGCCTCGGCTCGGGTTCGGGGGCCTGTTCCAGGATGACGTGGGCGTTGGTGCCGCTCATGCCGAAGGAGGAGACGCCCGCCCTGCGCGGACGGCCGGTCGCGGGCCACGGTCCGGCCTCGGTCAGGAGCGCGACCGTGCCCTCGCTCCAGTCGACGTGCGGGGTGGGCTCGGTGATGTGGAGCGACTGCGGCAGCAGACCGTGACGCAGCGCGAGGACCGTCCTGATGACGCCCGCGACGCCGGCGGCGGCCTGGGTATGGCCGATGTTGGACTTCAGCGAGCCGAGCCACAGGGGCTCTTCGGAGCGGCGTTCCCGGCCGTAGGTGGCGAGCAGCGCGTCGGCCTCGATGGGGTCACCGAGGGTGGTGCCGGTGCCGTGGGCCTCGACGGCGTCGATGTCGGCGGCGGACAGGCCCGCGTCGGCGAGCGCGTCGCGGATGACGCGTTGCTGGCTGGGCCCGTTCGGCGCGGTGAGACCGTTGCTGGCACCGTCCTGGTTGACGGCGGAACCGCGCAGCACCGCGAGGACCGGGTGGCCGTTGCGGCGGGCGTCCGCCAGGCGTTCCAGCAGGAGCACGCCGACGCCCTCGCCCCAGCCGGTGCCGTCGGCGGAGGCCGAGAACGGCTTGCACCGGCCGTCGGCGGCCATGGCTCCCTGACGGCTGAACTCGGTGAACACCGAGGGCCGAGCCATCACGGTCACCCCGCCCGCCAGGGCGAGCGAGCACTCCCCGGCACGTAGCGCGCGCGCCGCCTGGTGCAGGGCGACGAGTGACGCCGAGCAGGCGGTGTCGACGGTGACCGCCGGCCCTTGGAGGCCGAGTGCGTAGGCGACACGGCCGGACATGACACTCATCGAGTTGCCGGTCATCAGGAAGCCCTGCACGGTCTCGGGCGCGCCGGTGCCGAGCTGGGCGTAACCCTGGTCGATGGCGGCCGCGAACACCGCGGTGCGGCTGCCGCGCAGCGTCGACGGGTCGATGCCCCCTCGTTCGACCGCTTCCCACGCGGCCTGGAGCAGCAGCCGCTGCTGCGGGTCCATCGCGACGGCCTCGTGCGGTGACACGGCGAAGAACTCGGCGTCGAAGTCGGCGGCGCCGTCGAGGAACGCGCCCCGGCAGGGCACACCGCCCGCCCGGAGCCTTGCCGTGTCCCAGCCGCGGTCGCCGGGCAGGCCGGCGACGGTGTCACGGCCCGCGGCCAGGAGGTCCCAGAGCTCCTCGGGGGTACGGACGCCGCCGGGGAAGCGGCAGCTCATCGAGACCACGGCGATCGGCTCCCGGTTCCGGCCCTCGGTCTCGCGCAGCCGTCGGCGGGTGTCCCGGAGGTCGACGGTGACGCGGTTGAGGTAGTCGCGCAGCTTCCGCTCGTTCTGTTCGCTCACCGGGCGCCTCCGTGGGTGTGTCGGGACGGCGCGGTCTGGACGGGACTCACGAGATGCCCAGCTCCTTGTCGATCAGGTCGAAGATCTCTTCGTTGGTGGCGGACTCGACGGCCGCGGCGGAATCGGCGCGGTCCTCACCCGCCGCGGCGTCCGGTGCCGGTTCGAGGCGGGCGAGGGCGCCTCGCAGCCGCCGGGCGAGATCCGCGCGCCGCTGTGCGCCGTCGGTGCCGGTGTCGGCCAGTTCGGTGGCGAGCGCGTCGAGCCGGTCGAGATCGGCGGCCACCGGGGGCGCGGTCGGTGCGGAGACCGGGGAGAGGTGGGCAGCGAGGTGGCGGGCGAGCGCGTCGGGGGTGGGGTGGTCGAAGACCAGCGCGGCCGGCAGCCGGGTCACGGTCACGGCCATGAGCCGGTTGCGGAGCTCCACACCGGTGAGGGAGTCGAAGCCCAGCTCCTTGAAGGGCCGTTCCGCTCCGATCAGGTCGGTCGAGGGGTGGCCGAGGACGGCGGCCGCGTTGCCGCGCACCAGGTCGAGCAGGGCACGATGCGCCTCTGCGGGCGGCAGCTCCGCCAACCGCTCGGCGAGCGACGGACCGGCGGGCCGGGCGGCAGCGGCCGACCGCGCCGCGTTCCTGCCCGCCCCACGCACCAGCCCGCTGAGCAACGGCGGCAGGGGTGTGCCCGTGGCGGTCGCCGCTCGCAGCGCGGCCGTGTCGATGTCGGCGGCCAGCACGTGCGGCTGCGGGGCGGTCAGTGCCGCGTCGAAGAGGGCGAGTGCGGTTTCCGTGGGCAGGGCGCCGATGCCGCCCCGCGCCATCTTCCGTACGTCGGTGTCGGTGAGGTGGGCGGTCAGCGCGCTACGCTGCTCCCACATGCCCCAGGCGATGGACACCGCGTGCGTCCCCTCGGCCCGGCGGCGTGCCGCCAGTGCGTCGAGCGCGGCGTTGGCGGCGGCGTAGTTGGCCTGCCCGGCGCCGCCGAGCAGGGCGGCGCCGGAGGAGAACAGGATGAAGGCGGCCAGGTCGCGTCCCCGGGTCAGCTCGTGCAGGGCGAGCGCGGCGTCCGCCTTGGGCCGCAGGACCCGTGCGAGCCGGTCGGGCGTGAGCGCGGTGACGGTGGTGTCGTCGAGGACTCCGGCGGCGTGCACGACAGCGGTGAGCGGGTGTGCCTGCGGGACACCCGCGAGCAGCTCGGCGAGCGCGGCACGGTCGGTCACGTCGCAGGTCTCGACGGTCACGTGGGCGCCCGCCTCGGCGAGTGCGCGCACGAGTGGTCCGACGCCAGGAGCGTCCGCGCCGGAGCGGCCGGTGAGCAGCAGTCGGCGTGCGCCGTGTGCGGCGACCAGGTGGCGGGCGACGAGTCCGCCGAGGGTGCCGGTGCCACCGGTGATCAGGACGGTGCCCTCGGGGTCGAGGGGCGCGGGCAGCGTGAAGACGTTCTTCCCGATGTGCCGGGACTGGCTCAGGTGGCGGAACGCCTGCGGCGCCTGACGCAGATCCCAGCAGTTCAGGGGCAGCGGCGTCAGCTCGCCCCGTTCGAACAGGGACAGCACCTCGGCGAGCATGGCGCCGATCCGTTCGGCTCCGGCCTCCATCAGGTCGAAGGCCCGGTAGTGGACGCCGGGGTGCCGGCGTGCCACCTCGGCGGCGTCGCGCACGTCGGTCTTGCCCATCTCCACGAACCGGCCGCCCCGCGGCAGCAGCGCCAGGGACGCGTCGACGAACTCGCGCGCCAGGCAGTCGAGGACGAGGTCCACGCCACGGCCACCGCTGACGCCGAGGAAGCGGTCGGCGAAGTCGAGGGTGCGGCTGGAGGCGATGTGGTCGCCGGTCAGCCCCGAGGCCCGCAGCACGTCCTGCTTGGCTGGGCTCGCGGTCCCGTACACCTCGGCCCCTGCGTGCCGTGCGAGCTGCACGGCCGCCATGCCGACGCCGCCCGCCGCCGCGTGCACCAGGACCGACTGGCCGCGACGCAGCCCCCCGAGGTCGAACAGGCCGTAGTAGGCGGTGAGGAAGGCGATCGGTACCGACGCGGCCTGCGCGAACGTCCAGCCGGCCGGGATCCGGGCGAGGGTCCGCCGATCGGCGACTGCGGTCGGCCCGAAGGCGCCGCCGAAGACGCCCATCACCCGGTCGCCGGGCACGAGGTCGGCGACCCCGGCGCCGGCCTCCAGGACGACACCGGCGCCCTCGCTGCCAAGTCCTGCCTGGTCGGGGTCGAGTCCGAGTGCGACCACCACGTCGTGGAAGTTGAGGCCCGCGGCCCGTACGGCGATCCGCACCTCGCCCGCACCGAGCGGGGCGAACGCGTCGGGCGCGGGTTCGGTCGTCAGCCCGTCGACCGTGCCGTCCCCGGACAGGGCGATCTGCCAGCCGTCGGGGCTGTCCGGGGGCGGCACGAGGGTGTCCCGGCCGGGCCCCGCGGTCAGCCGCGGCACGAGCGGTTCCCCGGCGCGTACGGCGACGTGGGGTTCGCCCGAGGCGAGCGCGGTGGGCAGCGCGGCACGTGACCGGGGGTCGTCGTCCAGGTCCACCAGCAGGAAGCGGCCGGGGTGTTCGGTCTGTGCCGTCCGCAGCAGCCCCCACTGGCCGGACCGCGTCCAGTCCGCCGCCCGGTCGCCGGGGCCGGTGGTCACGGACCCCCGGGTGACCACGGCGAGGACGGAGCCGTCGAACCGCTCGTCGGACAGCCACTCCCGCACGAGGGCGAGGCACTCCACGACGGCGGCGTGGAACGCCGCGCCCGGGTCGGTGCCGCCGCCCGTGCCCTCCTGCCGGGCGTCAGCGCGCGGGCAGTCGGCGACGACCAGGCCGGGCACCGGGCTGTCGGGCGCGTCACGCAGGACGGCCCAGTCGCCCCACGGGGGTGCCTTCGGCACGGGCACGCCGGCCTCCGGCAGCGGCACCCAGTCCACCCGGTGCAGCCCGTCCCGGCCGTGGCCCGCGCCCCACGCCCCGACCCCCGACGCGGGGCGCAGGGCGAGTGAACCGGCCGACAGCACCTCCTGCCCCGCCAGGTCGTACACCGTCAGGGCGACGGCGTCCGGCCCCTCGCCGGTGAGTCGAACCCGTACGGCGGTGGAACCCGCGGTGTGCGCGGCGACGTCGTTCCAGCTGAACGGCAGGCGTGCGGTGTCGTCGCGGCCGGGCAGCAGGGCGGCGGTCTGCAGGGCGGCGTCCAGGAGCGCCGGGTGGATCCGGTACCCGGGGGCATCGGCGTGCTGCCGCTCGTCCAGGACGAGTTCGGCGCAGATCTCTCCGTGCCGCGCCCAGGCGGCGCGGATGCCCTGGAAAGTTGGCCCGTAGGCGTGTCCGGCAGCCGCGAACCGCTCGTAGAGGTCCCCGATGTCCACGGCCTCGGCGCCGGACGGCGGCCAGGCCACGAGGGCGGGCCCGGCGGGGCGCGCCGCGGGACCGACGGTTCCGGTGGCGTGGACGGTCCACGCGGACGCACTTCCTGTCCCCGCCCCGGTCTCGCTCTCGGCCCGCGCGAAGACGCCGATCGCCCGCCGCCCGTCCGCGTCGGGCGCCCCGAGCCGCACCTGAATCCGGACGGCGTCCTCGGGGCGCAGCGGGAGCGGCGCGGACAGGGTGAGTTCGTCCACAGCTGCGCAGCCCGCCGCTTCGCCGGCGCGGAGCGCCAGCTCCAGGAAGGCGGTGCCGGGCAGCAGGACGGTCCCCCGCACCGCGTGCTCGGCGAGCCACGGGTGGCTGCGCAGCGAGAGGCGGCCGGTGCACAGGAGTTCTCCCGTGTCGGCGATCTCCACGGCGGCGCCCAGGAGGGGGTGCCCTGTCGCGCCGAGGCCCGCGGAGACGACATCCCGGCTGGTGGTCGGGACGTCCAGCCAGAGGCGTCGTTCCTGGAAGGGATAGGTGGGCAGGTCGGTCCGGGTGGCCCCGGTGCCCGCGAAGGCGGGTGACCAGTCGACCGCGACGCCGCGCGCGTGGGCCTGCCCGAGGGCGAGAAGCATCCGCTGGGGTCCGCCTTCGTCCCGCCGGAGCGTGCCCAGGACGACGCCGGTCGCGTCGGCCGCCTCCAGGGTCTCCTCCACCGCCATGGCGAGCACCGGGTGCGGGCTCACCTCGATGAAGGCGTCGAAGCCCTCGCCGGCCAGCGTGCGGACGGCGGGTTCGAAGGCGACCGGGCGGCGCAGGTTGGCGTACCAGTAGGCGGCGTCCATCGTCGAGGTGTCCAGCCACTCACCCGTCACGGTGGAGAACAGCGGCACGTCACCGCGGGTCGGTCGGATTCCCTCCAGCGCCTGCACCAGCTCCCGCTCGACGCGCTCCACGTGGGCCGAGTGCGAGGCGTAGTCCACATCGACCCGCCGGGCTCGTACGCCGTCCGTCCCACAGGCGGCGAGCAGTTGCTCCAGGGCGCCGGTGTCGCCGGACACCACCACCGCCGAGGGGCCGTTGACCGCCGCCACCGAAAGACGTCCGTCCCAGGCCGCGACAGCCTCCGCGGCCCGCTGCGACGACATGGCGAGTGACACCATCCCGCCCTGCCCGGCCAGGCCCGCGATCGCCCGGCTGCGCAACGCGACCACCTTCGCGCCGTCCGCCGGTGACAGACCTCCGGCTGCCACTGCCGCGGCGATCTCGCCCTGCGAGTGCCCCACCACTGCGTCGGGCACCACACCGAAGGAGCGCCACAGCCGCGCCAGCGACACCATCACCGCGAACAGCACCGGCTGGACCACGTCCACGCGGTCCAGGCCGTCGCCCGAGCGCACCACGTCCAGCAGCGACCACTCCGTGAACGGGGCCAGCGCCGCCGCGCACTCCCGCATGGACTCCGCGAACTCCTGCGACGCGTCCAGCAGTTCACGTGCCATTCCCGCCCACTGCGCGCCCTGCCCGGGGAACAGGAACACCGTCTTGCCGGACGCCGACGCCAGCCCCTCCGCGACGAACGGCGACGGCTCGCCGGCGGCCAGTGCCCTCACCCCCAGCAGCAGCTGCTCGTGGTCCCCCACGACCACCGCCCGGTGCTCGAAGCGAGCACGCGTCACCGCGAGCGACAGGGCCACGTCCCCGACCCGCGTCTCGGTGCCGCACACCTCCACCAGCCCGGCCGCCTGCTCCCGCAACGCCTGGGGAGACTTCGCGGACAGCATCCAGGGCACCGGCAGCGGCATGTCACCGCCCCGGGGAGGGACCGCGTCCGGCACCTGCTCCAGGATCACGTGCGCGTTCGTCCCGCTGACGCCGAACGACGACACCCCCGCCCGGCGGGGCCCGGTGTCGGCCTCCCACGGTCGTGCCTCGGCGAGCAACCGCACCTCACCCGCGGACCAGTCGACCCGAGGGGTCGGCTCGTCGACGTGAAGGCTCCGCGGCAGCGTCCCGTGCTGCATCGCGAGGACCATCTTCATCACCCCGGCGACGCCGGCCGCCGCGGAGGTGTGGCCGATGTTGGACTTCAGCGAGCCGAGCCACAGTGGCCGCCCCGCCCGGCGTTCCCGGCCGTACGTCGCGAGAAGCGCCTGCGCCTCGATCGGGTCACCCAGGCGGGTGCCGGTCCCGTGCGCCTCCACGGCGTCCACGTCCTGCGCCGACAGTCCGGCGTCGGCGAGCGCCGCGCGGATCACCCGTTGCTGACTCGGCCCGTTCGGCGCCGTCAGACCGTTGCTCGCACCGTCCTGGTTGACGGCGCTCCCCCGCACCACCGCCAGCACCGGACGACCGTTGCGGCGGGCGTCCGACAGGCGCTCCAGCAGCAGGACCCCGGCGCCCTCACCGAAGCCGGTGCCGTCCGCCGCGGCGGCGAAGGACTTGCAGCGGCCGTCGGCGGCGAGGCCGCCCTGACGGCTGAACTCCACGAAGAGTTCGGGGCTGGACATCACGGTGACCCCGCCCGCGAGGGCCAGCGAGCACTCGCCGCGGCGCAGCGACTGCACCGCGGTGTGGAGGGCCACGAGCGAGGAGGAGCACGCCGTGTCGATGGTGAGGGCGGGACCTTCGAGGCCGAAGGTGTAGGCGATGCGGCCGGAGACGACGCTGCCGGAGTTGCCGGTTCCCAGGAAGCCCTCGACGTCCTCGGGGATGTGCGGGAGAAGCCGAACCGCGTAGTCCTGCTGCATCAGGCCGATGAAGACGCCCGCCGGGGTGCCGCGCAGTGCGGCCGGGTCGATCCCGGCGCGCTCGCACGCCTCCCAGGTGAGGGTGAGCAGCAGTCGCTGCTGCGGGTCCATGGCGATCGCCTCGCGGGGCGAGATGCCGAAGAAGTCGGGGTCGAAGTCACCGGCGCCGGCGAGGAAGCCGCCTTCACGCACGTACGAGGTGCCGGTGTGCGTGGGGTCCGGGTCGTGGAGCGCGTCGAGGTCCCAGCCGCGGTCGGTGGGGAAGGGACGGATGGCGTCGCCCCCGGAGGCGACGAGTCGCCACAGGTCGTCGGGGGTGCGGACCGCTCCGGGGAAGCGGCACCCCATCCCGACGATGGCGATCGGCTCGTCCGCGGCGGCCTTGCCGGAGGTAGCGGGTGCGAGGGATGTGCCGGACGCGGGCGCCGGGGCCGTGGGCTTCCCGCCGGCCAGCTCGTCCCGCAGATGCGTGGCGAGCGCCTCCGGCGACGGGTGGTCGAAGACCAGTGTGGCGGGCAGCCGCAGACCGGTGGCGGCGTTCAGGCGGTTCCGCAGTTCGACGGAGGCGAGGGAGTCGAACCCGAGGTCGCGGAAGGCACGCGCCGGGGCGACCGCGCCGTCGGAGGTGTGCCCGAGCACGGCGGCGGCCTGGGCGCACACCAACCGGACGAGCACGCGGAGGCGTTCGGCCTCCGGCAGCGCGGCAAGGCCCTCGGACGGGGCGTCACCGGCGCTCCCCGGGGTGCCGTCGGCCGCGGCCCTGCGCGACAGCGGCACGCGCACGAGGGAGCGCAGGAGCGGCGGCACCGGCTCGCCCTCGGCGGCCCGGGCCCGCAGCGCACGCGGATCGAGCCGGAGCGGCACCAACGCGGCGGCGTCGACCGTGAGCGCCGCGTCGAGGAGGGCGAGGCCCTCGTCGGTGGTGAGCGGCGGCATGCCGGAGCGGGCCAGGCGACGCAGGTCGGCGGCGTCGAGGTGGCCGGTCAGGGCGGAGCGCTGCTCCCACAGGGTCCAGGCGAGGGACTGCGCGGGCAGGCCGAGCGCGCGGCGCCGCTGGGCGAGGGCGTCCATGTAGGCGTTGGCGGCAGCGTAGTTGCCCTGCCCGGGGCCGCCGAGGGTGCCCGCGGCGGAGGAGAAGAGGACGAACGCCCGCAGCTCCGTGTCCCGCGTGAGCTCGTGCAGGTACCGGGCGGCGTCGGCCTTGGGGCGCAGCACCGCGTCGACCCGGTCCGGGGTGAGGGAGGTGACGACACCGTCGTCGAGGACGCCCGCGGCGTGCACGACGGCTGTCAGCGGGTGGTCGCCGGGAATCCGGTCGAGCAGCGAGGCGAGGGCGCTCCGGTCGGCGACGTCGCAGGCGGCGACCGTGACGTGGGCGCCGAGCGCGGTGAGTTCCGCGGCGATGCCGGCGGCGTCCGGCGCGTCCGGCCCGCGGCGTCCGGTGAGGAGGAGGCGGCGGACGCCGTGCCGTGCCACGAGGTGGCGGGCCACGTGGGTGCCGAGCAGTCCGGTGCCGCCGGTGACAAGGACGGTGCCGTCGGGGTCGAGCGTGAGGGGTACCGGGTCGGTGGTCGGGACCTTGGCGAGCCTGGGGGTGAGGACGGTGTCGCCGCGTACGGCGACTTGTTGT
This sequence comes from Streptomyces spiramenti, assembly GCF_012034385.1. Taxonomy (GTDB): domain Bacteria; phylum Actinomycetota; class Actinomycetes; order Streptomycetales; family Streptomycetaceae; genus Streptomyces; species Streptomyces spiramenti. The sequence goes on from NZ_JAAVJB010000001.1 coordinate 38,416, forward strand.
TCCCCGGAGGTGAGCGCCGAGGCGACGGTCTCCGCCGCCGCCTCGCGGTCCGGGTCCAGGTCCAGGAGGACGAACCGGCCGGGGTGTTCGGACTGGGCGGAGCGCACCAGCCCCCACACGGCCGCGCCGGCCGGGTCCGCGGGCGCGTCGCCGACGGCGCCCCGGGTGACGAGGGCGAGCCTCGTCCCCGCGAGCCGCGGGTCGGCCAGCCAGGTCTGGAGCGTCCCCAGAGCCCTGTGGACCGCGGTGTGCATGTCCGCGACGTCGTCCCGGTCACCCTCGTGGCAGGTCGGTCGGGGCATCATCACCAGCCCGGGGGGCGCGCTGCCGGCGTCGAGGGCGGCGACGAGGGCGGCGGTGTCGGCGTGGGCGGTCGATGCCGGCAGGCCGGTGTCCCCCGGGCCGATGACCGCCCAGACGGCGTCGACGGGAGCGGGCGGGCAGGTGACGGGGGCCCACTCCACCCGGAACAGCGAGTCGTGGTGGGTGCGGGCCGCGGCGGCGGCCGGTGCGGCAGGGCGAAGCACCAGGGAATCCACCGAGGCGACGGGGCTTCCGGTGGCGTCGGCGACATCGAGTGCGAGGGTGTCCGGCGCGGTCCTGGTCACCCGGACGCGCAGCGCGGCGGCTCCCGACGCGTGCAGGGTCACCCCCGACCAGACGAACGGCATGCGGCCGCCCTCGCTCTCCGCGTCGGTGGTGACTCCGGTGGCGTGCAGAGCGGCGTCGAGCAGCGCCGGATGCAGGGCGAACCGTCGCGCGTCCTGGTGGATCGCGGGCGGCAGCGCGGCTTCGGCGTACAGGTCGTCGCCGAGCCGCCACACCGCCGTGAGTCCCTGGAAGGCGGGGCCGTAGGCGAATCCCCCCTCGGCGTAGCGCGCGTACATGCCATCGAGGTCGACGGGGACCGCGCCGGGCGGCGGCCAGGCGCTCGGGGCGGCGACCGGGACGGGGGCCGGTGCCGCAGGGGCGAGAACGCCGGTGGCGTGGCGGGTCCACTCCTCGTCGGTGTCGGGGTCGTCGGGCCGCGCGTGCAGGGCGAGGGTGCGGGTGCGGTCGGCGGCGGGCACGCCGACGGACAGTCGCAGCACGATGCCGCCGTCCGGCGGCAGTGTGAGGGGCGCTTCGAGGGTGATCTCCCGGACATGGGAGCAGCCCGTGCGGTCCCCGGCGAGGACGGCGAGTTCCAGGAAGGCGGTACCGGGCAGCAGGGTGTCGCCGTGGACGGTGTGGTCGGCGAGCCAGGGGTGGGTGCGTGGCGAGAGCCTGCCGGTGAACAGCAGGCCTCCGCTGTCGGCGAGCGCGACGACGGCGCCGAGGAGCGGATGCCCGGAGGGGGCGAGGCCGAGCGAGGCGGCGTCGCCCGCCGGCGCGCCGGTGTCCTCCAGCCAGTAGCGCTCCCGCTGGAACGCGTACGTGGGCAGGTCGGCGCGTGGGGGGTGGTGCCCGGGGAGCGCGGCGTCCCAGTCGACGGGCACGCCGCGCACGTGCAGCTCCGCGAGCGCGGTGAGCACGCGACGCCGACCGCCGTCGTCGCGGCGCAGGGTGCCGAGCGCGAGGGTGTCGGTGCCGGCCGCCGCGGCGGTGTCCTGGAGGGCGGAGGTCAGCACGGGGTGCGGGCTGACCTCGACGTGCACGCGGTGCCCGTCGGCGAGCAGGGCCTGCGTGGCCCGTTCGAACTCCACGGTGTGGCGGAGGTTCTCGTACCAGTAGGCGGCGTCCAGCAGGCCGGTGTCCAGCAGGCCGCCGGTGACGGTCGAGTAGAAGGGCACGACGGCAGGAAGGGGCGCGATGTCCGCCAGGTTCCGGGACAGCTCCGCGCGGATCGCCTCTACCTGCGGACCGTGCGAGGCGTAGTCGACCGGGATGGCGCGGGTCCTCACTCCCTCGGCGTCGAGGGCGGTGAGAAGTTCGGCCAGCGCCTCGGGGTCGCCGGAGACGGCGACCGACTCGGGGCCGTTGACGGCGGCGAGCGCGATGCGCCCGGCCCAGGGCACGATGCGTTCCCGGACGCGGTCGGCGGGCAGCGACACCGACGCCATGCCACCGTGCCCGGCGAGGGCCCGCAGCGCCCTCGCGCGCAGCGCGACGACCTTCGCGGCGTCGTCCAGGGTGAGCGCGCCGGCGACGCAGGCGGCGGCGATCTCCCCCTGGCTGTGCCCCACCACGGCCGCGGGCTCGACGCCGTGGGCCCGCCACAGCTCGGCGAGGGAGACCATCACCGCGAACAGGGCGGGCTGGACGACGTCCACGCGGTCCAGCCCCGGGGCGCCGGGGACACCGCGGACCACGTCCGTGAGCGAGAAGTCGGTGTACGGGGCGAGAGCGTCGGCGCACCGGGCGAAGCGGGCTGCGAACACCGCGGAGGTGTCGAGGAGTTCACGGGTCATGCCGGGCCACTGGGAGCCTTGGCCGGGGAAGACGAAGGCGACCGCCTCGCCGGTGCGGGCCGTGCCGCGCACGGCGCCCGGCGGCAGCGGGTCGGTGCCGCGGGCGAGCGCGGCCAGCCCGTCGAGCAGCGCCTGGCGGTCGTCGGCGACGAGGGCGGCCCGGTGCTCGTGCGCGGCCCGGCCCGTCGCCAGGGTGTGGGCGATGTCGGCGGGGTGGAGGCCGGGCGCGCGCTCCACGTGGGCGTGCAGCGCGGCGGCCTGGGCGCGCAGCGCGTCGGCGCTTCGCCCCGACAGCACGCACGGCACGGGACCGGTGGGTTCCCCGGCGGGAGGCGGGATCTCGGCGGGCTCGGCCTGTTCCAGGACGACGTGGCCGTTGGTGCCGCTGACTCCGAAGGAGGACACGGCGGCGCGGCGCGGACGCCCGGTCTCGGGCCAGTCGGTGGCGTCCGTGACAAGCTTCAGCGTCCCTGTGGACCAGTCGACCTGGGGGGTGGGCTCCGCCCCGTGCAAGGAGGGCGGCACCACGCCGTGCCGCATGGCGAGGACCATCTTGATGACGCCGCCCACGCCGGCGGCGGCCTGGGTGTGTCCGATGTTGGACTTCAGCGAGCCGATGAGCAGCGGCCGCTCGGCGGTGTGTTCCCGGCCGTAGGTGGCGAGGAGCGCCTGTGCCTCGATGGGATCGCCGAGCGGGGTGCCCGTGCCGTGGGCCTCGACGACGTCGACGTCCGCCGCCGAGAGTCGGGCGTGGGCGAGGGCCTGGCGGATGACGCGCTGTTGGGACGGCCCGTTCGGCGCGGTGAGGCGGCTGCTGGCGCCGTCCTGGTTGACCGCGGAGCCCCGGACGAGCGCGAGCACCGGGTGTCCGTTGCGCCGGGCGTCCGAGAGGCGCTCCAGGAGGAGCATGCCGACGCCCTCCCCCCAGCCGGTGCCGTCGGCGGCGGCCGAGAACGACTTGCACCGGCCGTCGGCGGCGAGGCCGTTCTGCCGACTCATCTCCACGAACGGCACCGGCGTGGACATCACCATGGCGCCGCCGGCGAGCGCGAGCGCGCAGTCGCCCTGCCGTAGCGCCTGGCAGGCCAGGTGCAGCGCGACCAGGGACGACGAACACGCGGTGTCCACGGAGAGGGCGGGGCCTTCGAGGCCGAAGGTGTAGGCGACGCGACCGGACGCGACGCTGTCGGAGCTGCCGTTGCCGAGGTAGCCCCGGACGTCCTCGGGCACGTCGCGCAGCCGGACCGCGTAGTCCTGGTACATCACCCCGGCGAAGACCCCGGTGCGGCTGCCGCGCAGGGTGTGCGGGTCGATCCCCGCGCGTTCGAAGGTCTCCCAGCTGGTCTCCAGGAGGAGCCGCTGCTGCGGGTCCATGGCGAGGGCCTCGCGCGGGGAGATCCCGAAGAATCCGGGGTCGAAGTCGGCGACGTCGTCGAGGAAGCCTCCCTCCGCGCTGTAGGTGGTGCCGGGGCGCTCCCCCGCCGGGTCGTGCAGGTCGGCCAGGTCCCAGCCGCGGTCGGCGGGGAAGGGGGTGATCGCGTCGGTCCCCGTCGAGACGAGGTGCCACAGCTCCTCGGGGGTGCGCACACCGCCGGGGTAGCGGCAGCCCATGGCGACGACGGCGATGGGCTCCTGGTCCTTGGCCTCGGCCTCGCCGAGGCGCTGCTTGGTCCGGTGCAGGTCGGCGGCCACCCGCTTGAGGTAGTCGCGCAGCTTGTCGTCATTCACCGTGCATCGTCACCTTCGTACGCGGGGCGGTCGGGGTCGTGAGCGCGGCGGCTGCGTCATGGACTGCCGAGTTCGCTGTCGATGAAGTCGAAGAGCTCGTCGTCGGTGGAGCCCATGCGGTCCTCGACGGCGGACGCCTCGGGGGCGGAGGGCGGGCGGAGCGTCTCCAGGAGGCCCTGGAGCCGGGCCGTCAGCGCGGTGCGGACTGCGTCGTCGTGCACGGCGTCACGCACCGCGGTCTCCAGGCCGTCGAGTCCGGCGAGGACCGCGGGGTCGGGCCCGCCCGGTTCGTCCCCGGGGGCGATCTCCTCGGCGAGGTGGCGGGCGACCGCTACGGCGGTGGGGTGGTCGAAGAGCAGCGTCGCGGGCAGGGCCAGACCGGTGGCGCCCCGCAGCCGGTTGCGCAGCTCCACTGCGGTCAGCGAGTCGAAGCCGATGTCCAACAGCGGCAGTTCGGCACCGACTGCCACCGGATCGGGGAAGCCGAGCACCAGGGCGGCGTGGGTGCGGACCACGTCGACGAGAATCCGCTCGCGCCGGGCCGGGGGCAGCCCTGCCAGGCGCTGCCGCAGGGCGTCGGCGCCGTCGTGACCGGGGCCGTCGGCCGCCGCGGCGCGGCGTACGGGTGCGCGTACGAGTCCCCGCAGGAAGGCGGGCACCCCGCCCGCGGCGGCCTGTGCCGCCAGGGCGCCGGTGTCGAGGCGCAGCGGCAGGAGAGCGGGCGCGTCCAGGGCGGTGGCCGTGTCGAAGAGGGCGATCCCGTCCGCCGGTGCGAAGGGGACGATGCCGCCGCGGGCGATCCGGGCCAGGTCGGCCTCGCCCAGGTGCCCGGTCATGCCGCCGCCGGTGGCCCACAGGCCCCAGGCGAGCGAGACGCCGGGCATGCCTCGGGCGCGTCGCCGGTGGGCCAGGGCGTCCAGGAAGGCGTTGGCCGCCGCGTAGTTGGCCTGCCCCATGCCACCGAAGACCCCGGCGATGGAGGAGAACAGGACGAACGCGGACAGGTCCTGGTCGGCGGTCAGCTCGTGGAGGTTGACGGCGGCGTCGACCTTGGGGCGCAGCACGCGGTGGAGCTGCTCGGGCGCCATGTCGGCGACCACGCCGTCGTCGATGACGCCGGCGGTGTGCACGACCGCACGCAGCGGGGGCTCGAGGCCGTCCAGGAGTTTCGCCATGGCCACCCGGTCGGCGGCGTCGCAGGCGACGATCCTGGCGTCGGCGCCCGCTGCTGCCAGGTCGGCGAGGAGTGCGCCCGCGCCGTCGGCGTCGGTCCCGCTGCGGCTGGTGAGCAGAAGGTGCCGTACGCCGTGCTCGCCGGCGAGATGGCGGGCGACCAGGGCGCCGATGGAGCCGGTCCCGCCGGTGATCAGGACGGTGCCGTCCGGGTCCCACGGGGTTCCGCGCTCGGGCAGGGTCCGGGGAACGCGGGCCAGGCGCGCGGCGTGGAGCTGTCCGGCGCGGAGGGCGAGTTGGGGTTCGCCGGTGGCGAGCGCGGCGGTCACGGTGGCGCGCGAGGCCGGGTCGCCGTCGGTGTCGAGGAGCACGAACCGGTCGGGGTTCTCGGTCTGCGCGGAGCGGACCAGGCCCCACACGGCGGCGTGTGCCGGGTCGGGTACGTCGTCCGTGGGGGCCACGGGGACGCCGCCCTCGGTGACGAGGGCCAGCCTGGCCCCTTCGAACCGCTCGTCGGTGAGCCAGGTGCGCACCAGTTCCAGTACGCGGGCGGTGAGTTCGTGGACGGCGCGGGCCGTGTCGCCGGCGCCACCGCCCGTGCCGTCGCCGTCCGTGCCGCCGCCCGAGCCCGGCAGCGCGGTCAGCACGAAGGCCGGCAGCTCGGCGCCGGCGTCGATCGTGGCGCCCAGGGCGGTGAGGTCCTCGTGGGTCGGCGCGAGGTCCGCGAAGGAGTTTCCGAGCACGGCCAGGGACGTGGGCACCTCGCGGACGGGCGCGGTGACGGGCCACTCCGGACGGAACAAGTCCTCGTGCGCACCCGTGCGGGACTCCTGGATCCGCTCGGCGGTCACCGGCCTGAGCACCAGGGAGCGGGCGGTGGCGACCAGGGATCCGGAGGGGTCGGCGACCGTCAGGGCGACGGAATCGCGCCCCGTGGGCGTCATGCGCAGCCGCAGGGCCGCCGCGCCCGACGCGTGCAGCCGTACACCGCTCCAGGAGAACGGCAGCCAGCTCCGGTCGCTGCCTTCGAGTACGCCGAACGCCAGCGAGTGCAGCAGGCTGTCGAGGAGCGCCGGGTGCAGCCCGTAGCGGCCCGCGTCCGTCCGCTGTGCCTCGGGGAGGCGCGCCTCGGCATAGACGTCGTTCCCCAGACGCCAGGCTGCGCACAGTCCCTGGAAGGCGGGACCGTAGGCGAATCCGCCGCCGGCGAGGCGCTCGTAGAGGCCGTCGACGGACAGGGGTTCGGCTCCCGGGGGCGGCCATGCCGTGAGGTCGGCGGCGTCGGTCGGCGTGCCGTCGGCGAGGCGACCGCTCGCGTGCCGGGTCCAGGGCTCGTCGGGCGCGGCGTGCTCGGGCCGCGCGTGGACGGCGAAGGCCCTGCCGCCGGTCGCGTCGGGTGCCTGGACGGTGAGTTGCAGGGTGACGGCGCCGCGGGCCGGCAGGGTCAGGGGGGCTTCCAGCGTGAGTTCGTCGACCTCCGCGCAACCGGTGCGGTCGCCCGCGTGGACGGCGAGTTCGAGGAAGGCCGTGGCGGGGAGGAGCGCACCGCCGTGGACGGCGTGGTCGGCGAGCCACGGGTGGGCGGCGACGGACAGCCGGCCGGTGAACAGGAAGCCGCCGGTTTCGGCGAGCGGGGAGCCCGCGCCGAGGAGGGGATGTGTGGACGGCAGCAGGCCCGCCGCGGGCATGTCAGTCGCCGCGGGGGTGGGCGCGAGCCAGTAGCGGGAGCGCTGGAAGGCGTACGTGGGCAGAGCCGCACGGCCGTCCGGTACGTCGGCGAACAGCGGCGCCCAGTCGAGGTAGACGCCGTGGACGTGCAGTCGGGCCAGGGCGGTGGTGACCGCGGCGGGCTCCGGCAGGTCCTTGCGGAGCAGCGGCACCAGCCGGACACCGTCCGCGTCCCCGCTGAGGCAGTCCTGGCCGAGGGCCGCCAGGGCGCCGTCGGGGCCGAGGTCCACCATGGCGGTGGCGCCCGCGGCCTCCAGGGTGCGCACGACGTCCCGGAAGCGGACGGTGGAGCGGACGTGACGTACCCAGTGGCCGGGGTCGCACAGTTCGGCGGCGGTGGCGAGTGCGCCGGTCAGGTCCGAGACGACGGGGGTGTTCGGCGCGTGGTAGGCGACCTGTTCGGCGACGGCCCGGAAGTCGGCCAGCATGCCGTCCATGTGCGGGGAGTGGAAGGCGTGGCTGACCGGGAGGCGGCGGGTCCTGGCGCCCCTCTCCCGCCAGTGCGCCGCGATCGCCTCGACGGCAGCCGCGTCGCCGGACAGGACGGTGGCGGCGGGTCCGTTGACGGCGGCGATCGCGATCTCCGCCTCTCTTCCGGCCAGTTGCGGGAGCAGGTCCGCCTCGGGGACGGTGAGCGCGACCATTGCGCCGCCGTCGGGCATGGCCTGCATCAGCCGGCCCCGGGCGGCCACCAGGGCGGCGGCGTCGGGGAGCGACAGCACGCCCGCGACGTGCGCGGCGGTCAGCTGCCCGACGGAGTGCCCGGTGACGAGGTCGGACCGCACCCCGTACGACTCGGCGAGCCGGTGGAGGGCGACGCCGACCGCGAACAGGGCCGGCTGGGTGTAGGCCGTCGTGTCGAGCAGCGCCGCGTCGTCGCTTCCCGCCGCGGCGTGGACGACGTCGCGCAGCGGCCGGTCCAGGAGCGGGTCGAACTCCGCGCACACCGCGTCGAACGCGTCGGCGAACACCGGCGAGGTCCGGTGGAGTTCGGCGCCCATGCCGAGGCGTTGGCTGCCCTGTCCGGGGAACAGGAAGGCGGTCCTGCCACCGCGCCCGGCGACACCCGCGACCACGTCGGCCGACGGGGTGCCATCGGCCAGCGCGGTGAGGGCCGCCTCCAACGCGTGCCGGTCGGCGCCGACGAGGACGGCCCGGTGCTCGAAGGAGCTGCGGCCGGTGGCCAGGCCCTTGCCGATGACGTCGGGGTGGAGCGACGCGTCGGCTCCGACGTGCGCGAGGAGGCGGCGGGCCTGGGCGCGCAGAGCGTCCTCGCCGCGGGCGGAGAGCAGCCAGGGCAGGCACCGCCCCGACGCCGGGGTCACCGCGGGCCTCGGCGGGTCGGGGACGTGCTCCAGGATGGTGTGGGCGTTGGTGCCGCTGACGCCGAAGGACGACACGGCGGCGCGGCGCGGGCCCTCGCCGTCGGGCCAGGCGGTGTTCTCGGTGAGCACCCGCACATGGCCGGCGGACCAGTCCACGTAGGGCGTCCGCTCGTCGACGTGGAGGGTTGCCGGGAGCGTGCCGTGCCGCATGGCGAGGACCGTCTTGATGATGCCGGCGACTCCCGCGGCGGCCTGACTGTGGCCGATGTTGGATTTCAGCGACCCGACGAGCAGGGGCCGTTCGGCGGGGCGCTGCCCGTACGTGGCGATCAGGGCCTGCGCCTCGATGGGGTCGCCGAGCTTCGTGCCGGTGCCGTGTGCCTCCACGGCGTCGATGTCGCCGGGCGCGAGGCCCGCGGCGGCGAGGGCCTGGCGGATGACGCGCTGCTGGGAGGGCCCGTTCGGCGCGGTGAGGCCGTTGCTGGCGCCGTCCTGATTGACGGCCGAACCGCGCACGAGCGCAAGCACCGGATGCCCGTTGCGCCGGGCGTCGGACAGACGCTCAAGGAGCAGCAGGCCCGCGCCCTCGGCCCACGCGGTGCCGTCGGCGGCGGCGGCGAAGGGTTTGCACCGGCCGTCGGCCGCGAGGCCGCGCTGTCGGCTGAACTCGACGAACGCGCCCGGTGTCGCCATCACGGTGACACCGCCCGCGAGCGCCAGGGAGCACTCGCCGCCTCGCAGCGCCTGGGCCGCCATGTGGACGGCGACCAGGGAGGAGGAACAGGCGGTGTCCACGGTCACGGCCGGGCCCTCCAGGCCGAAGGTGTACGCGATGCGCCCGGAGGCGACGCTGCCGGCGCTACCGATGCCGAGGTAGCCCTCGAACTCCTCGGACGGCTCGGTGACACGGGAGCCGTAGTCGCGGTAGCTGGAGCCGACGAAGACGCCGCCGTCACCGCCCCTGACGGTCCGCGGGTCGATGCCCGCCCGCTCGAACGCCTCCCACGCGGTCTCCAGCAGCAGGCGTTGCTGCGGGTCGACGGTGAGGGCCTCGCGGGGCGACATGCCGAAGAAGGCGGGGTCGAAGTGGTCGGCGTCGTAGAGGAAGCCGCCCTCGCGGGCGTAGGTGCGGCCGGCCTTCTCCGGGTCGGGGTCGTAGAGGCCCTCCAGGTCCCAGCCGCGGTCGGTGGGGAACCCGGAGACGGCGTCGGTGCCGTCCGCCAGGAGCTGCCAGAACTCCTCGGGGCTGGTGACGCCACCGGGGAAGCGACAGCTCATCGCGACGATGGCCACGGGGTCGTCTGCCAGGACCGCACGAGGCGCGGGGGCGGGGGCGGGCCCGGCCGCGCCGGCCCGCCCCCCGGACACGTGCGCGGACAGGTGCGCCACGAGCGCTTCGGTGGTCGGGTGGTCGAACACGAGGGTCACGGGAAGGCGCAGTCCGGTGGCCCGGGCGAGGCGGTCGCGGAGCTCGACGGCGGTCAGCGAGTCGAACCCGAGGTCCTTGAACGCGCGCCCCGGTTCGATGGCGGCCGGATCGTCGTGGCCCAGGACATCGGCGGCGCACCTCCGCACCACCTCGGCCAGTGCCTGGGTGCGTTCGGCCTCCGACAGTCCCGCCAGCCGGACGGCGAGACCGTCCTCTCCCCCGCCGGGCGAGGCGGCGGTCCCGGCGAGGGCGCGGCGGACCTCGGGGAGGTCCCCGAGGAGGGCGCTGGGCCGCAGCGCGGTGTAGGCGCGGACGAAGCGGTCCCAGGCGAAGTCGGCGACGATCAGCCGTGTCTCGTCGTCGCCGAGGGCCTGCCACAGGGCGTCCACGGCGAGGTCCGGGTCCATCGCGGGCAGGCCGCCCCGGACGAGGCGTTCGCTGGTGGCGCCCGAGGCCAGGCTGTCGCCGCCCCACAGGCCCCAGGCCACGGAGGTGGCCCGCTGCCCGCGGTCGCGGCGGGCCTGTGCGAGGGCGTCGAGGAAGGCGTTGGCTGCGGCATAGCTGCCCTGTCCGGTGCCGCCGAGGGTCCCGGCCAGCGAGGAGAACAGCACGAAGGCCGTCAGATCCGCGTCCTGGGTGAGCTCGTCGAGATGGGTCGCGGCGTCCGCCTTCGGGCGCAGCACCCCGGCGGCGCGCTCCGGGGTGAGGGTGTCCAGGACGCCGTCGTCCAGGACACCCGCGGCGTGGAACACGGCGCGCAGGGGCCGCTCCGGCGGAATGCCTTCGAGGAGCCGGGCGAGGTCGTCGCGGTCGGCGGCATCACAGGCCGCGATGGTGAACTCGACGTCAGAGGAGGCGAGTTCAGCAGCAAGTGCTTCGGCACCGGGAGCGTCCGGGCCGGCGCGGCTGGTGAGCAGCAGGTGTGCGGTGCCACTGCGGGCGAGCCTGCGGGCGATGCGGGCGCCGAGCCCTCCGGTGGCGCCGGTGACCAGGACGGTGCCGTCCGGTGTCCAGTCGGCCGCGGCGTGCTCGGGCGCCGGCTCCGCGCGGGCGAGACGCCTCCCGAAGACCCCGGAGGCGCGCACGGCGAACTGGTCCTCGCCGTCCGGGTGCGCGAGGACGGCGGCGAGCCGCCCGCGGGCCCGCTCGTCGATGCGTTCGGGCAGGTCGACGAGGCCGCCCCAGCGCTCGGGGTACTCGACGGCGGCGACCCCGCCGAGCCCCCAGAGCAGGGCTTGGAGGGGTGCGCGGAGGCGGTCGGAGCGTCCCACGCTGACCGCGCCCCGGGTCGCGCACCACAGCGGTACGCGGACGTCGGCGTCACCGAGCGTCTGGAGCAACGCGGTGGTGAGGGCGAGACCGGTGGGCAGGACGGTGTCGTCGGTGTACGGGGTCTCGTCGAGCGCCAACAGCGAGAGCACGCCGACTGCCGGGGAGTTCCCGGCGAGAGCGCGCAGGCGGTCGGCGAGGGGTCGGCGACCGTGCTCCCCGACGTCCTCGGCGTCGAGTTCCACCAGGACGGGGTGTGCACCGTGCTCGCGCAGCGCCTGGACGCAGCCGGCGACGACCGGGGACTCGGCGGCGGCGGGCGCGACGAGCCACCAGATCGCCCCGCCGAGGCCGGAACTCCGCTCCGAGGTGAGGGGCTTGAAGGTGACGCGATGACGCCAGGAGTCCAGCACGGACCGGCTCCGGCGGCTGCGCAGCCAGTCGGAGAGTACGGGCCTCACCGCGTTCATGGCGGCGCGCACGTCGTCGTCCTGCACGCGCAGGTGGTCGGCGAGGGCGTCCGGGTCCGCTCCGGCCACGGCGTCCCAGAATCCCTGGTCGACGGGGTGGACGCCGCCCCCGGTCTCCTGCCGCGAGGGCTCCATCCAGTAGTGGCGGCGCTGGAAGGCGTAGGTGGGCAGCTCGCAGCGGCGGGCACCGGTGCCGTCGAAGACCGCGTCCCAGTCCACCGGGTGTCCGAGTGCGTGGAGTTCGGCGAGCGAGGTGAGCACACGGGCACGGCCGCCCTCGTCCCGGTGCAGGGTGCCCACGACACCACCGCCGGCGCCAGCCGTCTCCAGGGCTTCCCGGATCCACACGGCGAGTGCCGGGTGAGCGCCGGCCTCGACGAACAGGCGGTGGCCGTCGGCGAGGAGGGCGTCCACGGCGCGGCGGAAGGCGACGGGCTCGCGCAGGTTGCGGTACCAGTACGCGGCGTCGAGGCGGGAGGTGTCGAGCAGGCCGCCGGTGACGGTCGAGTAGAACGGCACGCGCGACGAGCGGGGCGTGATCCCGTCCAGGAGGGTGCGCAGTTCGTCGTGGATCTCGTCGACCTGCGGTGAGTGCCCGGCGAAGTCGACCCCGGGGATGGGCCAGCAGAGTACGCCGTCGTCGGCGAGTGCGTCGTGCAGTTCCTCCAGTGCGTCGGAGTCGCCCGAGACGGTCACCGTCGTGGGGCCGTTGACGGCGGCGATGTCCAACCGGCCCGCCCAGGTGTCGAGCCGGGCCTCGACCTGCTCCGCGGGCAGCGGGATGTACAGCATGCCGCCACGGCCGGTCAGTGCGACCAGTGCCCTGCTGCGCAGCGCGACGACACGCGCCGCGTCCTCCAACGACAGCGCTCCGGCCACACAGGCAGCGGCGATCTCCCCCTGCGAATGCCCCACCACCGCAGCCGGCTCCACCCCGTAGGACCGCCACACCTCCACCAACGACACCATCACCGCGAACAACACCGGCTGCACCACATCCACCCGCTCAAGCCCCTCACCCGAGCACAACACATCCACCAACGACCAATCCGTATAGGGACCCAGAGCCCCCGCACACTCCGCCACCCGCGCCGCGAACACCGGCGAACACCCCAACAACTCACGCGCCATACCCGGCCACTGCGACCCCTGCCCCGGAAACACGAACACCGCGCGGCTGTCCTGGGAGGTGGTGCCGCGCACGGCGCCGGGGCCGGTGCGACCGTCGATGAGGGTGTCGAGCGCCGCGAGCAGGGTGTCCCGGTCGCGGCCGACGACGGCGGCGCGGTGGCGGAACGCGGTACGGGTGGTGGCGAGCGAGTACCCGATGTCGGCGGGGCGCAGACCGGGCAGGCCCGTGACATGCGCCCGCAGCCGCACGGCCTGCTCGTGCAGCGCCTCGCCCGTACGGGCGGAGAGGACCCACGGCACGTCCGTGTCGGGGAACCCCGCCCCGGCCCGCGCGGGCTCCTCGTCGGCGGGGGGCTGTTCGACGGGGGGCTCTTCGACGATCACGTGGGCGTTGGTGCCGCTCAGACCGAAGGAGGAGACTCCGGCGCGCCGCGGGCGGCCGTTCGCGGGCCAGGGCGCGGCTCCGGTGAGCAGCGAGACGGCGCCGGCGGACCAGTCGACGTTCGCGGACGGCTCGTCGACGTGCAGGGTCGCCGGGAGGACCTCGTGGCGCAGGGCGAGGATCATCTTGATCATGCCCGCGACACCGGCGGCGGCCTGGCTGTGCCCGATGTTGGACTTCAGCGAACCCAGGTGGAGGGGTTCGTCACGGCCCTGTCCGTACGTGGCGAGGACGGCCTGCGCCTCGATGGGGTCGCCGAGGGTGGTGCCGGTGCCGTGCGCCTCCACGGCGTCCACGTCGGCCGCGGTGAGACCGGCGTCGGCGAGGGCCTCGTTGATCACGCGCTGCTGGGCGAGGCCGCTGGGCGCGGTGAGACCGTTGCTCGCACCGTCCTGGTTGACGGCGGAGCCGCGCACGAGCGCGAGCACCCGATGCCCGTTGCGGCGGGCGTCGGACAGGCGCTCCAGGAGCAGGAGCCCGACGCCCTCCGCCATGCCGAAGCCGTCGGCCGACGCCGCGAACGACTTGCAGCGGCCGTCGGGGGCGAGCCCGCGCTGCCGGCTGAAACCGGTGAAGGTCAGGGGCGAGCCGATCACGGTCGCGCCGCCCGCGAGGGCCAGGGCGCAGTCGCCGTTGCGGAGCGCCTGCGCGGCCAGGTGGACCGCGACGAGCGAGGACGAGCAGGCCGTGTCCACGGTCACGGCCGGCCCCTGGAGGCCGAGGGTGTAGGCGACGCGACCGGACAGGACGCTGGTGGAGATGCCCGCGACGAAGAGCCCTTCGAGTTCTTCTGGGACATCGTCCATGCTGCCGCCGTACCCCTGGTAGGCGGCGCCCACGAAGACGCCGGTACGGCTGGATCGCAGGGTGCGCGGGTCCACACCCGCGCGCTCCAGTACCTCCCATGACGTCTCCAGGAGGAGCCGCTGCTGCGGGTCCATGGCGAGCGCCTCGCGCGGCGAGATCCCGAAGAACTCCGCGTCGAACCGGCCCGCGTCGTAGACGAAGCCGCCCGCCGCCGCGTAGCTGGTGCCGGGCCGGTCGGGGTCGGCGTCGTAGAGCGCGTCCAGGTTCCAGCCGCGGTCGGCGGGGAGTCCGCCGACCGCGTCGCGGCCGTCGGCGACGAGCCGCCACAGCTCCTCCGGGGTGGCGACACCGCCCGGATAACGGCAGCTCATGCCGACGACGACGATCGGGTCGTCGTCCGCGACCGCGCGCACCCTCGGCACGGCGGCCACGGCGGCCCGGTCGCCGAGGAGTTCGGTGCGCAGGTGGCGGGCGAGGGCGCCGGGCGAGGAGTAGTCGAAGACGACCGTGACGGGCAGGCGCAGACCGGTCGCCGCGGCGAGCCGGTTGCGCATCTCCACCGCGGTCAGCGAGTCGAAGCCGAGGTCGCGGAAGGCGCGGTCGGGCGCCATGGACGCGTCGGTGTCGTGGCCGAGGACGGTGGCTGCCTCGGTGCGCACGAGGTCGGTCAGGAGGCGTTCGCTCTCGGCCGCGGTCAGGTCGCGCAACCGGTCGCGGAGGCTCCCGGTGGCCGGAGCCGCGTCGTCGGAGGCCGGTGCGGGGCCCGGCGCCAGGGCGGCGCGGGCCTCGGGGACACCACCGATGAAGGGGCTCGGCCTGCCGGTGGTGAAGACCGGGGCGAACCTGTTCCAGTCGATGTCGGCGACGAGGGTGAGCGTCTCGTCGTGGTCGAGGACCTGCTTGAGGGCGGCGACGCAGGTGGCGGGTGGCATGAACACCACTCCCTGCGCGCGCAGTTGGTCCTCGGCGAGGCCGGCCGCCATGCCGCCGCCGTCCTCGGGGCTCCAGATACCCCAGACCACCGAGGTGCCGGTGAGGCCCCGGGCCCGGCGGTTCTCGGCGAGCGCGTCGAGGTGGGCGTTGGCCGCGGCGTACGCGCCGTGGATCGCGCTGCCCCACGCGCCGGATATGGACGAGAACAGCACGAAGGCGTCGAGCGTGTCCCGGTCGAACAGCGCGTCCAGGTGCGACGCACCCCGTGCCTTGGCGTGCAGCGTGTCGGCGAACTCGTCGGGATCCGTGTCGTCCAGGGCCACGAGCGAGCCGCCGGCGGCGGCGTGCAGCACGGCACGGATCTCGCAGCCGTCCGCCGCCAGTTCCGCGACGAGCGAGGCGAGCGCGTCCCGGTCGGTGATGTCGCAGGCGGCGACCGTGGCACGGGTGCCCAGCCCCCTGACCTCCTCGACGAGCGCGTCGGCCCCGGGCGCGGCGGGACCGCGGCGGCTGACGAGGACGAGGTGCTCGGCGCCCTCCCGGGCGAGCCAGCGTGCGATGTACGCGCCGAGGCCACCGGTGCCGCCGGTGATCAGCGTGGTGCCGCGCGGGGTCCAGGTGCGACGGGGGGCGGCGTCACCGAGGGGGGCGCGGACGAGTCGCCTGCCGTGGACACCCGCGCGGCGCACGGCGAGCTGGTCCTCGGTGCCGAATGCGGCGAGCACCGCGCACAGCCGGGACGCGGCCCGCGTGTCGAGCTCCGGTGGCAGGTCGACGAGGCCGCCCCAGCGGCGCGGATGTTCCAGGGCGGCGCACCGGCCGAGGCCCCAGCTCACGTGCTGCGCCGGGCTGACGGGCGCGTCGGCGGGGCCGACGGCGACGGCGCCGCGCGTGGCCCACCACAGCGGCGCGTCGATGCCTGCGTCCCCGAGGGCCTGCACCAGGGCGAGGTTGAGGGCGGCGCCGACGGGCACCGCCGGGCCGGCCGGGTGCGGTCGTTCGTCGGTGGCGAGGAGCGAGAGGACGCCCGTGGGCACGGCGCCGGCCAGGACGTCGGTGAGCCGGGCGGCGAGCGGGCCGCGCGCGGTGTCGGACGTATCGAGGACGACGGGGACCGCGGTGGCCCCGTGGTCCCGGAGGGCGCTGACGCAGGAGAGGGTCCAGGCCTCTTCGGCGAGCGCGGCGGGTGTCAGGACGAGCCAGGTGCCCGCCAGGCGGGGGGTGGCGGGCTCCGGCAGGGGCTGCCAGGTGGGCCGGTAGCGCCAGGACTCGACGGTGGCGAGCTCGGCCCGGCGCTGCCGCCAGGTGGCGAGCGCGGGCAGCACGGCACTGAGCGGTTCGTCCGGCCCGACACCGAGGGTGGCGGTCAGCTCGGGCAGGTCGCCGGTACGGACGGCCTCCCAGAAGCGGTCCTCCACGGGATCCGCTGGTGCGTCCGCCACGGTCGTGGGCGGAGACTCCAGCCAGTACGGGCGCCTTCGGAAAGCGTACGTGGGCAGTTCGGCCGTCCCGTCGTGACCGTCGAACACGCGGGACCAGTCAGGGGAGAGGCCACGGGTGTGGGCCTCGCCGAGCGCGAGCAGGAAGCGGTGCGGGCCGCCGTCGTCACGGCGGAGGGTGCCGAGCACGGCGGTGGGCCGTTCGAGGCCGGCGGAGTCGACGGTTTGCTCCACACCCACGGTGAGCACCGGGTGGGCACTGACCTCGACGAAGAACCCGTACCCGTCGTCGAGCAGGCCCCGGATCGCTTCCTCGAACCGCACGGTCTGCCGCAGGTTGCGGTACCAGTAGGCGGGGCCCAGCGTCGTGGTGTCGAGCACCCGGCCGGCGTCGACCGTGGAGTGGAACGGCACCTCGGCGGCGCGCGGGGCGATGTCCGCGAGCACGGTGTGCAGCCGTTCCTCGATCTCCGCCACGTGCGGGGAGTGCGAGGCGTAGTCGACGGGGATGACGCGTGCCCGCACGTCCCGTGCGACGAGAGCGGCGACGAGGCCCTCGACCGCCTCCGGGTCTCCCGAGACGACCGTGGCCGAGGGCCCGTTGACCGCGGCGACGGACAGCCGTCCACCCCACGGTTCCAGGTGCGGGCCGACGTCGGCGGCGGGCAGCGGCACGGACGCCATGCCGCCGCGCCGCGCGATGTCCCCCACAGCCCGGCTGCGCAGCGCGACGACCCTGGCCGCGTCGTCGAGGGACAACGCGCCCGCCACGCAGGCGGCGGCGATCTCCCCCTGGGAGTGACCGACCACCGCGTCCGGCTCGATCCCGTACGCGCGCCACAGTGCCGCCAGCGACACCATCACCGCGAACAGCGCTGGCTGCACCACGTCGACGCGCTCCAGCGACGGCGCGCCGCACGTGCCGCGCAGCACGGCCTCCAGGGACCAGTCCACGAACGGTGAGAGAGCCCGCTCGCACGCGGCCATCCGGTCCGCGAACACGGGCTCGGAGTCCAGGAGGCCGACGGCCATGCCCGGCCACTGCGAGCCCTGCCCGGGGAAGACGAACACCGTCCTGCCGAGGGGCCCGGTCGTGCCCCGCACGAGGCGCGGGGACGGAGTGCCCGCGGCGAGCGCGGTCAGTTCCCCGATGAACCCGGCCCGGTCCTCCGCCACCACGACGGCACGGTGCTCGAAGGCGGACCGCGTCGTCGCCAGGGCCCGGCCGACGGCACCGTCCGGGACCTCCCCGAACCTGCCCCCCGTCGCGGCGCCGACGTGTGCGAGCAGGCGCGCGGCCTGGGCGCGCAGGGCGTCCTCGTCGCGGGCGGACAGCACCCAGGGCAGCGGGCCCTCGGCGGGAGCGGCCCCCGCCGGGGCGGCCGTCTCCCCGACGTCCCCGGCGGTGTGCTCCTCGAGAACGAGGTGGGCGTTGGTACCGCTCACGCCGAAGGCGGAGACCGCGGCCCGGCGCGGCCTCTCGGACGCGCCCCAGGGCCGGGGTTCGGTGAGGACGCGGACGGCCCCCCGTGACCAGTCGACGAACGGGGTCGGCTCGTCGACGTGCAGGGTGCGGGGCAGCCGCCCGTGGCGCAGCGCCATGACCATCTTGATGACGCCGCCGACGCCGGCCGCGCCCGAGGTGTGGCCGATGTTCGACTTCAACGACCCGATCCAGAGCGGTCGTTCAGCGTCACGCCGCTGGCCGTAGGCGGCCAGCAGGGCCTGCGCCTCGATGGGGTCACCGAGGCGGGTGCCCGTACCGTGCGCCTCGACGGCGTCGATGTCGCCCGGGGCGAGCCGTGCGTCGGCCAGAGCGTCGGCGATGACGCGTTCCTGGGCGGGGCCGTTGGGCGCGGTCAGGCCGTTGCTCGCGCCGTCCTGGTTGACGGCGGAACCACGGATGACGGCGAGTACGCGGCGGCCGTTGCGGTGGGCGTCCGCGAGGCGTTCCAGGACGACGATCCCCGCTCCCTCGGACCAGCCGGTGCCATCGGCTGCCGCGGCGAACGCCTTGCATCGCCCGTCCGCGGACAAGGCGCGCTGGCGGCTGAAGGCGACGAACGCGTCCGGGGTCGCCATGACCGCGACGCCGCCCGCGAGGGCGAGGGAGCACTCGCCCGCCCGGAGCGAACGGACCGCGAGGTGCAGGGCGACCAGGGAGGACGAGCAGGCGGTGTCGACACTGATCGCGGGGCCTTCCAGGCCCAGGGTGTAGGCGACGCGGCCGGAGACGACGCTCGCCGCCGTACCGGTGTCGAGGAGGCCCTGCAGTTCGGGGACGTCACGCGAGGCGCTGCCGTAGTCGTTGCGCATCGCGCCGACGAAGACGCCCGTCCGGCTGGAGCGCAGCGCGGCCGGATCGATCGCCGCGCGCTCCACCGCCTCCCACGCGGTCTCCAGGACGAGGCGCTGCTGCGGGTCCATGGCGAGCGCCTCGCGCGGCGAGATCCCGAAGAAGGCCGGGTCGAAGTCGGCGGCGTCGTGCAGGAATCCGCCGTGGCGGGTGGCGGAGGTGCCGGGGTGGTCGGGGTCCGGGTGGAAGAGTGCCTCGGTGTCCCAGCCACGGC
Source organism: Streptomyces spiramenti (assembly GCF_012034385.1). Lineage (GTDB taxonomy): Bacteria > Actinomycetota > Actinomycetes > Streptomycetales > Streptomycetaceae > Streptomyces > Streptomyces spiramenti. The sequence continues at coordinate 57,250 of NZ_JAAVJB010000001.1, forward strand.
CGGTGGGCCACTCCGTGACGGCGTCGGTAGCGGTGTCGACGAGGTCCCACAACCGCTCGGGAGTGTCGGCGCCGCCGGGGTAGCGGCAGCTCATGGCGACGATCGCGACGGGCTCGTGGCGGGCGTCCTCCGCCTCGCGCAGGCGCCGCCTGGCGTCCCCCAGGTCGGCGGTGGCTCGCCTGAGGTACTCGAGGAGCTTGTCGTTGTCCGGCATGGGTGTTTCGCTTCTCCCTCAGGCGCCGTAGTTGTTGTCGAGAAGTTCGAAGAGCTCGTCCGCCGAGGCGGTCGTCGTGTCGGCGCCGTTCGCCCCGCCGGGCCCGTCCGCGCGCGGACGGCGGCTTTCCCAGGAGCGCAGCAGACCGCGGAGGCGGGCGCCGATCTCGTCGGCGTCGGGCGTGTCCGTGCCCGCGCCCGCCAGCGTCTCGGCGAGCCGCGCCAGTTGGGCGAGGACGGGCCGCTCCGTTTCGGGTGGGGTGGCGAGCCGTTCGTGGAGGTGGGCGGCGAACGCAGCGGGCGTGGGGTGGTCGAAGACCGCGGTGGGTGGCAGCGGAACCCCGGTCGCCGTGCTGAGGCGGTTCCTGAACGTGACGGCGAGCATCGAGTCGAACCCCGCCGCGGAGAAGGGACGTTCGGGCTCCACTGCCGTGGTGCCGGAGTGGCCGAGCAGCGCGGCGGCGTGCGCGAGGACCAGATCGAGGACGGCACGGCGGCTCTCGGCCTCGTCCAGCGGGGCGAGCCGGGTCGCGAGTTCGGCCGCCGGATCGCTTTCGGGCGGCCCGGCCGTCGGGGCCGGGGCGGTGGCCGCCGTCGTCGCGGCGACGGCGGACCGGCCCGGGGTGGGCAGCCAGTAGCGCTGGTACTGGAAGGCGTAGGTGGGCAGGGGGACGTGCCGACCGGAGGGCGGGGGCAGCACGGCGGCCCAGTCCACGGTGGCACCGTGCACCCAGGCCTCGGCGAGCGAGGCGAGGAGGCGATCGGTGCCGCCGTCGTCGCGACGCAGCGTGCCGACGGCGGCGACGGGCCGCCCCGCCGACTCGGCAGTTCCGGCGACCGCGGCCGTCAGTACCGGGTGCGGGCTCATCTCGACGAACAGGTCGTGCCCGGCGGCGAGGAGGGTCTCCGTGGCGCGCGCGAACGCGACCGGCTCGCGCAGGTTGCGGTACCAGTAGCCCGCGTCCAGCACGGCGCCGTCGACGACGTCGCCGGTGACCGTGGAGTACAGCGGCACTTCCGGCGTCCGGGGCCGGACTCCGGCGAGGGAGGTGCGCAGCGCGTCGCCGACGTCGGCGACCTGTGCGGAGTGGGCGGCGTAGTCGACGGGGAGCCGCCGGGCCCGTACGTCCTCGTGCTCGCAGTCGGCGACCAGCCCCTCCAGGGCGGCGGGTTCGCCGGCGACGACGACGGCCTGCGGGCCGTTCACCCCGGCCACACCGATCTCCCCGGCGTAGGGCAGCAGCAGCTCCCGCACCCGCTCCTCGGACGCTGCCAGGGAGACCATGCCGCCACGGCCGGTCAGTGCGACCAGTGCCCTGCTGCGCAGCGCGACGACACGTGCCGCGTCCTCCAACGACAGCGCTCCTGCCACACAGGCAGCGGCGATCTCCCCCTGCGAATGCCCCACCACCGCAGCCGGCTCCACCCCGTAGGACCGCCACACCTCCACCAACGACACCATCACCGCGAACAACACCGGCTGCACCACATCCACCCGCTCAAGCCCCTCACCCGAGCGCAACACATCCACCAACGACCAATCCGTATAGGGACCCAGAGCCCCCGCACACTCCGCCACCCGCGCCGCGAACACCGGCGAACACCCCAACAACTCACGCGCCATACCCGGCCACTGCGACCCCTGCCCCGGAAACACGAACACCGCGCGGGCCTCGCCCGCGCGCCCCGTGACGGCGCCGGGTGCGGGCGCCCCGCCCCCCAGTGCCGTGAGCGCCCCGAGGATCTCCTGCCGGGTGCGTCCGGTCACCGCGGCGCGGTGGCGGAACGTGGTACGGGTGGTGGCGAGCGCGTGCGCGAGGTCCACGAGGGGCGTCCCGGGCTCGGCCTCGGCGTGCTCACGCAGGCAGCGGGCCTGGGCGCGGAGGGCGGGCACGGAGGCGGCGGACAGCGGCAGCGCCACGGTGTCGCCGGCGATGGGCTCCGGCGCGGTGGACGAGTCGGGTGGAGCGGCCACCTGGTGCTCGTCCGGCGCCTGTTCGAGGACCGCGTGCGCGTTGGTGCCGCTCATGCCGAACGACGACACGCCCGCTCGGCGCGGGCGGCCGGTGTCGTCCCACGGGCGGGCCGCGTTGAGCAGCCGTACCGCTCCCCCGGACCAGTCCACCTTGCTGGAGGGTGTGTCGGCGTGGAGCGTCCGGGGCAACAGGCCGTGGCGGAGGGCCATGACCGTCTTGATGACGCCCGCGATGCCCGCGGCGGCCTGGGTGTGACCGATGTTGGACTTCAACGAGCCGAGCCACAATGGTTGTTCGCTGGGCCGGTCCTGGCCGTAGACGGCGAGGAGGGCCTCTGCCTCGATGGGGTCGCCGAGGGTGGTGCCGGTGCCGTGCGCCTCGACGAGGTCGACATCGGCCGCGCTCAGCCCGGCGGCGGCGAGCGCCCGTCGCAGCACGCGCTCCTGCGCGGGGCCGCTCGGCGCGGTGAGACCGTTGCTGGCGCCGTCCTGGTTGACGGCGGAGCCCCGCACGAGGGCGAGGATCGGATGGCCCAGGCGACGGGCTTCGGAGAGCCGCTCCACCACCACGACGCCGACGCCTTCGCCCCAGCCGGTGCCGTCGGCGGAGTCCGCGAAGGACCGGCACCGGCCGTCGGGCGAGAGGCCGCGCTGACGGCTGAACTCCACGAACGCGTCGGGGGACGCCATGACGGCGGCGCCGCCGACGAGCGCGAAGGAGCACTCCCCCGCGCGCAGCGCCTGACCGGCCAGGTGGAGGGCGACCAGCGAGGAGGAGCAGGCCGTCTCGACGGTCACTGCGGGTCCCTCGGTGCCGAGGGTGTAGGCGATGCGCCCGGAGGCGACGCTCGTGACCGTGCCGCTGAGCAGGTGGCCCTCCACGTCGGCGGTCGGGTCCTGCGGTCCGGCGCCGTATCCCTGCCCGGCGACGCCGAGATAGACGCCGCCCTGGCTGCCGCGCAGCGACCCGGGGTCGATACCCGCGCGTTCGACGGCCTCCCACGACGTCTCCAGGAGGAGCCGCTGCTGCGGGTCCATGGCGAGCGCCTCGCGCGGCGAGATCCCGAAGAACTCCGCGTCGAACTCCCCCGCGCCGTCGAGGAAGCCGCCGCCGCTCGTGTAGAAGCTCCCCTCACGTGCGGGGTCGGGGTCGTAGAGGGCTTCGAGCGGCCAGCCGCGGTCGTCGGGCAGCGGGCCCGTGGAGTCCCGCTCGCCCGCGACGAGGTCCCACAGGTCCTCCGGGCTCCGCACTCCTCCGGGGAAACGGCAGGCCATCCCGATGACGGCCAACGGCTCGTCGGCGGCTGTGGGGCTGCTCGGCGCCTCCCGCGGCGCGGGCGCGGCGCCGGTCAGTCGCTCGCGCAGGTGATCGCCGAGCGCGGTGGCCGTGGGATGGTCGAAGACGGTACCGGCGGGCAGGGTCAGACCGGTGGCGGCGGTGAGGCGGTTGCGCAGCTCGATGGCGGTGAGCGAGTCGAAACCGATGTCGTGGAAGGACCGTCCGACGTCGACGGCCGGCGCAGAGTCGTGGCCCAGGACGGCGGCGGCCTCGGCGCGCACCAACTCGGTCAGCACTCGGTGCCGCTCTGCGTCGGGCAGGGCGGCGAGTCGCTCACGCCAGCGGTCGGCCGCGGGTTCTGTGGCACCGGTCGCCTCGGGCGCCGCGGCCTCGGGGAGGTCGCTGAACAGGGCGCTCTCGCGGCCGGACAGGAAGGCCGGGGCGAAGCGCGGCCAGTCCATGTCCGCGACAGCGAGTCCGCTGTCGCCGTGTTCCAGGGCCCGCCACAGCGCGGTGAGCGCCGCCTCGGGCGCCATCGGGACCAGGCCGAGGCGGCGCAGCCCCGTCCCCGTCCCGCCGTGCGCCATGCCCGGCCCGGCCCACGGCCCCCATGCCACGCTGGTCGCGGGGCGTCCCTGTGCGCGCCGTCGCTCCGCGGTGGCGTCGAGGAAGGCGTTGGCAGCCGCGTAGGTGGCCTGGCCCGCGCTGCCCCAGAGGGCGGAGACCGACGAGAAGAGCACGAAGGCGTCCAGGTCGTCGCCGAGCAGGGCGTCGAGGTGGACGGTGCCGCGCACCTTGGCCGCGGTCTCCTCGGCGAGCAGCGCGGGGGTGCAGTCCGCGATCCGGGTGTCGGAGGTGACGCCGGCCGCGTGGAAGACGGCCGTCACGGGGTCGCCTTCGGCCGCCAGGCGGCCGAGGAGTTCCGCGAGCGCCGTCCGGTCGGTCACGTCACAGGCCGCGACGGTGACGCGGGGGCCCGCCACCGAGAGTTCCCGGCGGAGTTCGTCCGCACCGGGCGCCCGCGGCCCACGGCGGCTCGTCAGGACGAGGTGCCCGACGCCGGCGCGGGCGAGCCGGCGGGCGACATGGGCGCCGAGGCCGCCGGTGCCGCCGGTGACGAGAACGGTGCCCCGGGCGGTCCACGCGGACGCGCCGCGCCCTGGCGCACCGCGGCGGTCACGGCCGGCGGCCTTTCCCCTGACGAGGCGGCGGCCGTGGAGGCCGTCCGCCCGAACAGCGACCTGGTCCTCCGCGCGACCGCCGTCGTGGGCACGCACGATCCCGGCCAGCACGCCGCACAGGTGCCGCAGCGTCGCGCCGTCGGGTCGTTCGGGCAGGTCCACCAGGCCGCCCCAACGCTGCGGGTGTTCGAGCGCGGCGACCCGGCCGAGCCCCCACACCTGTGCCTGCTCGGGCCGGTCCGGGCCGGCGCCGTCCACGGCGACGGCACCGGTGGTGACGCACCACAGCGGAACGTCTCCGCCCGCGTCCCCGAGGGCCTGGACGAGGAGAAGAGTGCTCCCGGGGCCGGTGGAGGAGGGGGCGAGCAACGACAGGACACCGCTCGCGCCGGACGGCACACGTGCGGCGAGCCCGGCCCGGTCGGTGGTGCCGGGGACGGCGAGGACGGCCACGTGGGCGCCGCGTTCGGTGAGCGCGCCCCGGCACGCCTCGGCGAGCGGCGCGGCCACCGCCGCCTCGTCCACAACGAGCAGCCAGGTCCCGGAGAGCCGGGCGGGGCCCGGATCGGGCAGGGCGCGCCAGGCGGCGCGGTAGGTCCAGCCGTCCGCCGCGTCGACCGGGTCGGCGGTGGGAGCCGGGCGCGCCGCGGGCCAGTACCGGCGGCGCTGGAACGGATAGGTGGGCAGGTCGAGCGGTGACGTGCGGGCGGGGGTCCCCGCGCTCCAGTCGACGGGCACGCCCCGCACGTGCAGGGCGGCGAGGGCCCCGGCCAGTGACTCGGTCTCGCTGCGGCCCTCACGCAGCAGCGGTACGGCGCGGCAGTCATCGCCGGCGGTTCGGCACCCCTCGACGAGTCCGGACAGGATGCCCGCCGTGCCGAGTTCGAGGCAGCTGGTGGTGGAGTCGGCGAGCAGGGTGCGGGCGCCGTCGAGGAAGCGGACGGTGCCGCGGACGTGCCGTACCCAGTACTCGGGGTCGCACAGCTCGTCGGCGGTGGCCCGCGCGCCCGTGAGGTTGGAGACGACCGGGATTCGGGGCGGCTCGTACGTCATCCGACGTGCCACGGAACGGAATGCGTCGAGCATGGGCTCCGTGTGCCGCGAGTGGAAGGCGTGGCTGACGGCGAGTTCCTTGGTGCGGCGACCCCTCGCCCGCAGCACCCGGGCGAGGCGCAGGACGGGGGCGCGGTCACCGGACAGGACGGTGGAACGCGGGCCGTTGACGGCGGCGACCGAGACGCCGTCCGCGTCGGATCCGGCGTCCGCGAGCAGCGCACGCACCTCGTCCTCGTCGGCCTCCACGGCCGCCATGGCGCCGCCGCCGGGGAGCGCGTCCATCAGGCGGGCGCGTGCGGCGACCAGGACAGCGGCGTCCGGCAGGTCGAGCACCCCGGCCACGTGCGCTGCGGCGAGCTCGCCGACGGAGTGCCCGAGCAGCGCGTCGGGCTGTACGCCCCAGTGCTCCAGGAGCCGGAACAGCGCGACCTGGAGGGCGAACAGCGCGGGCTGTGTGCAGCCGGTACGGCTCAGGAGCGCGGCCTCCGCGGTGCCGGGGGCGGCGAACATGACGTCGCGCAGCGGCACGCCGAGACCCGGCGAGAGATGCGGCGCCAGGTGGGTGAGGACGTCGTCGAGCGCGTCGGCGAAGGCGGGTTCGCTGCGGTAGAGAGCACCACCGGCGCCCGGTCGCTGGCTGCCCTGTCCGGGGAAGAGGAAAGCGGTCCGGCCGGCCGCGCCGGCGTGGCCGGTGACGAGCCGTCCCGAGGGGGTTCCGTCGGCCAGCGCGTCCAGGGCTGCGCGGACCGCGTCGGCGTCGTGGCCGAGGACGGCGGCGCGGTGGTCGAGGGCGGTGCGCCGAGTGGCGAGGGCGTGGGCCACCACCGCCGTGTCACGTCCGGGGTGTTCACGCAGGTACGTGCGCAGCCGGGTGGCCTGGGCACGCAGGGCGTCCGGGGTGGCGGCGGACAGCAGCAGCGGCACGGCGACCTGCGTGTCGGGGGTGCCTTCCGGCACCGGGGCCGCGGTGGGCGGCGCCTGTTCCACCACGATGTGGGCGTTGGTGCCGCTGATACCGAAGGAGGAGACGCCGGCCCGCCGCGGCTCGTCCGTCTCCGGCCAGGGCGTGGGGCCGGTGAGCAGCCGTACGTCGCCGGCGGACCAGTCGATGTGCGGGTTCGGTTCGTCTGCGTGGAGCGTGCCGGGCAGCCGGCCTGCGCCGAGGGCGAGCACCGTCTTCATGAGTCCGGCGACTCCGGCGGCGGCCTGGGTGTGTCCGATGTTGGACTTGACCGAGCCGAGCCACAGGGGGCGCTCGGCGGATCGGCCCGCGAACACGGCCTGGAGTGCCTGTGCCTCGATGGGGTCGCCGAGCACGGTGCCGGTGCCGTGCGCCTCGACGGCGTCGATCTGGTGGGGGCGCAGGCCCGCGTCGGCGAGCGCGGCGCGGATGACGGTCTGCTGGGCGGGCCCGTTCGGGGCGGTCAGGCCGTTGCTCGCGCCGTCCTGGTTGACCGCGGAGCCCCGGATCACGGCCAGGACCCGGTGGCCGCGTCGACGTGCGTCGCTCAGACGCTCAAGGAGCAGCACTCCGGCGCCCTCGCCCCAGGCGGTGCCGTCCGCTCCCGCTCCGAAGGCCTTGCACCGTCCGTCGGGGGCCAGGCCGCGCTGCCGGCTGAACTCGACGAACAGGCGGGGCGTGCTCATCACCGTGACGCCGCCCGCGAACGCCTGGTCGCAGTCGGCCTGCCGCAGCGCCCGGGCTGCGAGGTGCACGGCGACCAGCGACGAGGAGCAGGCCGTGTCCACGGTGAGGGAGGGCCCTTCGAGTCCGAGGACGTAGGAGATGCGGCCGGACAGGACGCTCGCCGTGTTGCCGGTGAGCAGGTGTCCTTCGGAGACCTCGGGGTCGGTGCCGGCCAGGGACGCGTAGTCCTGGCCGTTGGTCCCGACGAACACGCCGACCCGGCGACCGCGCAGCGCAGCGGGGTCCTGCCCGGCGGTCTCGGCGGCCTCCCAGGCGGTTTCCAGGAGGAGGCGCTGTTGCGGGTCCATGGCGAGGGCCTCGCGCGGCGAGATCCCGAAGAACTCGGCGTCGAAGGCGGCGGCGTCCGTCACGAACGCGCCCCGCGTGCAGTAGGTCGTGCCGGTGCGGTCCGGGTCCGGGTCGTAGAGTCCGGCCGTGTCCCAGCCCCGGTCCGAGGGCCAGTCCGTGACCGCGTCCCGGCCCTCGGCCAGCAGCTGCCACAGCTCGTCGGGGTTCCGCACGCCGCCGGGGAACCGGCAGCCCATGCCCACGACGGCGATGGGCTCGCCGTCGTGGGCGGCGGACGTCCCCCGCGTGGTCCGGGCGCCGACGGGCGCGCGCTCCGGGCCGGTTCCGGCGACCGCGACGGGCTCGCCGGGCGTGCCGAGTTCGCCGAGGAGGTGCCCGGCGAGGACAGCCGGTGTCGGACGGTCGAAGAGCACGGTGGCGGGCAGCCGTACGCCGGTGGCGGTCGCGAGGCGGTTGCGCAGCTCGACCGCCGTCAGCGAGTCGAAACCCATGTCCGTGAAGGCCCGTTCGGGTCGGACGGCATCGGGGACGGTGTGCCGCAGGACGGCTGCCGCGTGCGTCCGCACCAGATCGGTGACGAACCGTGTCCGTTCGGCGGCCGGCACGGCGGCGAGCCGGTCGCGGAAGCCCCCTTGCGACACGGCGGGCCGACTCTCGTCGTTGTCGTCGTGGCGACCGGTCACTTCGGAGAGCAGGGTGGCGGCGCGTGGTCCCGCCGTGTCGGCGAACCGCCGCCAGTGCGCGTCGGCGACGACCACCTGTGCGTCGTCCTCGGCGAGGGCGCGCCCGATGGCGGTGACGGCCGCCGCGGGGTCCATGGAGGCCAGACCTCGCTCCCGCAGCCGGCCCGCGACTCCTTCGGCGAGCATGCCCTCGCCGGCGGACCAGGCGCCCCAGGCCAGGGCGGTGCCGGGCAGCCCGTCTGCCCTCCGTGCTGCGACCAGGGACTCCAGCGCGGCGTTGGCCGCCGCATAGTTGGCCTGTCCTGCGTTGCCCACGACACCCATGACGGAGGTGAGGACGACGAACGCCGAGAGGCGGAGGTGCGCGGTCGCCTCGTGCAGCACCTCGGCGGCGGTCACCTTGGCTCGGAGCGGCACCGCGAGCCGTGCGGGGGTGAGGGCGTCCAGGACACCGTCGTCGAGGACGCCCGCCGCGTGCACGACAGCGGTCAGCGGACGGTCCGGCGGCAGCGCGCCGAGCAGTTCCGCCACCCGCTCCGGGTCGGTGGCGTCGCACGCCGCGACGGTCACGGCCGCGCCCGACGCCTCCAGTTCGGCCCGCAGCGCGTCCGCGCCAGGCGCCCGCGGGCCGCGTCTGCCGACGAGGAGCAGGTGACCGGCGCCCTCCGCGGCCAGCCACCGGGCCACGTGGGCGCCGACACCTCCGGTGCCGCCGGTGACGAGGACCGTGCCGTGGCCGAACGCCTCGTCCGGCAGGAACGGACGACCGCTCGGGGGCGCGGGCAGCAGCCGCCGTCCGTGGACCCCGGTCGCCCGCACTGCGACCTGGTCCTCGTCGGTCACGGACGTCAGCACGGCGCACAGTCGGCGCAGTGTCCGCTCGTCCGGGTCGTGCGGCAGGTCGGCCGACCCACCCCACCGGTCGGGGTGTTCGAGGGCGGCACAGCGGCCCAGCGCCGCCACGGCCGCGGCCGCGGGTGCTCCCGGTCGCTCCCCGACCCCGACCACGGCTGTCCCGCGCGTCACGCACCACAGCGGTGCGTCGATCCCGGCGTCGCCGAGCGCCTGCACCAGGGCGAGGGTGAGGGCGAGCGCGCCCGGAACCTCGGGGTGCTCGGGGTGCGGGCGGTGTTCGTCGGCCAGCAGGGAGAGGACACCGGCGAGGGGCCGCCGCCCGGTGGCAGCGGTGAGCGCGTCGGCGAGTGCGGCGCGGCTCCGGCCGGGCCCGCCGGCTCCGACCACGGTGAGATCGAGACCGATGGCTTCCAGCCCGCTCACGACGCCGCCCGCGGTGCTGCCCTCGGGGCACACCGCGAGCCAGTGCCCGGGCGGCGCGGACGCGGGCCGCAGTTCCAACGGCCGCCAGCCCACTCGGTACCGCCAGGAGTCGACGCGCCGCTGCCGCATCCGACCGTCCCGCCAGGCGGTCAGCGCGGGCAGCACCTCCCCCAGGGCCTGTGGCGTCACGCTCAACGTCTCGGCGAGACGGCCCGGTTCCGCTGCCGTGAGCTCTTCCCAGAGTCCGTCCGCGGCCGAGGGCGCGCTGTCCCCCGGGCGCGCACCGGACTGCCAGAACCGCTCCCGCTGGAAGGCGTAGGTGGGCAGGTCGATCCGGGTGGCGCCGATGCCGTCGAGGGCGGGCGACCAGTCGACGGCGACACCCCGTGCGTGCGCGTGGCCGACGGCCAGGAGCATGCGCCGCAGGCCGCCCTCGTTCCGGCGCAGCGTGCTGAGGACCGTGCCCGCCGTGTCGGCCGCGTCCAGGGTCTCCTCGACCGCCATGGTCAGCACGGGATGCGGGCTGATCTCGATGTACGTGCCGAACCCCTGCTGCGCGAGGGTGCGCACGGCGGGCTCGAAGCCGACAGTGCCGCGCAGGTTCCGGTACCAGTAGTCGCCGTTCATCGCCGAGGTGTCGAGCCACTGCCCCGTCGCCGTGGAGAGGAGCGGCACCTGCGCGCCCACCGGCTCGATCCCCTGGAGCGCCGCCAGGACCTCGTCCCGGACGCGCTCCACGTGGGCGGAGTGGGAGGCGTAGTCCACATCGACGCGTCGGGCCCGCACCTCGTCCGCCGCGCAGGAGGCGAGCAGTTCGTCGAGGGCTTCGGTGTCCCCGGACACGACCACGGCAGCGGGACCGTTGACCGCGGCCACCGACAGCCGCCCGCCCCAGCCGGACAGCCGCGCCTCGACCGCCGCCGTGTCCAGCGCCAGGGACGCCATCCCTCCGTGCCCGACCAGCCGGAGGACCGCCCGGCTGCGCAGGGCGACCACCTTCGCCCCGTCCGTCAGGGACAGTCCGCCGGCGACCACCGCGGCCGCGATCTCCCCCTGCGAGTGCCCGACCACCGCGTCCGGCACCACACCGAACGCACGCCACAGCCGGGCCAGCGACACCATCACCGCGAACAGCACGGGCTGCACCACGTCGACCCGGTCGAGCCCGTCGCCGGAGTGCACCACATCCGGCAACGACCACTCGACGAAGGGCGCAAGCGCATCCTGGCACTCCGCCATCGAGGCGGCGAACACCTCCGACTCGGCGAGGAGTTCACGCGCCATCCCGAGCCACTGCGTGCCCTGCCCGGGAAACACGAAAACGGTGCCACCGGTCGTCGACGCCCGGCCCTCCGCGACGAACGGGGAAGGCTCACCCGCCGCCACCGCACCCAGGCCCTCCAGTAGTTCCCGGCGGTTCCCGGCCACCACGGCCCGGTACTCGTGCAGCGCGCGTGTCCGGACGAGCGACAGACCCACATCACCGGCCCGCACGTCCGCGCCGCAGACCTGCGCGAGACGTGCCGCCTGTTCCCGCAGCGCCTCCGCGGACCTGGCGGACACCACCCACGGCACCGGCGTGCCCGGGTCACCGGCGGCGGGAGCTTCCGGCTCCGGCTCCGGCTCCGGCTCCGGCTCCGGGACAGGCTGTTCCACGATCACATGCGCGTTGGTCCCGCTGATCCCGAACCCCGAGATCCCGGCCCGCCGGGGCGCGTCGCCCGACGGCCAGGGCGCGGCTTCGGTCAGCAGGCGCACGCCCCCCGCACCCCAGTCCACGTACGGCGTCGGCTCGGTGATGTGCAGGGACCGGGGCAGGAGACCGTGCCGCATCGCCAGGACCATCTTCATCACGCCGCCGACACCGGCGGCGGCCTGGGTGTGGCCGATGTTGGACTTCAGGGAGCCGAGCCACAACGGCTTTCCCTCGCCGCGTTGTTGTCCGTAGGTGGCGAGCAGCGCCTGTGCCTCTATCGGGTCACCCAGGCGTGTGCCGGTCCCATGGGCCTCGACGGCGTCCACGTCCCGCGCCGACAGTTTCGCGTCGGCCAGCGCCGCGCGGATCACCCGCTGCTGGCTACGTCCGTTCGGGGCCGTCAGACCGTTGCTCGCACCGTCCTGGTTGACGGCGCTCCCCCGCACCACCGCGAGCACCGGATGCCCGTTGCGACGGGCGTCCGACAGCCGTTCCAGCAGCAGGACACCCACGCCCTCGGCCAGACCGAACCCGTCGGCCTGCGCGGAGAACGGCTTGCAGCGGCCGTCGGCGGCCAGGCCGCCCTGGCTGCTGAACTCCACGAACATGCCCGGCGTGGGCATCACCGTCGCACCGCCGGTCAGCGCCAGGGCGCACTCGCCGCCGCGCAGCGCCTGTACCGCGAGGTGCAGAGCCACGAGCGAGGAAGAGCACGCCGTGTCCACGGTCACGGCGGCGCCTTCGAGACCGAGTGCGTAGGCGATGCGGCCCGAGGCGACGCTTCCGGTGTTGCCGGTGAGGAGATGGCCGTTGCCGTCCGTCGCCTCGTGCAGACGCGGGCCGTAGTCCATGGTCATCGCGCCGACGTAGACGCCGGTACGGGTGCCGCGCAGGGTGTGCGGGTCGATCCCGGCGCGTTCCAGGGTTTCCCAGGACGTCTCCAGGAGGAGCCGCTGCTGCGGGTCCATGAGGAGTGCTTCGCGGGGCGAGATGCCGAAGAACTCGGCGTCGAAGCGGTCGGCGTCCAGCAGGAATCCGGCCTCGCGCTGGTAGTGGCGGCCCGGCGCGACGTCCTCGGGGGCGCAGGCGCCCTCGGTGCTCCAGCCGCGGTTGTCGGGGAACGGTGTCACGGCGTCGGTACCGTCGGAGAGGAGCCGCCACAGGCGCTCCGGGGTGTCGGCACCGCCGGGGTACCGGCAGCCCATCGCGACGATGGCCACCGGGTCGTCATCCGCGTCCGACGCGCGGGTGCCGCGCTCGCCGGCGTCCTCCCGGTCGACATGCCGGTCCGGCCGTGGGTCCGCGGCGGTCCGACCGGCGAGCTCGTCACGGAGGACCTCGGCGAGCTTCCTCGGCGTCGGGTGCTCGAAGACGGCCGTCACGGGCAGCGCCCCGGCGCCCGAGACCGCGACGAGTCGGTTGCGGATCTCCACCGCCGTCACCGAGTCCAGGCCGAGGGCGGTGAAGGTGGCGTCGGGGTCGACGGGCCCCGTGTCGCCGAGCACCGCGGCGACCTCCTGTCCCACGACGCGCAGCAGCCGCTCGCGCTGTCCGACGGCGGTGAGGCGGGCCAGGTCGTCGCGGAGGGCGGTCCCGGGGTCCGCCGTGTCCACGTCGCCGTCCGCCTCCCACAGATCGGCGGGAAGGTCGGCGGGTCGGGCGTCGATCGCCCCGAAGACCGCTTCGCGGTCCGGGTCCACGCCGTGCACGTAGGCCTCGCCGAGCGCTGTGAGGAACTGTCCTCGGCCACCGTGACCGCGGCGAAGCGTCGCGCCGACGTGGGCGGGGGCGTTCCCTTCGGCGGCGATCGCCTGGAGAGCGGTGGTGAGGACGGGGTGCGGGCTGATCTCCAGGAGCAGGCGATGGCCGTCTCTGAGCAGGGCCGCGCCGGCCTCGTGGAACCGGACCGTGCCGCGCAGGTTGCGGGCCCAGTAGTCGGCGTCCAGGACCGGTTCCGCGAGCCGCTCGCCGGTGAGGCCGGAGTAGTACGGAAGATGGGCAGGCAGCGGCCGGACGGCGGCCAGGTCCGCGTGCAACCGGGGCACGATGGCGTCGATGTGCGGGGAGTGCGCGGCGAGTCCGACGGCTATCCGGCGTGCGTGGACGCCATCGGCGGCGAGCCGGGCGGTCAGTTCCGTGGCGGCCTCGGTGCCGCCCGACACGATCACCGAGTTCGGCCCGTTGATCGCGGCCACCCCCAGCTCTCCTTCGTAGGCGACCAGTCGGGCTCGGACGTCGGCGACGGGAGCCATGACGGAGACCATCTCTCCCCGCCCGGAGAGGGTGGCCTGCGCCTGGCTCCACAGGGCGACGACGCGGGCGCTGTCGTCGAGCGAGAGGGCGCCGCTGACAGCCGCGGCGGAGATCTCGCCGCAGCTGTGGCCGAGGACGGCGGACGGCTCCGCACCGTGGTCACGCCAGAGTCCGGCCAGAGAGACGCCGACGGCGAAGAGGGCAGGCTGCACGACGTCGGGGCGCTCCGGGGCGGGCGCACCGCCGGAGCCACGCAGCGCGTCCATCAGGGACCAGTCGACGAACGGTTCGAGGGCCTGCGCACAGGCGTCCATGCGCTTCCTGAACCCCGCCGCGGAGTCGAGAAGATCGGCGGCCATCCCGGGCCACTGCGAGCCCTGTCCAGGGAAGACGAAGGCGACGCGGTCGTCGGTCCCGCCCGGCCCCTGGAGGAGGCCCGGCGCCCGGCGCCCGTGGGCCAGCGCGTCAAGGCGGTCCAGGAACTCCTCCGCTCCGCGGGCCACGACGGCGGCGCGGGGGCCTCGGGTGACCGTGGCGCGCGCGAGGGCGAGACCGACGTCCGCGGTGCTCCACTCGGGCAGGGTGCGCAGGTGGTCGCGCAGCCGTCGTGCCCGGGACGCGAGGGCGCCCCCGCTGTCGCCGGACAGCGCCCACAGCAGGGGCGTCCCGGCGGGGGGATCGGGCAGGTTCACGCCATGGCTCCTCAGCACGCACGGGTCACTACGGGGCGGGGACTGCGGGACGGGCTCTGCGGGGCACGGTGGGAGGGCTCGGCCCGTCGCACCGACACCTCGGCGTGTCGGAGCGGGCCGGGGCGCCACGGCGCGTGCCGGGGAGAGGGTTCCCGGGGCGACGGGGCCTGGGGCCTGGGGCCTGTCAGTACAGGCCCTCCGGGGCGGTGGTGGCGATCTGCAGTGGACGGACGTCGGCGACGCCGTCGCACGGCCACTCGGCGTCGAGGTGGCGTGTCGCCTGGTCGCGTTCGAGGATGTTGGGCAGGAAGAGGTCGTCATGCAGGACGGTGAGGCGGACCTGGCCGTTCGCGCCGGGCGCGACGACGGAGCGCCAGTCGTCCTTGCGGACCACGGCCATGGTGACCTGCGGGTAGTTCGGCATGTACGGGATCGGGCCGCCGTTCTCCGGTACGCCGAGGCAGGCGGCGTTGCCGAAGGTGTTGCCGTAGCTGATGCCGCAGATCCCGCCGTCGAGGGCTGCGCGGAAGTCACGGTGCATCGCGGTGTTGATCTGGGTCCCGCTCAGCCGCACTCCTTCGAGGGCCGCGACGTGCTCCGGTGAGTGTCTGCACAGCGCCGCGAAGAGGGCGGGGGTGGTGTTGAGGTAGTCGATGCCGCCCTGGTCGAGCGCGTCGGTGATCTGTTCCAGGAGGTGCCCGGTGTAGCGCTCGACGTCGGCCGGGCGGCCTTCCCGGATGAGGCGCTTGACCCAGCGGGAGTCCATGTCGATGGCGTACACCAGGCCCGCGTGCAGGTCGGCGACCTCCCAGGCACCGTGCCCGATGAGGTGCGGTCCGGTGGGTGTCGCCTGGAGCCAGCCGCGGCCGGCCGCGAACCCCTCACGGACGAACGACCAGCGACGCCAGACTGCCCGGTGGTGGAGCATGGCGGAGGTGTAGTGGACGCGGCAGGGTGCGCCGGTGGTGCCGCCGGTGTCCCAGACACGGCCGGCGAGCGGCCGCCGCACGGCGCGTGGCACGAGGTCCACGGGATCCACGTCACGCAGGTCGGCGAGCGGGAACGGTCCGAACGCCGTGAGGTCCTGGTGGCGCGTGATGTCGTACGGGTCGAAGTCGAGCCGGTCTCGGCGGTTCAGCCAATAGGGGCTTCCCTTGTCGGGGTCGAAGGTGAGCCGTACTACTCTGCGGGTCCATTCGTCGATGTCGGCACCGAGCCACTTCGCGACGAGTACGCCGGGATCGGTCGCACGGCCCTCCGCCGGCTCCCACGGGTGCTGAGCACACCACATCTCAGCGCTCCCCGGTTCCGGAGTCGTTCCGGGAGAAGGGGATGCCGAGATCGTAGGCAGTGCTGATGGCGAGTTCGATGTGGTCGGGGTTCTCGACGTGGACGACCGGGAACGGGAAGGCGAGGATTCCTTCGGGAATCGCGGGGCCCATGACGAGACCGAGACGCACGTCATGACTCCGCATTCCTTCGTAGATGTCGACGAGACTGATGGGGTCGGTGGGATTCCGCTCGAACATCTCCCGCACTTCGTCCGCCGTTTTCAGTTCACCGCGCTCGAGACAGGAGAGCAGGGGAATGCGGGGTGCCGTGAACGGCATTCTTGCCACGTGGGGCGCGATGAAGTCACGGAACGGCTTGCGCAGCGGGGAGTGGACAGCGATGTCACGGCCGGGCAGCGGTACGATCGTGCCCGGAGCGGACTCGGCGGCCAGCCGCTCGATCACCGTGCGGTGACCGGCGAGCATCAGGATGCGCCGGGACCCGTCCGCCACCGGCCCGAAATCACCCGCGAGGTGGACGTCCGGCAGCCCCTGCCAGGGCGGTGACGACCGCGCGTCCTCGGCCTGCACGAACGCCAGCGCCATGCCCTCCCCGGCGGCCGAGGGTCGGGGGCCGGGGGCGCCGGCCGTCCGCGCGAGCATCGTGAACAGCGAGCGGCGGTCCAGGGCCCCGGCCAGGCAGCTTGCCGTCATCGCGCCCAGGCTCAGCCCGCCGACCACGTCGGGGCGGAGGCCGGCCTCCGCCAGGCGGTCGTGCACGGCCATGGCGAGCGCGGCCTCACGGATCGTGCCCGCACTCTGCCGTCGTTCCCGCCCCTCGGGCAGTTCACCACGCAGGATCTGTTCAGCGGTGAGCCCGGTCCACCCGGATATCTCCTCGTACAGCTGCCGTACGAGCGGTGACGCCTCGTACAGCTCGATCCCGTGCGGTTCGGCCCCGACGCCACCGCCGAACAAATACCCCAGGGACATGCCTACTCCTGTCACGCTTCGGGAAATCTTCTTCCCACGCATCAATGAAAGAGATTTACGGCAACCAACACCGAAGCGCACAGGACCCGATCGGGCGGACGTCGGGAAGTGGGCCCGCCGAGTCCGAGTCGAGCAGCTGCCGCCAGAAGGTGGCCGAGAGGTACCGGAGTGAGCTTCGGTGAGAGTAACACCGGACCCGCACCCGCAGAACAGCGTCTTTCCGATCCGGCCATTACCGGCATGAACGGCCACGCGTCTCCGGAAAAGCACGAACAGGCCAGCTTCGAAATACCTCGTGGACCTCGTACGCCTCTTGCACGCTGGCGAGCCACGCACTTCACGCGTCCCGCGGGGCGCTCACGCCGGACGGAACGGTCACCTCCGTATCTCCTCTTGGGCCTCCGTCCAGGGCCGGTGACACGCCTTTGGCGACTTCCGCACGAGTCCCTCACGGGCGCGGGACGACCGGCCCGCCCACCGAACCGCCCCGCACCCGGCCGGCCACAAGTGGCGCGAAGCCACGGCCGACTGCTCGAAAAGAGCCTCGTACAACCGACCGCGCGAGACCGTGCCCACCCGTACCGGTCGCGCGCCGAGTTGGCGCGTTCGCAGCCCGAGGTATTGCGGAAGACGCCCGGGGTCGCCCGGGCGTATCGTCGCGCATCGCCCGGGGAGGACTCGGAGCTCCGCGGACGCACTCACCGCGGCGTTCACGGCTGCACGAGTCTCACCGGTCCTTCTGGCATCGTCGCAGAACGGTTCGCTCCTCGCCTGCGGGTCGTGACCGCTGTAGCCGCCCACAGGAGAGGGAGGTCCGGAGAAGGTCTCCCGTACTCGTCCTGCTGTGAGGACAGCAGTCGACGTGACCCGGCGCCGAAGGGCCGGGCTTGGCAGCAGGGCACGGCTGGCCGCCGCGTGGCCTCCTCCGTCCGGACACCCTTGTGGGGTGGCGGGGACGCGTCACTCGCGCCCAGCAGTCCACACGGTCTCGCCCCTGCGGGCGATGTCGAGGGACGCGTTGTCGTCCGCGTGCACCAGGGCCCCGCAGGCCCGGCACGCGAACCTTGCCCGGTCGATCCGGTGCTTCCGGTCGATGTGGCCGCACTGGGAGCATTGCCGGCTCGTGTGCGCGCCCGATCTGCACGGCCCGGTCGGTAGCCTGGCGACGCAACCAGCGGGCGCCGTGGGTGCGCCCCAGTGGAAGGACGCCGCAGACAGTCCGGACGCACCCCGCGCCGGCAGCCGGCGTTCCGAACGGAGAGGTACGAATGCGGCCCATCATTCCCGACTATCTGGTCGAGGCACTGGGAGATGTGGAGCCGGACGCCTCCGGAGCACCGGCGGCCTACATCCCCGAGCTGGCAGCGGCCGACCCCGAGCGACTGGCCGCTGCCTTCGCCACCGTCGACGGACGGGTCTACGGCGCCGGTGACGTCGACGTCCCGTTCACCATCCAGTCGATCTCCAAGCCGTTCGTCTACGCACTGGCCCTCGCGGACCGGGGCTTCGACCCGGTGCTCGCCAAGGTCGGCGTCGAGCCGTCGGGAGAGGCATTCAACGAGATCTCTCTCGAAAGCGGCACCGGACGTCCGCTCAATCCCATGATCAACGCCGGTGCCATCACCGTCCACTCGCTGGCCGGACCGGAGGGCTGCGGCCCGGCGGACCGCGTGGAACGCGTCGTCGACGGCCTCTCCGCCTTCGCCGGGCGCCGGCTGTCGGTGGATCAGGAGGTGTACGGGTCGGAGATGGCCCACGCACACCGCAACCTCGCGATCGCGCACATGCTGCGCAGTCACGACGTCCTCACCGAGGACGCGAGGACCGTCGTGGACGGCTACACGCTGCAGTGCTCGGTCGTCGTCACCACGCGGGATCTGGCTCTGATGGCGGCGACGCTGGCCAATCGCGGCGTGAACCCGCTCTCGGGGGAACAGGTCGTGCCGGGCCGGGTGGTGCGCCAAACCCTCAGCGTCATGTTCAGCTGCGGAATGTACGACGCCGCCGGTGACTGGGCGACCCAGGTGGGCATTCCGGCGAAGAGCGGCGTGGCCGGTGGGCTGATCGGCGCGCTTCCCGGACGTATCGGCATCGCCACGTTCTCGCCGCGTCTGGACCGGCACGGCAACAGCGTGCGCGGAGTCTCCCTGTTCGAGCGGTTCTCCTCGGACATGGGGCTGCACGTGATGGAGGAGCCGTCGGCCGGACAGGCGGTCGTACGGTCGAACCACGTCGTCGGCAGCGGGCCGGGGGCACTCCGCGTGCTGGAGCTCCAGGGCGGTATCGGCTTCGCGGGGGCCGAGCGCGTGGTGCGGGAGGTGCTGGAGACCGCTCCCACGGAGACCCGGGTGGCGATCGACCTCGCGCGCGTCCACGCGATCGACGACGTGGCGCGCCGGATGGTGCTCGAAGTCGCGCGCCGGCTGACCCTCGACGGCCACGACGTCCATCTCGTCGACCCTGAGACGATCCTGCCCGATCCCGACCCGGGAGACGGCGGCCGGATCACGGTCGTCCAGACGGTGGAGCAGGCGATGCCCGCCGGCGCGTGAGCGACGGCGGGATGCGCGAGCCGGCTCCGGCGCGGTCGTCGTGCACGGCCCCGTCCTCCGAGCTCCTTCGGGCCGTCGCACGGCGCCCGCGGGCGCGGTCAAGTGAGCCGACCGCGCGGGACCTCGCCCGCTGATTCCGGACAGACGGGACACCGGACCCCGAGGATCCGGGAACGGGCAATCGCGCAGTCAGGAAGAACTGTCGGACCCCGGAGCGTGGCCTGCCGCCCTTACAGGTCAGCGACCCAACTCGCCCGGAAGACGGGCTGATTCCCCCTTTCCGGCGAATCGCCCGCCGCGTCCGGATAGCGCCGGGACGCACGGGCATTGATCGCTCGGGCCGGGCACCGTCCGGCCGTGCGGGGCGGACCACCGGGGCATCCCGGCCGCCGTTCCGCGGGAAACGGTCACAGGAGAGGTGACTGGATCATGCGCGCAGAGGCCACCCAGAGGGTTGCGCTCGTCTTCTCACTGCTGGACGCCAACGGCAACGGAGTCCTCGAAGCCGGCGACTTCACACTCATGGGCGACCGCGTCGTCGCCGCCGCGTCGGCCTCCTCGGATGGGGCGAAGGACGCGATGCGCGCCGCCTTCGAGCAGTACTGGGCCACGCTGGCCGACGAGTTGGACACCAACGGGGACCAGCTGATCAGCTTCGAGGAGTACAGCGCCTGCGTGCTGTCTCCCGAACGGTTCGACGCGACCGTCACCGCGTTCGCCGAAGCCCTCGCCACCCTCGGCGACCCGGACGGCGACGGCTACATCGAACGCCCGCTCTTCGTGGACCTCATGACCGCGATCGGCTTCCGACCCGCCAATGTCCATGCCCTCTTCAACGCCTTCGAACCGACGCCGGAGGACCGCGTGGCGGTGCCCACCTGGGCCGAGGGGATCAAGGACTACTACGCTCCCGACAAGGCCGACACCCCCGGGGACCTCCTGGTGCCCGGCGTGCCCGCCTGACGGCGGGGCGTACCCCGAACCCGGCGTCAGGAGAAGGCCGGCGGGGCCGGGCCCGGCCC
>NZ_JAAVJB010000001.1:77399-107463 GCF_012034385.1 Streptomyces spiramenti
GGCCGCCGGGGTGCTCTCCGCCGGCGAGCCGCTGCCTTCCCCGCCCGGTTCACCCGTTCGGAGCTCTTCGACGGGCGGCGCGCCCGACGCGCTGCGAGCGTTCGTGGTCCCCCGTTCAGCCCTTTCGACGGGGGTCTCTCCGAACGCTCCGGGAAGTGACCGCCGATGACCGAGACCGCGCGCAGCGAACCCCTTGCACTCGATCGGGAGCAGCCGGGACGGCGGGCCGGCCCCGCCCTCGCGCTGCTCGTCGTGGCCGTCTGCCTCGTCGTTGGCCAGCTGCTGGCACGGCTGATCCTGCGGTCGTCCGGTGTCGACGGCGACTCCCTCGCGGGGCTGGGGCTGTTCAACGTGGTCGCCTTCGGCCCGACGGCGGCGCTCCTCGCCGCCTGGGTGGTCTTCGGCGAGCGGCGCCCGCTCTCCGTGCTCGGTCTCCGGGGCGGCAGCCGCTACCGGAAGATCGCGGCCGGGGTGGGCACGGCGCTGGTCGGCCTCGTGGTGCTGAACGTGGCGGTGAGTGCGCTCGGCCCGGGCACGGACGCCGCCGGTGAGGGGTCCGCGCCGTCGGTCACGGCCTGGCAGATGGCGTTGCTGCTGGTCACGTTCGCCGTCCAGGCGCCCACCGAGGAGCTGCTCTTCCGTGGCTACCTACTCCCGGCCCTGCGTGAACGGTGGGGAGTCGCGGCGGGTGTGCTGCTCAGCTCGGCACTCTTCGCCGCGGCCCACATGGCCAACCCGGGTGCCACCGCCGCCTACGCGTTGCTGACGTTCCTGCTGGGCGTCTCGCTGGCGCTGTGGACCCTGGCGGACGGAAACCTGTGGCGGGCGTGCGCCTTCCACACCGTCTGGAACTGGGCACCCGCCGCCCTCGGCTCCGGCGACGGCGACGGCGGTACCCAGGACGGCGCGGCGCTGGAGGGCGGGACGCTGGCTGCCGCGGCTGTCGTCCTCGCGCTCATCGCACTCGGCGCGCTGTGGGCTTACCGGCGCAGCGTCCGGCAGGTGAGCACCCGATGACGGCCGTCGCCCGCGGCGCAGCCCTTCGGCGCACGGCCCAGCAAAGGGCGGCGCAGTGATCACCGCACTGGCCTTCGCGCCCACCGCGGTCTTCTCCGCCGCCTTCCTGGTCTCCGTGCGGCAGGACCGCAGGATGTTCCGGAACGCCGTCCTGCTGGGGCTGCTGACGATCAGCACCGCGGTGGCGCTGTTGTTCGTCCGTCCGCGTCACGCGGAGTTCCTGCTGGCCCTGTACTTTCTCGGTACCGTGCTCGGCGGCCTGCTGTTGTCGTTCTTCATGGTGGTCAACGGGTTCGTCATGGTCCGCAAGGAGGGCCGCCGCCCCGCGAACCTGCTCTCCCTGCTGTTGGGCCTGACGATCGTCGGCGTGCTCCTCCTCCTGGAGAACCTCCGGCAGTCGGGGTCGCAGGCAGCGGCGACGGGCACAGGAGTGCTGCTCCTGCTGAGCGCCTACGTCGCCTTCCTCTTCGTCTGCTTCCTGGGCTACGCCTTCCTGTACGGACGCGTCCGCGTCCGCGGCGACGTCGACTTCGTCGTGATGCTGGGCTCCGGACTGCTCGGAGGCGATCGGGTGCCACCGCTGCTCGCCTCCCGCCTCCGGAAGGGGCTGGAGATCCACGACCGTCAGCTCCGGCGCGGCGGAAAGGCCCCCGTGCTGCTGGCCTCCGGCGGTCAGGGGACGGACGAACGGGTGGCGGAGAGCGCGGCCATGGCCCGCTGGCTGGTCGACAACGGCGCGCCGCCCGCCGGTGTGCGGGAGGAGGATCGGTCCCGGACCACGGACGAGAACCTCCGCTACAGCCGCACGATCATGGCCGCTGACGACCCGAACTACCGCTGTGTGGTGGTCACCAACAACTTCCACGCGTTCCGGGCCGCGCTCACCGCGCGGAGAGCCGGGGTGAACGGCCAGGTCCTCGGGTCCCCGACGGCCCGCTACTACTGGCCGAGTGCCACCATCCGCGAGTTCGTCGCGATCATGTGGCAGCACCGCCTCCTCAACCTCGCTATGGGCGTCCTGCTGACCGTCCTGGCCGTTCTCCTCAGCATGCCCGCATGGCGTTGAAAAGCTCGGCTCCGAGCTTCGGACGGCTCATCGGGGCGGTCCTGAGGACACCGGCGGGGGGGGAGGCGGCAGGCACTGCTCGCCCGGCGGCGCGGGAGCCGGGCACCGGGACGCCCCGGACGGCCGGGGGCGCACGGCAGACGATCCCACGAGCTCCGTTTATCGACACAACCGGTGGGACAGGTAGTCGAAGCCTGACCCGTAGCCACCGCGAAGCGGCCTCACCGCCGCAGCCGACCGTACAGCGCGAGAATCCACGCGGCGGTGCGCCACCGTCCCGGTCCCGGACACGGTCCGCGCCCTCGGAAACGCCCCGGGGCCAGCGGCGAAGCTCGAGTCGGAAAGCAGGGCATGCCCGCACACGGACCGTCCCAGCCGGACACGGAAGGCCCTCGTCCCGGTTCCGTCACCCTCCCTCTTCACACACTGCACCATTCTCTCAGCGACCCCTCGCTGGAGTCGATGAACGTCCTCAATGAGGCCTCCCGGCAGTACCCGGACGCCATCTCCTTCGCCGCCGGCCGGCCCTACGAGGAACTGTTCGACATCGCCCAGGTGCACCGGCACCTGGAGGAGTTCTGCCGGTACCTGGAGGCCGATCGGGGCTGGCACCCCGCACAGGCGCGCCGCGCCATCTTCCAGTACGGCCGCACCAAGGGCATCGTGCACAACCTGGTCGCGGCCACCCTCGCCCAGGACGAGAGGATGCGTGTGGACCCCGAGGTGATCGTCATGACCATCGGCTGTCAGGAAGGGCTCTTCCTGGTGGCCCGTGCGCTGCGCACCGACGCGCGGGGGGTGGCCCTGGCCGTGGCGCCCACCTACGTCGGTTTCGCGGGAGCGGCCCGGCTCGCCGAGTTACCAGTGCTGCCGCTGCGCGCGGGTCCGGAGAGCATCGGCCTGGATGACCTGGTGCGCACCGTACGGCGGGCGCGGAAGGTGGGGTTACGGCCCCGCGCATGCTATCTGGTGCCCGACTTGGCCAACCCGCTGGGCATCGGTCTGAGCGTCCTCACCCGCCGCGCGCTGCTGGCGGCCGCCGCGGAGTGCGACCTGCTCATCCTGGACGACAACCCCTTCGGACTGTTCTCCCTCCTTTCCGAACGCCCGCCCACGCTCAAGGCGCTGGACAGCGAGCGGCGCGTCATCCACCTCGGTTCGTTCGCCCAGACCGCCTTCCCCGGCGCTCGGGTCGGCTACGTCATCGCCGACCAAGCGCTCTCCGCGGACGGCGGGGCCGGGCTACTGGCCGACCGGCCGGCGGCCATCAAGAGCATGATCACGGTCAACATCTCTTCGCCCACCGGGCAGATCGAAACGGCGCTGACCTGCCGCACCGCGCAGTACGCGCCGGCGGCGGAACTGCCCGGCCGGCTGCGTGGGACGCTGACGACCATGGCCGGCGACCCGGACCGCCCGCTCTCCGCCCTCACCCGGTTCCCCGAGCCGGGCTCCCGGACGGGCGCGCCCGGAACCACCGCGCCGCCCGGGAACGGCACGTGGGGCGGTGCCGGATGACGGGGCCCGGAACCCCGGCCGGGAAAGGCGGCGACACGGCGCCGGCCACCCTGCGGGCCGGCCGTTTCCCCTTCTTCGTCGCCGCGCGGGCGCTGTCGGTCTTCGGCGACATGGCGGCCGTCGCGGCCCTGGCTGTCCATGTCTTCCAGGGCACCGGCAGCGGCCTGGCACTGAGCGGACTCTTCCTCACCCGGCTGCTGCCCCGGCTCTTCGGCGCGTTCGCCGGGGCCCTGAGCGACCGGATGGACCTGCGGCAGCTGATCATCGGCTGCGACATCCTGTCGGCGGCGCTGTTCCTGGTGATCGCCGTGGTCCAGCCCTCCTATCTGCTGCTCCTGCTGTTGCTGCTGGTCTCGGAATCGGCCGCGACCATCGCGCTGCCGGCCTCCCGCACGATGGCGGTGCGGGCATTGCCCGCCGAGGCCAGGACACGGGCCAACGGGGCGCTGATGGGCGGCATCACGGTGGGCTTCGCCCTGGGCTCCGCGTTCGGCGGTCTCGCGGTGGGGCTGTGGGGCTTCGAAGTGGCCATGTTCGTCAACGTGGCGACCTTCCTGGCCTCGGCCGGGCTCACCGCGCTGATGCGGCGCACCCCGCCCCTGCCACGGGACGGAGCAGCAGCCGGCGTCCTCTCCTCCACCGCACGGGGGCTGCGCACCCTGCGCTCGGACCGGCGGCTGCTCCTGCTGGCCGCGGGCCTGGTGGTGGTGCCCTTCGGGGCCGGACTCGACCGGGCCGCCCTGGTGCAGCTGACCCAGCAGGACCTGTCGGCCGGCCCCCTCGGCTACGGGCTGTCGCTGGGTCTGATCGCCGTCGGGGCGCTGCTGGGCTCGGTGCTGACCGGCCGCTGGCGAAAGCTGGACGCGACGGCGAAGGTCTTCCTCGGCGGCGTGGCCATCCAGGCAGTCGGCCACTTCGCGATCGGCGTCTCCCCTTGGTTCTCGGCGCTGGCGGTAGCCACTCTGATGGTGGGCTTCGGCAACGGCATCGAGTCGGTCTGCGGTCTGACGCTGATGCAGCAGCGCGCACCCGCCGAGATGGTCGGGGTGG
Source organism: Streptomyces spiramenti (assembly GCF_012034385.1). Taxonomy (GTDB): domain Bacteria; phylum Actinomycetota; class Actinomycetes; order Streptomycetales; family Streptomycetaceae; genus Streptomyces; species Streptomyces spiramenti. Next base: position 82,051 of record NZ_JAAVJB010000001.1, read on the forward strand.
TGATGGGCGTGGTGATGAGCGCGACCTTCCTCGCCGACGCCCTGGGGTCGATGGCCGGCGGCCCGCTCCTCGATCTCGTCGGGGCGCGCTGGACGTTCATGGCCGCCACCGGCGTCATGGTGCTCTGTCTGGCGATCATCGCCCGCTCCGGGCTGATGAGGGACGACGGGGACGAGTCCCCGTCGCCGTCCGCCGCCACCGCAGGATCCGCCGCCGGCCCCGCCGGCCCCGGGAAGGGATGAAGGGATGCCATTCGCCGACATCGCGCCGTCGCGGCTGGAGGACTGGCTGCGCGAACGCTGTTTCACCACCACCGTCGGCATCTCCAGTTCGGAAGTGGCGGACTACTCGCTGGGCGAGCTCCGCCGCCTGCTGAACCTCGCGGCGGAGGAACTCGACGCGATCCCGTTGCGGGACGGTCCCTCGCACGGCAGCCCCGACTTGCGCGCCGCCATCGCCGGCCGGTACGGCGTGCCGCAGCACCATGTCACGGTCTCCCACGGCTCCACCGAGGGCATCTTCCGGGCTCTCCGGCACTCCTGGACCCCGGTGACGAGGCCGTGGTGCTGCGACCGCTGTACCAGTCGCGGTCCCCGGTGGCCGCGGCGACCGGGGTCCGGCTGCGCACCGGGGACCTGGACGGCGCCGACGGGCTTCTCCGTTTCGAGCACCAGAGTACGGAGATCTGGCGGCCACCCCCAGGATGATCTTGGTCACCCCAGGAAGCTCAGCCGCACCTGACGGTCCGGGTTGTCGCCGTTGGTGTCCACCAGGCAAACGGACTGCCAGGTACCGAGTTCCAGGTGGCCGCCGAGGACGGGGAGCGTGGCGTGCGGGGGAACGAGGGCCGGGAGGACGTGGTCGCGGCCGTGGCCTCGGCTGCCGTGCCGGTGGATCCAGCGGTCGTCGGCAGGCAGGAGGTCACGAAGGGCGGCGAGCAGGTCGTCGTCACTGCCGGCGCCGGTCTCCATGACGGCCACTCCGGCCGTGGCGTGCGGGACGAAGATGTTCAACAGGCCGTCGGCGCCCGCGGCGGCCTCGTCGAGGAAACGTGCGCACCGGTCGGTGAGGTCGACGACGACCTCCGACCGGCCGGTGGTGACGTTGAGGACGGTGGTCCGAAGGGTGCTCATACGCTCAGGCTACGGGCGACCGCACCGGCCGGCGCGGCACCGAGGCCGCGCGGTCGCGCGGTCGCGGTGGCCTCCCGCCCCCTTCTGCCGCGGCGCGTTCGCGGCTACCGTCCATGGGAGCGCTCCCGCACGGTCCGAGGGGCGTCCGTCGCGCCGTGTGAGCACGGTGGGGCGCACCGCCGTCGTCCGGGCGGAACGCGGCGGTCGGGCCGGTCGAGCAACACACCCCCACACCGCAGCAGGAAGAGGCATCTCGTGAAGAGCCGCTCACGCGCCTTACCGACCGCCCTGACCGCGTCGTTCGCCTTGTTGGGCCTCGCGGCGCTCCCTCACGTCTCGCACGCCGCCCCACCGGCGGGGGCCGTCCAGCACGGTCCTCCCTCCCCCGCGACCGGCGATGCCGCGGGAGCCGGGGGCTCGACGGAAGCGTCGGACGCGACGGCGTCCGTCGAGGATGTCGTCGCGGCGATGCAGCCGGGGTGGAACCTCGGCAACACCCTCGACGCCACCGGACCGGACGAGACGTCCTGGGGCAACCCCCGGGTCACGCGCGAGCAGTTGCGGCAGATCCGGGACGACGGGTTCCGCAGCATCCGCATCCCGGTCACCTGGACCCAGCACCAGGGGCCCGCGCCCGACCACACCGTCAGCCCGGCCCACATGGCGCGGGTCGCGGAGGTCGTGGAGTGGGCGGTCGAGGAGGACCTGTACGTCCTGCTCAACGTCCACCACGACTCCTGGCAGTGGGTGATGGACATGCCGACCCGGCACACGGCCGTCCTCAACCGCTTCACCGCCACCTGGGAGCAGATCGCGGAGGAGTTCCGCGACGCGCCCCAGGAGGTGCTGTTCGAGAGCATCAACGAACCGTTCTTCGAGAACAGTTCGGGGGACGCGCAGAACGCGGCGCTGCTGCACGAGCTGAACAGTGTCTTCCACGGCCTGGTGCGGGACTCGGGCGGCGGCAACGCCAACCGCCCGTTGGTGCTCCCCACACTGCACACCTCGCCGGAGCAGGCGCGACTGGACGAGCTGGTGGAGACGTTCGACGAGCTGAACGACCCCGCGCTGATCGCCACGGTCCACTACTACGGCTACTGGCCCTTCAGCGTGAACGTCGCCGGTCACACCAGGTTCGACGCAACGGCGGAGGCGGACCTCTCCGGTACCTTCGCCCGGCTTCGCGACACCTTCGTCGACCAGGGCATCCCCGTGATCCTCGGCGAGTACGGGCTTCTCGGGTTCGACCGCGACACGGGTGTCGTGCAGCAGGGCGAGAAGCTAAAGTTCTTCGAGAGCTTCGGGTCCCACGCGCGTGCGGCGGGCGTGACGACCATGCTCTGGGACAACGGCCAGCACCTGGACCGGACCGCCCTGACCTGGCGCGACACCGCGCTCTTCGACCGGATCGCCGCCGGCTGGACCACAGACTCGGCCACCGCCTCCACCGACCAGGTCTTCGTGCGTGGCGGGGCACCGGTGCGGGACGCCGAACTGACGCTCCGGACCGCGGGGAACAGCCTGGTCTCGGTACGGGAGGGCGGGCAGCCGCTGGCCCCGGGGGCCGACTACCGGCTGTCCGGTGACCGGTTGACGCTGACGGCATCGCTGCTGTCCCGACTCACCTCCGACGGGGCGCCGGGCGTCGACGCGACGCTCTCGCTGGAGTTCTCCGGCGGTCTGCCCTGGGAGGTACGGGTGCTGACCCACGACACACCCGTGCTGTCGGCCGCGACCGGTTCCACCTCCGGGCTGACCCTGCCCGCCGCGTTCAACGGGGACCAGCTGGCGACGATGGAGGCGGTGTACGCGGACGGCGCCAACGCCGGTCCGCATGACTGGACTTCGTTCAAGGAGTTCGGAGCGGCGTTCACCCCGGACCCGGGCGCGGGGACCATCACCCTGACAGGTGACTTCTTCGCCGAGGTCCGCGACGGCGCGACGGTGACGCTGACCTTCCACTTCTGGAGCGGCGACACCGTGCGGTACGAGGTGACGCGCTCGGGCACCTCGGTCTCCGGCCTGCCCCGCTGAGGCCCCCGGCGCACGCCCCCGGTCCCGTGGTCGACGGGCCGGGGGCGCGCGCCGTCAGCGGGCGGCCGACCGCTCGGCGGACCCGGATCCCGACCCGGGCCACGTGTTCGGGGCGGGCGGCGGCACCGGGTGCGGCGCGGGCAGGGCGGTCAGCGGATCCGCCGCATAGTTGATGCGCACCACACCGTCGGTGTGCCGTTCCACTCTGGCCGCGACGTGGAAGACGTCGGCCATCACGCGTGGGGTCAGGACGTCGAGCACCGGCCCCGCCGCGTGGACACGGCCCTCGTCGAGCACCACCAGCTGTTCGCAGAACCGGACGGCGAGATCCAGGTCGTGCAGCACCGCCAGGGTAGTGACGCCGAGTCCGCGGATGAGCGCCAGGAGTTCGAACCGGGCGCGGATGTCCAGGTGGTTGGTCACCTCGTCCAGGACCAGCAGGTGCGGGTGCTGGGCGAGCGCGCGTGCCAACAGCACCCGCTGACGTTCCCCGCCGGACAGTCCCGTGATGTCGCGCTCCGCGAGGTGTTCGGCGCCGGTGCGTTTCAACGAGTCGGCCACCGCCTCGCGGTCCGAGGCCCCGGGACGGCCCATCATCCCGTGGTGGGGGGTGCGGCCGAGGGTGACGACCTCGGCGACGGAGAGCCCCGCCGCCGTGGTGTCCCGCTCCTGGAGCACGGCAGCGGTCCGACGGGCGGCTTCCCTGGGGCCGAGGCGCCAGACGTCGTCGCCGCCGACGTTCACCACACCCCGCCGGGGGCGCAGTGAGCGGTAGACGGCGCGCAGCAGCGAGGACTTGCCGCTGCCGTTCGGACCGACCAGTCCGACCAGCGCGCCGGGGGCGACCTCCAGCGTGACATCGTGCACCACCGGACGGTGGTCGAGGTGGACGGTGACGTCGTCGACGGTGAGTCTCATGCGGTGTCCATCCCCTTGTTGCGGCGCAGCAGCCACAGGAAGAAGGGGGCTCCCAGCAGGGCGGTGAGGATCCCCAGCGGTAGCTCGTTGGGCCGGTCGAGCGTCCGGGAGAGCAGGTCGACGAGGACCAGGTAGAGCGCCCCGGTGACGGCGGTCAGCGGGATGAGCCGGCGGTGGTCCGGGCCGGTGGCGAGTCGGACGAGGTGCGGGATCATCAGCCCGACGAAGCCGATGCCGCCGGCGACGGCGATCACCGTCCCCGTGATGAGGGCGGCGCACACCAGGAGGGCGCCGCGCAGTCGGTGGACGTCCACGCCCAGGGAGGTGGCCGACTCGTCCCCGGTCAACAGGGTGTTGAGCAGCCCGCCGAGGAGGCTGAGCGCGACGGCGCCGGCCACCACGACAGTCGTGACCAGGGGCAGCTGGTCCCAGCTCGCCCCCGCGACGCTGCCGAGCATCCAGAAGAGGACGGTGCGCAGCTCGGTGGGGGTGGCCCGGAGCTGGAGGTAGCTGGTGGCGGCGAGGAAGAGGTAGCCGATGGCCACGCCGGAGAGGACCAGCCGGGTGGGGGCCATTCGGCCGGCCTTGCGTCCGAGGGCGAAGACCATCGCGCCGGCGAGCAACGCCCCGAGGAAGGCGGCGGTCGAGACGCCGACGCCGCCGAGGGCGGCGCCGGAGGCGGTGGTCAGGGCGATGACGGCGCCGAGGGCCGCGCCGTGCGAGAAGCCGAGCACGGTGGGGTCGGCCAGCGGGTTGGCGACGACCGCCTGGAGCGCGGCGCCGGCGACGGCGAGTCCGGCCCCGGCGACGGCGGCGAGGACGACCCGGGGCGCCCGGAACTCCCAGACGATCTGTTCGGTGGCGATGTCGGAGACCGGGCCGCCGCCGGTGAGCCGTGCCAGGACGATGCGCCACACCTCCCCCGGCGGCACCTCGGCCGCACCCACGCTGATGGCGGTGATCATCACCAGGAGCAGCAGGGCGAGCAGGGGGAGCAACAGCAACAGGAGCGGCGGGCGGCTCAGAAGGCGTCGGGGTGCAGCATCCTGGCGATCCGGTCCACCGCCTCGTCGTTGTCGGGACCGAGGTACGCGGAGTCCGACAGCACGGTGTACGTGTCGTTCTGGGCGGCCGGCCACTGGGGGAACTCCTTCAGAAGGTCCTGGGCGTAGGACTCGGCGTCGGGGTCGTTGAAGCTGATGACGACGAGGGCCTCGACGTCGGTGGCGGCGACCGTTTCGCGGCTGAGGTCGGCGAAGCTGCCGTCGGTGGTGCCGGCGAAGACGTTGGTGCCGCCGGCGCTCGCCAGGATGTCGTCGTAGATGCCGTTGACGGCGACGGCGCTGAACTCGTTGGCACCCATCGACATGTTGGAGAAAAGCACCATGACCGCGGGGTGTTCGCGCCCGTCGACGGCGGCCTCGACGGCGGAGACGCGGTCACGGGAGGCGGTGACGATCTCCTCGGCGGCCTCGGGCACGCCGAAGACGGCTCCGAGGTCGGCGAGCAGGGTGTAGCTGTCCTCGATCGTCATCGAGGAGGTGTCCTGGTCGCAGCCCTGCGGGGAGATGTAGGTGTCGGCGCCGACCTTCGCGAGGTCCTCGCGGGTGGCGAACCCGTTGGTGGAGTCGAAGCCGTAGGCGGTGGTCGAGAGGACGAGGTCGGGCGCGAGGCCGAGCATCGCCTCCCGGGGGATGTCGTGGGCGTCGTTGGTCTCGACTCCACCGGTGGGGAGGTCGGCGATCGCCTCGGCCCGGCCCTCGATCTCGGACATGCCGTAGGACTGCTGGTTGGAGACGACGCGGTCCTCCTGGCCGAGGGCGAGGAGGGTGGAGACCTCCGCCACGGACGCGCCGTCCATCACCACGACGCGCTCCGGTGCCTGCTCGAAGGTGAGCGTCTCCCCGCAGTTCTCCAGGGTGACGGGGTATCCGTCACCGGCCGGGACGGCGTCGTCGGCGGCGCCCCCTCCGGCGCCGGTCTCTTCGCTGCCGGCGCACGCGGTGCCCAGCAGGCACATGCCTGCGGCGAGCGCGACGAGGGGGTGGCGGGTTCTCACGGGGGTGGCTCCTGACGGCCGGCGGGGTGGTACGCGGTGGGTCGGCCCGCCGGGCCGTCTGGTTCCCGCTCCGGGGTCGGTTCCCCCGAGGAGCCCGCCACCCTCCGTCAGGCCGGGGGCGGAGCGGGCAGCAGGCCGTGAGCGACGCAGTGGTCGAGCTGTCGGAACACCAACTCCCTGTCGACGGCTCGGTACGGCGGCGCCGAACCTGCCAGGGCACCGTGCAGGCGGTCGCTCCGGACGTGGCCCAGGCCGAGGTCGCCACTGCTCGGGGCCGGTCCGCCCGGTTGTGGGCCGAGCCCCGCGAGGGCGGCGCGGAAGGCACGGGAGCGGTCGTCGGCGGCGAGGTCCGGCGCCTTCAACCACTGCTCGATGTCGACCAGGTCGAGCGGGAAGCCGTAGTCGGTCGTCCAGGTCGCGAGGTCCGCGAGGGCGAACGGCCGGGTCGGCGCGTGATGGTAGACCGCTCCCCCGCTCGGGGCGTCCCGGTCCAAGAGGGCGGAGATCGCGCGCGCCACGTCGTCGGCCGGGGTCCACACCTCGTGGGCGAAGAGGCGCGGCAGTTTCCCGGCCGGCACCGACGTCCGCAGGACGCCGAAGAGGAAGTCGCGCGGGTTGACGACGCCGGTGGCGCCGGCGCCGACCACCCGGCCGAGCCGGTGCACGGCGACCGGCAGTCCCTCCGCGGCGGCCTGACGCGCCAGCTCCTCGGCGACCCACTTGGTCTGCTGGTAGCCGCTCAGCAGGCCCGGGTGGGCGGGGAGGAACTCCTCCGTGAGCTCCGGGGCGGCGGCCCGCGGCGGGGACACCGAGAGCGTGGAGACCAGGTGAAAGGGGACTCCGCGTGTCGCGGCGAGCCGGAGCAGCGAGCGAGTGGCCACCACGTTCGGGCTGCGCAGCGCCCGGTAGCCCCGCATGACGCTGACGTCGGCGGCGCTGTGCACCACGACGTCGCATGTCGCGAACAGGGCGGGCGGCCCGGCGCCGGCCGGGCCGGGGTCGAGGCGCTCCAGGTCCACGGCGACCGGCGTGAGGCGCCCGGACGCCTCCGGCAGGGGGAGCCCGAGCCCGGCGAGGACGTCGCGCAACCGCTCGCCCGCGGCGACGTCGTCGGCCGCGCGGACCGGGCAGACGACCTCGGCCGTGCCGCGCCGGAGCAGCTCGACGAGCAGGTGGGCACCGACGAAGCCGGTGGCGCCGGTGAGCAGTACCCGACGTTGCGGTGCCGCGGGCGGCCGGGTGGGGACGACGGCCCCTCGTACTCCCGGGCCCTCGGCGATGTCTGCCGCGAGTTCGAGCGGCAGACCCGCGCCCCGGGGCCGGGTGTCCGCGTGCTCGCCCTCCGGGCCGTCCCGTCGGTCGCTTCGCGACTCGTCGGCGGCGTGCAGGAAGGCGGCGAGGCCGGCGGGTGTGGTGTGCTCGAAGAGCCAGCCGACGCGGATCTCGCGGTCCAGCGCGGTGGAGAGCCGGTTGGCGGCGGCGATGGCCTGGAGGGAGTGCACTCCGAGGTCGAAGATGTCGGCGTCGACGGGCACGGGCGTCCCGCCGAGCACCCGCTGCCAGACGTCGGCGACGGCTCGGGCCAACGGCGCGCTCCCATCGGTCGGGGCGGGGGGCGAGGGCGGCCCGCCGTTCCCGGAGGTGGCCCCGCCGTGCCCCGGAGGGCCGGTGGGCGGGACGGCAACCCGGGCGGCGGCCAGCAGCGCCGCGCGGTCGATCTTGCCGTTGCGGTTGCGCGGCAGGCGATCGGTGAGGTGGATCGCGGAGGGGACCAGTGCGGCGGGGAGGGTGGTCCTGAGCAGCGACCGCAGCTCCGCTGCCAGGCCCTCACGGCCGCCGCCGGGGGCCGGGACGACGTGGGCGCTGAGCCTGCGGCTGCCGTCGGGAAGGGTCTCGCCCACCGCGGCGGCGGCCCGGACGCGCGGGTCGGCGAGGAGCGCCGTCTCGATCTCCGCGGGCTGGACGCGGTGGCCGCTGATCTTGATCTCGTCGTCGGCGCGACCTCGGTGGTGGAGCAGCCCGTCCGCTCCCACCTCGGCGAGGTCCCCGGTGCGGTAGGCCCGCGGCGAGCCGGGGAGCTGCGGCAGCCTGGTGAAACGGGCGCGGTCCGTCTCGGGGGCGTCCCCGTGGTAGCCGTCGGCCAGTCCGTCGCCCAGCAGGTACAGCTCGCCGTCGACGACTGCCGCGGCGGTGCCGGGCAGGGGCAGACCGATCGGGACGCTCCCGGGCGGTTGCCGGTGCAGGTCCGCGACGGTGGCGACGACGGTGGCCTCGGTCGGGCCGTAGGTGTTGAGCAGGCGGACCGTGTCGGGCACGGCGGTGCGCCAGCGGTCGACGCGTTCCGGGAGAGCGGCCTCGCCGCCGATGACGACCGTGCGGACGGAGGCGGGCAGCCGGGCGTGTCCGGTGCTCAACGCGTACACCAGCTCGTGCCAGTAGGCGGTCGGCAGGTCCAGCACGGTGACCCGCTGCCGGTCGCAGGCGTCCAGCAGCGCGGGCACGGAGGACAGCATCGCGTCGGTGCGGACGACGACGGTGGCCCCGGCGCACAGCGGGAGGACGATCTCCTCGATGCTGGTGTCGAAGTGGGGCGGGGCGAACTGGAGCAACCGGTCGCCGGGTTCCAGGCCGTAGCGCGGGACGGCGCCCGCCGCGAAGGAGTCGAGCGCGCGCCGCGGGACACGGACGGCCTTGGGCCGGCCGGTGGTCCCGGAGGTGTGCATCAGGTAGGCGGCGCCCTCGGGCGGCGGCACGGGGAGCGCGGCGGCGGGCCCGGCTCCTCGCCAGTCGGCCGGTGTCAGGCGAACTCCCCCGATGGGACCGGTCGCGCCGTCCGCGGTCACCGTGGCGACGGGGTCCAGCCCGGCGAGCATCGCGCGGAGCCGGGGTTCCGGTGCCGCCGGGTCCAAGGGGCAGTAGGCGGCTCCGGTGAGCAGCACGGCGAGCAGGGTGGTGACGGTGTCGACGCCCCGTGGCAGGAGGACCGCCACGGTGGCGCCGGGCGCGGCGCCGCGCCCGGCCAGGACGCCGGCGGCGGCGTGCGCGCGTTCGAGCAGTTCGCGGTAGCCGAGCCGCTGGCCGTCGTGCTCCACCGCGACGGCGTCGCCGTCGCTCGCGGCCCGGTCGGCGATCCGCTCCAGGACGCTCCGCGGTGACGGGTGGTGCGGAGGGCCGTGGAGGACCGCCAAGCCGTCCGCGCGGACGACCCCGACGGCGCGGTCGGGGGCGGCGGGCAGCTCGGTGAGCAGTACGCGGACGGCTCGGACCTGCGCGGCGAGCCGTTCGGCGTCGTACAGCCGCGGGTTGGCGTCGACGGCGACCCGGAGGCCACCGCCGTCGCCGCGGTCGTAGACGTTGAGGGCGAGGTCGTCCACCGGGCCGGCGGAGACGTTGTGGGCCGTGCCCCGGTGGGCGCCGAACTTCAGGTCGTAGGCGAACGGCATGATGTTGACGCCGGGTCCGGAGAGCCGTCGCTCGCCTCCCACCAGCCCGAGGTCACGCCGCAGTTGCTCGTACGGGTAGCGCTGGTGGGGCAGGCAGGCCCGCATCTCGGCAGCGGTGCGCGCGGCGAGTTGCCGCAGGGTGTCGACCGGTGCGACGGGGATCCGCAGCGGGATCACGTTCCGGACCATGGCGGGCACCCGGAGCGCGGCCGTCCCCAGGCGGTTCATGACGGGCAGGCCGAGGACGACCTCGTGGGCGCCGGTCTCCCGGTGGAGGTGGGCGGCGAAGACCGCGGTGAGGACTTCCGGCCAGCCGATCGACAGCTCCGAGGCGAGCGCGCGCAGCCTCCGGGTGTCGGCGCCGGGCAGGTCGAACATCTCGCGCAGGTGTCCCGGCGCGGGGAGGGCGGCGCGGTCGGCGGGCGTCGCCACGTGAGGCCGGTCGGCGAACCGCTCCGTCCAGAACGCGCGGTCGCGCTCTCGCCGTTCGGACCTGCGGTAGGCGGCGTCCTCGTCCAGCACCGCTGCCAGCGGTCCGAACGGCGCGGCGGGTACGGGCCGGCCCTCCGCGAGGGCGGTGTAGGTGTCGGCGACGCGGCGCGCGACGAGGGAGAGGCCGTAGCCGTCGAGGGCTATGTGGTGGACGCGGTGGTACCAGAGGTGCCGTGCCGGCCCCAGGGTCAGCAGGGCGTGGCCGGAGAGCGGGCCGGCGGCGAGGTCGACCCGACGGGCGACGTCCCGCTCCATCCACGCGCGGGCGGCGGCGAGGGGGTCGGGGGACCCGCTCAGCTCCACGTGCTCGAACGGGACGGGCGGCCCCCCGGGCACGGCTCGCGGCACGCCGGCGTCGCTGAGCGGGTAGGTGGCGCGCAGCACCTCGGTCTCGTCGACCACGCGCAGCACGGCGGTGCGCAGCAGTGCGGGGTCGAGGGGACCGTCGATGTCGATGTACTCGGCGGTGTTGTGGGCGGGACTCGCCGGGTCGAGCTGCTGGCCCGCCCAGGTCCCTTCCTCGGCGGTCAGCAGGGGGCGGCCGTCCGGTTCCGCGGTCTCAGTCACGGGGCGGTCCGTCCGCGGTGCCGCCCGGGGAGACCAGCTGCCACCACTGTGTGAAGGAGGTGCCCTCGGCGAGGTCGACGAAGGTGACGTCGGCACCCGCGGCGCGCCACCGCTCGGCGAGGGTGTGCAGGCGGAGGGAGTCGAGGCCGGCTTCGAGGGGGTTCTCGGCGAGGTCGATCTCGTGCGGATCCTGGTGGAGTTGCTCCGCGAGATCGGCTCGGAAGGTGTCGAGGGTGAGCGGTGTGGTCACGGTGGTCTCCGGTCCGGATGGGACGGTCGGTCGGTCAGTTGACCTTGCGGTCGGTGCCGGCCCAGAAGGGGTCGCGGAGCCGGCGGCGGAGAATCTTGCCGCTCGGGTTGCGCGGCACGCTGTCGATGAACTCGTAGCGGGCGGGCAGCTTGAAGGAGGCGAGCCGGCCGACGAGGTGCCGGTGCAGGTCGCGAGGGGCGGGCCGCTCGCCGGGTGCGGCCACGACGAACGCGTGCACCGCTTCGCCCCACCGTTCGTCGGGGGTGCCGACGACGACCGCCTCGGCGACGCCGGGGTGGCTCTCCAGCGCGTCCTCCACCTCGGCCGGGTAGACGTTCTCGCCGGCGACGATGACGGCGTCCTTGATGCGGTCCTGGATGTGGAGGTAGCCGTCCTCGTCGAGGTAGCCGGCGTCGCCGGTGTGGATCCAGCCGTCGCGGAGCGTCTCCGCTGTGCGCTCCGGCAGATTGAAGTACTCCAGCATGTGGGCGGGGGTCGCGAGGCAGACCTCGCCCACCTCGCCGGTCGGCAGGGGCGCGCCGCTGTCGTCGATGACGCGGACCCGAACTCCCGGGTAGGGGCGGCCCGCCGCACGGGGTCGGCGGCGGCCGGGCAGGTGGTCCTCGGGCGGCAGGCAGATCGCGGTGTTGCCGGTCTCGGTGAGCCCGTAGATCTGGGCGAACTCGCAGCCCAGCAGTGCGATGCTCTCCTCCAGCAGCGTCTCGGAGATGGGTGAGCCGCCGTAGACCACCTTGCGCAGGGTGCTGAAGTCGTCCGGGGTGACGCCGGGGTGGTTGGCAATCATCCGCAGCATGGCGGGGACCACGCAGGCGGTGGTGACGCCGTGTTCCCGGATGCCCTCGACCGCCTCGCCGGGGCTGAAGGCCGGCAGGACGAGGAGCGTGGCACCGGCGTCGAGGTTCTGGGCCGCCCACCACAGGCCGCCGACGTGGAAGCCGGGGATGCCGACCAGTGCGACGTCCTCGGGACGGGGGTCGATCCAGTGGACGTCTGCGCGCGCCATCGCGTCCTTGATGGCGAAGAAGCTGCGGTGGGCCAGGACCACGCCCTTGGGGAGACCGGTCGTTCCGCTGGTGTACAGCTGGGCGACCGGGGCGTCCGGGTCGGCGGAGGGCTCCGGCGCCGCGTCCCCGTCGACGGCGGGCGGTGTCTCCCCTGTGGGCGCACCGGGCACCGACACCGCCGCCCCGTTCTTCCAGCGGGTGTACTCGCCGCCGTCGCCGAGGCGGACCACCATCCCGCGGTAGGGGGTGGGAAGCCGGTCGAGCACGCCGGCGAGGGCGTCCTCCACCAGCAGCACCTCGCTCCCGGAGTCCTCCAGGATGTGGTGCACTTCGGGGCCGGTCAGGCGCCAGTTGACCGGTACCAGCACCGCCCCGGCACGCGCGCAGCCGAACAGGGTCTCGTAGTAGTGCTCCGATTCCTTGCCCAGGTAGGCGACGCGTGCCCCGGGCCGCAGCCCCGCGGCGCGCAGGGCGCGCGCCACGAGGCCGCTGTGGTGGTGGAGTTGTGCGTAGGTGAGGACGCGGTCGGCGCACCGGATCGCCGGGTGCTCGGGCCGGTGGTGGGCGTGGTGCGCGGTGAGGGCGGCGAGGGTCCGTGCGGCGGGCGGTGCCGTGGTCGTCATGCCGTGCTCCCGGTCCCCGCGGGCACCGGAGACTGCTCCGCCGCCTGCGGCAGGTTGGTGATGACGAGGGTCGCGGTGCCGTCGCACCGCCCGCCGGACTCGTCGCGGTAGCGGTAGGCCGTGTCGGCGAGGAGGAAGGGCGAACCGCGACCGGGGGTCTTGAGCTCCACGCTGCCGATGGTCAGCTCGCCGGTGAACTCGCGGGCGTCGACGGGGCGTCGGAAGTTGCCGGCGAACCGCGCGATGAGGATGTCGGGGAGCTGACGCTGCCAGAAGTCGTCCAGCGTCCACTCCGCCAAGGCGGGGTGCAGCCCTTCCTTGACGGCCTTGGCCACCAGGAAGTACATCATCTGGTTGTAGCAGATGTTGACCTCGACGGCGTTGAGGTGACCGGTGTCGTCGATGTAGCAGGACTCGGGCACCGAGAGCCGGGAGTGCACGGTGAGCGCTCCCCCGGCACCGGCCTCGACCCGGGCGGACCGGACGTACAGGCAGTGCCGCTTGTAGGGGCGGAGCGCCCGGTCGAGCAGCTCGTGGTCGGTGTCCCACTCCCCCTCCGCCGCGCCGGCGCTCGGGCCGGCGGCGGCGTCCGGACGGTGACGCGAGGGGCTCACGCGGCGCCCAGGCCCTCGAACAGCGGCCGACCGTCGTGGACGGTGACCCGGTGCGAGACGGTGGGTTCGGGGGCGGAGGTGTGGAGCGCCCGGTGGATGAGGCTCCGGTTGTCCCAGACGAGCAGGTCGCCCTTCTCGAAGGTCTGGAGGTGGATGTTCTCGTCCTGGTACGTCTCGTCGGTCTGGCCGGTCTCGGCGAACAGCCGCGGCAGGAGCTCCTCGTCGAGCGGTCGTCCGTCGGCGTCCTCGATGCCGACGGTGAATCCCTCGCTCAGGTAGAGCACCGTCTCGCCGGTGAAGGGGTGGAGGAAGGTCGCGGGCTGGAGGACCGCCGGTGTCTTCACCTCGACCTCCTCGATGATCTCCGACAGCGGTCGGTAGACGTCGTGCGGCCTGATCTTGAAGTACTTGCGGACGGAGTGGCGGCAGCGGGCGCCCGCGACGGCGTCCTTCAGCTCCTGCGGCAGCCGGCGGTAGGCCGCCCCCATGTCGACGAAGTAGGTGCCGCGGTTCTTCTTGGGGACGACCTGGGGGTGGATCAGGGTGATGCCGAAGGGGTCGGGCATGAACTGGTAGTCGGCGTGCCAGAACTTGCCGGTCTTGGGTACGCCTATCTGACGGCCGCCCTCCTGCACGTTGGAGGAGACGAAGACCTCCGCGTGGTCGGGGTGGTGGTACATCGGCTCGTAGTAGGTCTCCGGCCGGCCGAGGCGACGGCCGAGTTCGAGGAACTGGCCGGGGTCGAGGTCCTGGTTCTTCAGGACGGCGATCTTCTGCGTGTAGACCGCCTGCTTCAGCCGCTCGATGTCGTCCTCGGAGGCGGTCGTGTGGTCGAAACCGGTGACGTGGACACCGAACAGGCCGGTCTGCTGCGGGGTGATCTCCATGGTCGGGCTTCCTCTCGGATCGGGGTCAGCTGGCGGAGACGGCGGTCTCGCCGGTGCGTGCGCGGTCGATCAGTTCGGCGGTGCCCGCGAGGGTGAGTCCGCCGTGGAGGTCGGCGTCGTCGATGTGGACGCCGAGGTTCCGTTCGACCCGCAACGCGAGCTCGACCAGGGTCAGGGAGTCGACGTCGAGGTCGTTGAGGGTGGCGCCGGGGGTCAGGTGCTCCGACGGCGCGTCGTGGATACCGGCGAGGATGTCGACCAGCGTGTCGTAGGTGGTGCTCACGTTGTGCTCCTTCGGGGGTAGGGACGGGGAGAGGACGGGAGCTTCGGCCAGCGCAGCAGGCAGGAGCCCCAGGCGAGTCCGCCGCCGAACGCGTTCAGCAGAACGGTTTCTCCTGCTGTCAGTTCGCCGTGGGCGGCGGCGTCGGCGAGGGCGAGCGGCACGGAGGCGGCACCGGTGTTGCCGATCTCGTGGAGGTTGGTGACCAGCCGGTCCGCCGGTACGCCCAGGTCGTCGGCGACGGACCGGAGTATCCGGAGGTTCGCCTGGTGGGGCACGAACCGGTCCACCTCGGAGGGCAGCAGCCCCGCGGCGTCGAGGCTGGCGCGGGCGGACTCCGTCAGCCGGGTCACGGCGTGCCGGTAGACCTCGCGTCCGCGCATGGCGAAGTGGACGTCGGCCCCCGGGCCGGTGACCGGGCGCCGGGAGCCCCCGGCGGGGACGGTGATGAGCTCCCGACCGGAGCCGTCGCTGCCGAGGTCGAACGCGGCGAGTGCACCCGGTTCGTCGGGGTCGCCCGCCCGCAGCACCACCGCGCCCGCTCCGTCACCGAAGATCGCCAGGTTGCCGCGGTCCTCGGGGCCCACGATGCGGGAGTAGGTGTCCGCACCGATCACCAGGACGCGGTCGGCGGCCCCGGCCGCGATGAGGCCGGTCGCCGTCGCCAGCGCGTAGACGAACCCGGCGCAGACCGCGCCGATGTCGAAGGCCGCAGCACCCGAGAGCCCGAGCCGGTCGGCCACGTCGGGCGCGGTGGCGGGACAGGGATGGTCCGGGGTGACCGTCGCCAGCAGCACCGTGTCGGCCTGCCCGGCGCCGGAGTGGTCGAGCGCCGCGGCGCCGGCCCGGACGGCGAGGTCGGAGGTGGCGTCGGCGGGGTCCGCCACTCGACGGCTCCCGATGCCGGTGCGGGTCCTGATCCAGCCGTCGCTGGTGTCGAGCCGGGCGGCGAGCTCGTCGTTGGTGACCACGCGCTCCGGCACCCAGCCGCCGAGGCCGGCGAGGACCGCCGCGCGCGGGGCGGGTATGACGGGGTTCACTGCTGCTCCTGAAGCTCGGGGGAGGCGGACCGCACGCGCAGCGCGCAGATGGTGGCGAGGACCGCGAGCGAGCAGCCCGCCGCCAGCAGAGCGGTGGTGATTCCGGACGAGAGGGAGGCGGTCCCGCCCGTGCCCGACAACCCCGCGGCGGCGGTGAGAGCGGCGAGACCGAGGGCTGTCCCGAGTTGCAGGGCGGTGGACGCCACACCGGACGCCGCCCCCTGCTGGTCGAGGTCGGCCCGCCGCGCCGCCGCCAACCACATCGCGGTCCAGACGGCGCCCTGGCCGACGCTCAGCAGGACCAGCCCGGGCACGAGGGGCGCGTAGCCGACGCCCTCGGAGGCGGTCGCGGCCAGGGCGAGCGCGCCCGCCGCCCCGGCGATGGCCCCGATCAGCAGCAGCGGTCGGACCCCCCACCGGCCCGAGAGGCGGGCGGTGGCCTGGGTCGCGGTGGCCGTGACCAGCGCGGGGAGGAGGAAGGCCAGACCGGTGGCGAGCGGCCCCAGCTCCTGCACCTGCTGGAAGTGCAGGGTGAGGAAGAACGGGACCGCCCCGAAACAGGCGCCGTAGAGGGCGGTGACGGCTGCGACGGGGAGCAGCCCCCGGGATCCGGCCAGCAGCCCCCGGGGGATGAGCGGCCGGTGGGAGTGTCGTTCGGCCAGGGAGAAGGCGGTGCCGCAGAGCGCGGCGGCGGCGGCAAGCCCGGCGGTACCGGCGTTCCACCACCCGTGGTCGGCGCCGTGGGTGACGGCCAGGGTCGCGAGCGCCGCCGCCGCGGTCCCGCTGACGGCGGCCCGGGCGTCGAGCCCGCGGCGTTCGACGGTGGGGCGGTCGGACGGGAACGCCAGGAGCGCCGCGGCGACCAGCAGTCCGGCCATGGGGAGGTTGACCCAGAAGACGGCGGGCCAGGCGAAGGCGTGTACCAGCAGACCGCCGAGGAGCGAGCCGCAGCACAGGCCCGCGGCGCCCGCGGCGCCCCACACACCGTGGGCGCGGGCGCGGGCGGCGCCGGAGAACGTGGCGTTCAGCAGGGCGAGCGCGGCGGGGAAGAGCAGCGCCCCCCCGATCCCCTGGACGGCGCGGACGGCGATCAGTACACCGGCGTCACCCGCCAGGCCGCCGACGGCGGAGGAGGTTCCGTACAGCGCCGCCCCGAGGAGGAACATGCGGCGGGCGCCGAGCAGGTCGGTGGCCCGCCCGCCGAGCAGCAGCAGTCCGCCGGTGGCGACGACGTAGGCGTTGACGATCCAGGTGAGTCCGGAGGGGCCGACCGCGAGGTCGGCGCCGATCCCGGGGAGCGCGACGTAGACGATGCTGAAGTCCAGCGCGATGGTCAGCTGTGCGCCGGCGAGCGCGGCCAGGGCGAGGCCGGGTCGGGTCGCTGTCCGTGCCGGTGGTGCCAGGGCTGTGCGCGTCATCAGGTTTCCCGGGGTCGGGGAGGACGCCGGCGGGTGGCCGGCGCGGGTGAAGGCGTGGCACTCCGGGGGCGCCGGGGAACGGCGCACCGGGGCGGGCGCGCCCCGATCCGGTCAGGAGCGGGGGGCCCGGGTTACGGGAGTAGATCGTGCTGCGCAGTTCCCGGGACAACAAGCAACGGTGACGCTTTTCGGACCGGGCGCGACCTCGCGTACGCACCCGGCCTGTGGTCCGTACCAGCGAAATCGCGTTCACACGACGTTCGAACAGCGGACGCATTAACGGTGTCGAACCCATCGCGAAACCCGTCGGAAACACTCTTGGTGATGAAGAATCAGCGAATACACCGGGAATTCACACCGAACGATGACTCCGGTTCGACGGAACCGCGCGTTCCACATGCCCGCGGTTTGGCCGGAAAACGACCTGTACAGTGCACCGGAATGCCTGCAAGCGACACGAGACCATTCAACGACAGTCGCACGGGAACCTCATCGGGTTCCCGAAGTCATCTATGTCACAAACGGTTTGATGCCTGCGAAGAGAATACCCCGAGCCCGCGCGCGGAGATCCCCCTCGCGCGCCCCCGGGTAGCACGCCGAACGCCCCCGGATCCGCCAGGGGTCCGGGGGCGTCGTGGCGCGAGGTCGGTCGTGCGATGGGTCGTCAGGACTCGCCCATGAGCGCGCGCACCTCGGTGACCAGCACCGTCAGCGCCCTGCGTTCGGGCGCCGTGGTCTCGGGATGCCAGAGGTCGACGAGGAGGCAGGTGCGCGTGCCCGCCCCGTCGTTGCGGGCGGAGTGCCGGAACGAGTAGTCGAACAGGAGACACCGGCCCTCCTCCCAGGAACGCCGCTCATCGGCGACGGTGATCGAGCAGTCGTCGGGAATGCTCACCGCGAGATGGAGGTTGATGCTGAAGTTCCAGAGATCGCAGTGGTCCGCGATGACCGTTCCGGGGAGAAGCGTGGAGAAGTGGCTCTCGAGCAGCGGACAGAGCACCCCGGCGTCGACTCCGGAGCGTTCGACTATCCGGTGTGCCGTCGGCACCAGCTCGGCGGTTTCCTTCTCCATGGCGCCGCGCCGGAAGAGATAGACGGCCCGCCAGTCCTCCTGGTTCCCCAGGTAGTGGTCGTACCGGGCGAACCGCTCGCGGCGGGTGGCCCAGGATTCGGTGATTTCACGCTTGATGTCCCCGTGCGCCGCCTCGAGTTCCCGTACCAGCGGCAGGAACTCCGGATATGCGTAGGGGTCGTGCCACGGCTGCTGCGATATGCCGGGGAGCACCCAGCGGGCGCCCTGCTGCAACGGGTGCCGGCTGTCCGTCTCGACGCGCATCATCTCCTCGACGCGCGCCAGGGACCCGGCACCGTACTCGGATCTGATCGCGGCGAACGCCTCGTCGATCTCCGGGGTCATGCTCCGGTCCTCCTCCGTGTCGCCGGCGGGCGCCACGGCGAGGCGTCCCGTGGACAGAGGGTCGGACCGGTCCGCCGTCCGGTTCCCCGGTCCGCGGTTCGGGGAACCGGACGGGCGGCGATCGGGCCCTCCCGCCGGGCGTTTCGGGCCGCCCCCGGGACGTCCCCGAGGGGCCTCGCCGCCGGGCGCAACGCCCGGTGTCCCCGCGCGGTGGTGCGCTTCGGGCGGCCGGCGGGCACCGGCCGACCATCCGCGGCGGTCGGCGGTGGCGGTCCGGTGTGGCGGTACCGAAAGCCGGGCAGAGTGGCCGCGTCACGGAGTGAGAACATGAGCGCACTATGCGACTGACCGGGGCGGTGCGAGGCGTCAGAGCGGCGGTGTTCGCCGGTGTCTGCGTGGTCCTCGCGCTCGTCGGTCACGTACACAGCTCCGGCGCGGCGGTGCCCGCGCCGGTGGCTCTCGCGGCCTTCGCGGCCGTCGCCGCGGTGGCGTGGGCAGCCGCCGGTGCCCGTCGCGGTCCGTGGGCGGTCACCCTGGCGGCAGGCGGGGTCCAACTCGGCCTGCACCTCGCGTTCTCCGTCGGGCAGAACGCGGCACCCCCAGTGGCGGCGGCGTCGCCGGGCGGCTCGGTGATGGACGTCGCGCGGTCCCTGCTGTGCGGGGGCGACACCGGCGCGACGCTGACCCACGAGCGGGCGATGCAGCTGATCATGGCGTCCGGCCTGCCGGTGCCCGACCACGATCACGCAGCCGCCGTCGCGCACTCCGCCACGGAGCACGGCGGGCACGCGGTGCACGCCGCGGCGGCACTCCCCGGCACGCACTCGGGCGCGATGCTCCTCGCCCACGTGCTGGCGGCGACCGTGTCGGGGCTGTGGCTGGCGTGGGGCGAACGGGCCGCGTGCTCGCTGTTGTCCCAGGTCGGACCCTGGCTGCTGGCCTCGCTCCGGCCCCTGCTCGGCCCCCTGTTCGTGCCGGCGACGCCGCCGGCCTGCCCGCGCGCCGCGCTCGACCGACCGCTCCTCCCGCTGCGCACGCGGTTGCTCCTCCACACGGTGATCTCACGGGGACCGCCCCTCCCCCGGGCTGTCGGCTGACGACAGCGGGAACCACCCGGCGCCGCCCGGCGGCTCCGGCAGGCCGGGGCGTGCACGCGGCCCCGGCGGTACCCGGGCGGCCCGCCCATGCGACGGGTCGCCTCCCACCGCACCTGACGAGGTCACCAGTGATCACACCTGCTGTGCACACCCCTGCCCCGGCGCCGACCGCCGACGGTCGCGTACCGGCGCAGCCGCCCCCTCCCGAACAGGCCCGTGGCGGGGCGGCGCACCGCCCCGCCGGCACCGACCCCGACCGAGGCCGCACCCTGCTGGCTCTGACGGCGGCACGGACCGGCTGTCCCGAGGACGTGGCGCGGTTCGTGGCTGCGTTCGACGCGGACGTCCGCCGGTACATCGCCTTCCTCCAGCCCGACACGGACGGCGTGGAGGACCTGGCGCAGGAGACGATGCTCCGTGCGCTGCTGTCTCTGCGCCGCTTCGAGGGCCGGTCCTCCGCGCGGACCTGGCTGCTGTCGATCGCCCGCCGCACGGTCGTCGACAGCGTGCGCCGGGCGTCGGCCCGGCCACGCCTTTCCGACGCGGCCGACTGGCAGCGTGAGGCGGAGTGGCGTCAGGCTCGCAACATCCCGGGGTTCGACGAGGGCCTGGCCCTGCGGGGGTTGCTGGAGAGCCTGTGCGAGGAGCGACGCGAGGCGTTCGTGCTCACCCAGTTGTGCGGCATGCCGTACGACGCGGCTGCGGTGCTCTGCCGCTGCCCGGTCGGCACGGTTCGTTCCCGGGTCTCCCGGGCGCGGGCCGAACTGCTGCGGCTACTGCGCGAGGCCGAGGACCACGACCCGCCCCACGCCTCACCCGGGTCCGCCGAGAGCGGGCGGATGGCGGCCTGAACGGGCGTCGCCACCGGGCGGCGGCCCCGCCTCGACGAGGAGGGGCCGCCGCCGAGCGCCCGGCGGGGGTCAGAGCGAGGGGCGGGTCACCACCGCGGTGACGGGGATCTCGCCCGACTGCTGGAACGTCAGGACGAAGTCGACCCGCTCCCCCTCGGCGAGCGGCCGGTCGACCGTGAGCATCACGTTGGGGGTGAACGGGGTCATCTCCAACGTGGAGTCGGCCGGAACGGCGATCTCCGGGATCATGATCATTCGCCCGGCGCCCTCGGTCAGCTCGCGGTCGCCGAACATCGCCTCGCCCCTGGTGCTCCGTACCGCGAGGATCCGGTCCTCCGATCCTCCCTCGTTGGACACCGCGAAGAAGACCCCGGTGGTCTGCTGGCTCTCGAGGATCGGCAGGAAGACCCGGCCCTCCTCGACCCTCACGTCCGCGGGGCTCCCTGCCTGCCCGGCGACAGTCCAGACCGCGAGGCCGGCGAGGGTGAGGCCGCCTGCCAGCACCGGCGCCAGCACGGCACGGGCCGCGTCGCGCAGCCGGCCGCCGCCGGCCACGACGGTCCGGGCCGGCTCCTGGGTACGGGGTTCCTCGGTGGGGGCCGTCACGAGACGCTCCTGGGGTCGGGGCGCCGGTCACGGACGGGCGAGGGCTGCCAGGTCCGCAGGCGCAGGCTGTTGAGGACGACCACCAGGGAACTCACCGACATCGCCGCCGCGGCGACCATCGGGTTGAGCCAGCCGGTGGCGGCGAGGGGCAGGGTCACGGCGTTGTACCCGAACGCCCAGGCCAGGTTGGTGCGAATGGTCCCCAGGGTCCGCCGGGCCAGCGCGGCGGCGTCCGCGAGGGCGGCGAGGTCGCCCCGGACGAGGGTGACGTCGGCGGCGCCGATGGCGGCGTCCGTCCCGCTGCCCATCGCGATGCCGAGATCGGCCGAGGCCAGCGCGACGGTGTCGTTGACACCGTCCCCCACCACCGCGACGCGCCGGCCCTCCGCCCGCAGCCGCGCCACCAGCCGCGCCTTGTCACTCGGTGAGCTGCGGGCGTGCACCTCCGCGATCCGGAGCTCGGCGGCGACGGCGCGCGCCGGCCCCTCGCTGTCTCCCGTGGCGAGCACCGGTCGCATGCCGAGCCGGCGCAACCGCTCCACCGACCGGTACGCACCGCCGCGCACCACGTCCCCCACGCCGAGAACGGCGGCGGGTACACCGTCGAGGGAGACCAGGACCGGGGTCAGCGCCTCCGACTCCGACCGGGCCGCCGCGGCGCGCAGCTCGGCCGGGAGCGTGTCCCCGTCGGTGACGGCGGTGACCGTCACCGCTCTGCCGGAGACGACGGCCGCGACCCCGCGGCCGGGGGTCGCGACAAAGTCGGACGCCTCCGGCAGCTCGCCGGCGACGCGTTCGGCGTGGGCGGCGACCGCCCGCCCCAGCGGGTGCTCGGAGGGGCGCTCCGCGGCACCGGCCAGCCGCAGGACCTCCTTCTCCTCGCCGGCGTCCGTGGCCGTCTCGCACCGCACGACGGTCATGCGCCCGGTGGTGAGGGTGCCGGTCTTGTCGAGCACCACGACGTCGACGCGGCGCAGCGCTTCCAGCGCGCGCGGGCCCGAGACGAGCACCCCGAGTTGGGCACCGCGCCCGGTCGCCGCCATCAGCGCGGTCGGGGTGGCGAGGCCGAGGGCGCAGGGGCAGGCGACCACCAGCACGGCCACGGCCGAGGTCAGGGCCGCCTGGGTGTCCGCGCCGGCGCCGAGCCAGAAGCCGAGAACGGTGACGGCGATGGCGAGGACCGCCGGCACGAAGCCCCCGGCGACGCGGTCCGCCACGCGCTGGGCGCGGGCCTTCCCCGCCTGGGCGTCGGCGACCAGCCGTGCGATGCGGGCCAGTTGCGTCTCGGAGCCGACCGCGGTGGCCCGTACGTGGAGCACTCCGCCGCTGTTCACGGAGCCGCCCAGGACGGCGACTCCCGGACCGGCCTCCACCGGCTTGCTCTCACCGGTCATCAGCGAGACGTCGAGGGCGGAGCTGCCTCGCGCCACCACTCCGTCCCCGGCGACCCGCTCGCCGGGGCGGACGACGAAGACGTCACCGACGGCCAACCGCTCGATGGGAACGGTGTGCTCCGCCCCGGCGTCGTCCCTGATGGTCACCTCGCGGGGCGCCAGCGCGGCCAGTGCGCGCAGCGCGGCTCCGGTGCCGTCCTTGGCGCGTCGTTCGAGGAACCGCCCGAGCAGGACGAACAGCGGTACCGCCGCGGCGGCCTCGAAGTAGATGTGCGCCACGCCGTCGGAGGCCGACGGGAGGAAACTGAACGGCATCCGCATCCCCGGCACCCCGGCTCCGCCGAGGAGGAGCGCGTACAGCGACCAGAGGTAGGAGGCGCAGACCCCGAGCGAGACCAGGGTGTCCATGCCGGCGGTCGAGTGGCGCAGCCCGCGGAGGGCGGCCCGGTGGAAGGGCAGCGAGCTCCACGCCACGACGGGGGTGGTGAGGGCGAGGCACACCCACTGCCAGTAGGTGAACTGCCAGGCGGGGACCATGGACAGCAGCATCACGGGGACCGCCAGTGCGGCGGTGGCGGTCAGCCGGACGCCCTCGCCCGGGTCGGTGTCCTCGTGGTCGGCCGGCGGCTCGTCCGCCGAGGGGGCGGCGCCGTAGCCGGCCGCCTCGACCTGGCGCACCAGGACCGCGGGGGCGATGTCCGCCGGGTGGCTGACGCGGGCGACACCGGTGGCCAGGTTGACCGTCGCCGTGACGCCGGGGAGGCGCGCGAGGCGCTTCTCGACCCGGCTGACGCAGGCGGCGCAGGTCATGCCGGTGACGGACAGGTCGGTGGTGGTCCCGGGTGCGGGCGGCGCGCTCACCTGCCACCACCGTGGCCGTGGCCGCCGTCCTCGACGGTGGCGGCCGGGCCCGCCCCGGGGTGCATGCCCGGGGCGACGGGGCCGAGAAGGCTGCCGGTGGCGAGAGCGGCGGCGAAGAGGAGCGCGAGCAGGGCGACGAACCCGGTGGCGGGCGCGCGCAGGACCGCGGTGGCCGAAGGTGGGCGGGCGGGCGGCTGGTTCATGAACGGTTCTCCGAGCAGCGGTACGGGCGGCCGGCCGTGGCACGGCGGCAGCGGCACGCCGACGTGTTCCGCAGCGGGCCGCCGCCGCAGGGGCCGGGGTGAGATGGGTCGGCCCGACCCGCGGCGCGGTTCCCGCTGTTCCCACAGATATTGCCTCGCTGTCAAGACCCCCGCACCCGTTACCCGGGGCGCCCGACCGGCCGCCCGCCGGTGTTCAGAGCGCCGCGACGAACTCCCGGGCCCGCGCGGTGATGCCCTCCCAGTCGCCGGCCGCGACGGCGGCGGGGGGTACGACGTCGGAGCCGGCGCAGACGGCGAGCGCCCCGGCCCGCAGGTACTCCGCCGCGTTGGCGGCGTTGACCCCGCCGGAGGCGACGAGCGGCACCCCGGGGTAGGGCCCGGCGAGGTCCTTGAAGTGCCGTGGGCCGAAAGCGTGAGCGGGGAAGATCTTCACCGCGGTGGCGCCGAGGTCCAGCGCCTGCCCCACCTCGGTGGGGGTCAGCGCGCCCATCACGACGGGCAGGCCGCGGTCGTGGGCGACCTCGGCGACCTCCGGGCGCAGGCCGGGCGTGACGAGGTAGCGGGCCCCTGCGTCGGCGGCGCGCACGGCCTGCTCCGCGGTGGTGACCGTGCCGGCCCCGACCAGCACCCCGTCGCCGTGCGCGGTCGCGCGGCGCAGCAGGTCGTCCAGGCCGGGGGTGGTCCAGGTGAGTTCCACCCATCGGATGCCGCCCTCACGGAGCGCTTCGCAGAGGGCGACGGGGTCGGGCACGACGGGTGCGCGGACGACGGCGATGACGCGGTCGGCGGTGAGGGCGTCGAGAGAGGTGGAGGGGTCGGGGGTGTTGCTCACGGGGCGGTGCTCCAGGGCGAGTCGGGTGCGAGGCAGGGGTCGATGCGGGCTCTCGGCGGCATGCGGGGGACGTCGTCGGTGGTGGTCAGTGCGGCGCGGGCGGCGAGGTGGCCCAACCGCAGCCGCGCCTCCTCCGGCCGGTCCTCCAGGAGTCCCGCGAGGTACCCGGCGGCGAAGGCGTCCCCGGCGCCGACGGGTTCGACGACGTCGACCCGGGGCGCGGGGACGAAGGTGGTCCCCGCTTCCGGGGTGAAGGAGGTGGCGCCGATCTCGGCGTCCTTGACCACGACGCGCGGCACGGCGGCGAGCAGTCGGCGGATGTCCTCGGGACAGGCGGTCCCCCACAGCGCTTCGGCCTCGTCCCGCCCGACGAGGACGAGGTCGGCGGCGCGCGCCAGGGCGAGCAGCGTGTCGGCGGCGCGCTCCCGGTCACGCTGCCAGAGCGCGGCGCGGTGGTTGACGTCGAAGGAGAGCAGGGGGCCGGTGACGGCCCGGTCCACGAGCAGCGCCCGGAGGAGGCGCAGGCAGCTGTCGGAGAGCGCCGCCGTGATGCCGGTGAGGTGGAGCACCCGGGCCGCGCCCAGGAGTTCGGGGGCCGGGGGCGCGGGGCCGAGGGCCGAGGCGGCCGAGCCGGCCCGGTAGTAGTGGGGGCGGGTGCCGCCCGGGGCGGGTTCCTTGACGTACAGGCCGGTGGGTCTGGCCGGGTCGGTCTCCACCGCGTCGGTGGAGACGCCGCGGGCGGTGAGGTCGGCGAGGACACGGCGGCCGAAGGGGTCGTCACCGACGCGGCCGAGCCAGGCGGTCCGGTGGCCGAGACCGGCGAGGGAGGCGGCGACGTTCGACTCGGCGCCGCCCGTGCGGAGGTTCAGCGTGTCGCCGGCGTGGAGCGGTCCGGGTCCCGACGCCGTGAGGACGGCCATGGTCTCCCCCAGGCAGACCACGTCGGGCGGGGGCGGCGCTGCCGTCGCGGGGCTGGTGGGGTGCACACGGGCTCCATGGGCGGTGGTCGGGCGCCCGGTGGGGCTCTTCCGGCCGCCCGCCGACCGCGGGAGCGGCGGTGCCGGCCACCGGGCCCGGCGCCGTGGGGCGCGCCGGGGCGTCGTTCCGATAGACGAGGAGAACCTACCCGGGCGGTCTCACCCCTGGCCAGGAGCAGCCGCGCCCGGCCTGCCGAGGCGCTCCGCCCCGGCGGTTCGACCGCGTCGGTGGTTCGACCGCGTCGGTGGTTCGACCGCGTCGGTGGTGGCCGCGGGTCCCGGGCACCGGCGGCACGCCCGTTCCCTCCGGAGGCGCGCCCGGTCGCGCCTCCGGACCGGCCGGCCCGGGTGGGTTGCGGGCACCGTCCGGG
>NZ_JAAVJB010000200.1 GCF_012034385.1 Streptomyces spiramenti
GCGCGCCGGAGGTCCCGCGGACGGCCGCGGACGGCTCGTGGTCCCGCTCCCCCTGCGGCGCCACCGGGCGCGCCCGCGCCGGCTGCTCCCCGGGCCGTGCGGTGGCGCCGGTCGAGGTCCGGGTCAGCGGCTCCGGGCTCCGGGCCGGCGCCGGTGTCGGCCGGTGATCGTCGGCCGCATTTCCGCCCGGGGGCCGCCATGCGGCAGGATGGGACCCATTCCCCACGTCACTTCTTCGATTGCCGGACGGTATCTCTTGGCTGAGTACATCTACACCATGCGCAAGGCACGCAAGGCGCACGGCGACAAGGTGATCCTCGACGATGTCACGCTGGCGTTCCTGCCCGGCGCGAAGATCGGCGTCGTGGGTCCCAACGGAGCCGGCAAGTCCACCGTGCTGAAGATCATGGCCGGCCTGGAGCAGCCGTCCAACGGCGACGCCTTCCTCGCGCCCGGCGCCACCGTGGGCATCCTCCTCCAGGAGCCCCCGCTCGACGAGACGAAGACGGTCCTGGAGAACGTCCAGGAGGGTGTCGCCGAGACCAAGGGCCAGCTCGACCGGTTCAACGAGATCGCCGAACAGATGGCGACCGAGTACACCGACGAGCTGATGGAGGAGATGGGCAAGCTCCAGGAGAAGCTCGACCACGCCAACGCGTGGGACCTCGACGCGCAGCTCGAGCAGGCGATGGACGCGCTGGGCTGCCCGCCCGGCGACTGGGCCGTCGTCAACCTCTCCGGTGGCGAGAAGCGCCGCGTCGCCCTCTGCAAGCTGCTGCTCGAAGCCCCCGACCTGCTGCTCCTCGACGAGCCCACCAACCACCTGGACGCCGAGTCCGTGCAGTGGCTGGAGCAGCACCTCGCCAAGTACCCGG
Source organism: Streptomyces spiramenti (assembly GCF_012034385.1). Classification (GTDB taxonomy): domain Bacteria; phylum Actinomycetota; class Actinomycetes; order Streptomycetales; family Streptomycetaceae; genus Streptomyces; species Streptomyces spiramenti. The sequence continues at coordinate 876 of NZ_JAAVJB010000200.1, forward strand.
GCACCGTGGTGGCCATCACCCACGACCGGTACTTCCTGGACAACGTCGCCGAGTGGATCATGGAGCTGGACCGTGGCCGCGCCCACGGCTACGAGGGCAACTACTCCAAGTACCTGGAGACCAAGCAGACCCGCCTGAAGGTCGAGGGGCAGAAGGACGCCAAGCGTCAGAAGCGCCTCAAGGAGGAGCTGGAGTGGGTACGCTCCAACGCCAAGGGTCGCCAGGCGAAGTCGAAGGCGCGTCTGGCCCGCTACGAGGAGATGGCTGCCGAGGCCGACAAGATGCGGAAGCTGGACTTCGAGGAGATCCAGATCCCGCCGGGCCCGCGCCTGGGCAGCGTCGTCGTCGAGGTGGAGAACCTCGCCAAGGGCTTCGGCGAGAAGGTCCTGATCGACGACCTGTCCTTCACTCTGCCCCGTAACGGCATCGTCGGTGTGATCGGCCCGAACGGCGCCGGCAAGACGACGCTCTTCAAGATGATCCAGGGGCTGGAGGAGCCGGACAGCGGGTCCATCAAGACCGGCGACACCGTCAAGATCTCCTACGTCGACCAGAACCGGGCCAACATCGACCCCAAGAAGTCGCTGTGGGCCGTGGTCTCCGACGAGATGGACTACATCAACGTCGGCCACGTCGAGATGCCGTCGCGCGCCTACGTGAGCGCCTTCGGCTTCAAGGGCCCGGACCAGCAGAAGGCGGCCGGGGTGCTCTCCGGCGGTGAGCGCAACCGCCTCAACCTCGCGCTCACCCTCAAGCAGGGCGGCAACCTGCTGCTCCTTGACGAACCCACCAACGACCTGGACGTCGAGACGCTGTCCTCCCTGGAGAACGCGTTGCTGGAGTTCCCGGGCTGCGCCGTGGTCGTCTCCCACGACCGGTGGTTCCTGGACCGGGTCGCCACGCACATCCTCGCCTACGAGGGCGAATCCCAGTGGTTCTGGTTCGAGGGCAACTTCGAGTCCTACGAGAAGAACAAGATCGAGCGGCTGGGCCCGGACGCGGCGCGTCCGCACCGCGCCTCCTACAAGAAGCTGACGCGGGGCTGACGTGCGGCACACCTTCAGCTGCCCGCTGCGGTGGTCCGACATGGACGCTTTCGGGCACGTCAACAACGTCGTCTTCCTCCGCTACCTGGAGGAGGCCCGGATCGACTTCATGTGGCGGCTCGCCCGTGAGGTCGGTTCGGGCGCCGACGGCGAGCCCTTCACCGGGGGCTCCGTGGTGGCGCGGCACGAGATCGACTACCTGCGGCCCCTGGTCCACCGGCACCAACCGGTAGCGATAGACATCTGGGTCAACAAGACGGGCGCCGCGTCGGCCACCTTCGGCTACGAGGTCCTCGACGGCGACACCTGTTACGTACGCGCGTCGACCGTCATCGTGCCGTTCGACCTCAAGGGGCAGCGGCCACGGCGGCTGACCCCCGCCGAACGGGAACTGCTCGCGGAGTACCACGACGACAAGGCCACCTCCTCCGGCAGCGCCGGCTGACCCCCCCCGGGAGTCCCGTGCGGCACGATGCCCCGTCGGCAGGACCGGCGGGGCATCGTGCCGCCTGCCACCGGGGCCGCCTGCTGCCCCCGTGGCACATCCCCGTGACGGCGGCCTCGTGCCCCGTCGGGAGGTATGCGTACGATCCGGGGACCACCCTGAACCGACATGAGGACGACCAACGGCATGACCAGGCTGAGTCTCGCGGACCAGACCGACGCCGCCGGCCTCGCGGCTTTTCTCACCCGACAGCTCAAGTGGGACCGCGCGGCCGCCGTGAGGTTGCGCGCCTCCGGTGACGGGGTCCTCGCGGCGTTCGGGCGCCCCGCGCGTTTCGAGGTGCTCGCGGTACGGACCAGTCGCCTCGTTCCCACGGTGGCCGACGCCGACGCCGACGCCGACGCCGACGTCGGCCCGGCGGAGGACGTGCCCGGCGCGACGGCGGCGAGCTCGTCGCCCGGCCCCGCTCCGGCAGCCGGCCCGCCGGCCGAGCTCGACGCGACGGTCTCCGCCGGCCAGCTGCTGGACGGGATCGACGAGCAGACGGCGACCTTGACCGTGCCGCCGCCGGTGACCGGTCCGTCCTGGGCCGGGATGCTGCCGCCGCGCGGCCAGTGGCGTCGCGTCGCGGAGCCCTCGCTGGCGGAGGTCCGGGCCGAGGCGGGCGCGGTGGTGGCCGAGTTCCGGTCCCGCAGCGAGGCACTGCGGCACACCGAACGGACCCGTGCGGCGCTCGACGCGCTCGCCGAGGAGATATGGAACCGTCCGCTGCCGGGCACGTCGCTCCCGCTGCGAGCGGTCCACGCGGCGCACGCCCTCGGGTTCCTGCAACCGGTGGGCGGCGTACCCGTCGACGAGGTGCCGGTGCCCGTGCTCGCCGCGGGGCCGTGGCTGCGGCTGCGGACCCCGCACGGCTCCACGGCGGTCCGGGGAGCGGGAAGGCCGGGCCTCAGTCTCACCCCGCTGTGACGGACCCCGCCACCCGCGGCCGTGAGCCGTGACCGCCGGTCACCCCCGGCGCCGGCCGGCCGTCACCGGACCCGGCTCGTCACCGAGGACGCCGTCGCCGTGCGGCGCGGACCGGACGTGTGTCGCCGGAACCGTCGGGCGGGGTGCCGGTCGGGCGACCGACGGGCGGGAGCGGCGGCTCAGTCCGGTGTGTTGATCATGGATGCGGCGGCGTACACCATGTAGTCCCACAGCTGCTTCTCGTGGTGGGGTGCGAGCTCCAGGGTGTCGATGGCGTCCCGCATGTGGCGCAGCCAGGCGTCGTGCGCCTCGCGGTCCACACGGAACGGGACGTGCCGCATCCGCAGACGCGGGTGGCCGCGGTTGTCACTGTAGGTGCGCGGGCCACCCCAGTACTGCATGAGGAAGAGCGCGAAGCGGTCCTCGGCCGGTCCGAGGTCCTCCTCGGGATACATCGGGCGCAGCACCGGGTCGCCGGCGACTCCCTCGTAGAACCGCCGGACCAGCCGCCGGAACGTCTCCTCGCCACCCACCTGCTCGTAGAAGGTGGTGGTCTCCAGCTTGCCGTGCGGGATCTGAGTCACCCGTCCATGGTCTCAGACGGTCGGCCGAGGACTCCGGGCGTAGGTCACGACCGTGCCCCGCCGACCGGCCCAGGGTGCCGGGCCGGTCGTCCCGGCGGGCGCGGACCCGACGGCGGGAACGCTTCACTTCCGCGCCCCGCCGCACCACCGCACGCCGTGCCGCCGGGGCACCCGCGGCCGGGGTCAGGCGTTGTCCCACCGGAAGAGCTTGGCGGCGACCGCGGTGAGCACCGCGGCGAACAGCAACAGGATGCCCATGGTGGGCAGGGCGTCCGACAGACCCCCGCCCCGCGACAGCACCGACATCATGGCCTCGTTGAGGTGCTTGAGCGGGAGCGCCTGGGAGACAGCGCCGAGCCACCCGGGCATGTTGTCGGTGGGGAAGAACGAGCCGGAGAGGAAGGCCATCGGCATGATGACGACCTGGAGCGCGCCGTTGGCGGCCTCCTCGCTCTTCGCCCAGGCACCGATCACCAGACCGACCGACATGAAGGCGAGCGTGCCGCAGACGACCAGAGGGATCGCCAGCCACCAGCTGCCCGTGAGCCGCAACCCGTAGAAGGGGATGACGGCGACGCCGAGGAACACCGCGAGCTGCACCAGCGACAGCGCCACGCTGGCCCCCACGCGCGCGCCGACGACCTGGGAAGGCCGGATCGGTGCGAGCCACAGCCGCCGCAGCAGTCGCTTCTTCCGCCAGTTGACCAGAGTGAGGGCCGACATGAAGCTGGCGCCCATGGCGACCGCCCAGCCCAGCAGGCCCGGGGCGAGGAACTGGATGGGCTTGACCGACTCGTCCTCGACCTGCCCGGTCGTGACGCGGTAGGCGGGCTCCTGGCCGGTCGCCGCCACGTTCGCTTCCTGCACCAGGCCGTTGAGCAGGCCGATGACGACACCGGAGGTGCCCTGTCCGGCGGCGGAGACGAGCACCGAGACCTCGCCGTCCTCCTCCCACACCGCGCCGTCGAGGTCGCCCTGGCGCACGTCCTCCAGCGCCTGCTCACGATCGCCGACCCGCTCCAGGCGGAGGCTCTCGTCGAGCGCCGCCAGCTGTTCGTCGGGCAGGGTGTCGAGAACCTCGACGGGGCCGACCTGCGCGACCGTCACCCGCCCGCTGCCGTCGCTCTGGAAGAGCGCGCCGAACAGCAGCAGGAACATGAGGGGGAACAGCAGCATGAAGAAGACCGCCGTCCGGTCCCGGACCATGCCGAGGACCATGACCTTGGAAAGACTCCACAGCGTTCTCACTCGCGGTACTCCCGCCCGGTCAGCGAGAGGAAGACGTCCTCCAGGCTGTCCACCCCCAGCTCCTCGATGAGCTCCCGCGGCGGGCCGACCCGCAGGACCTTCCCCCGGTCCATGACGGCGACCCGGTCGCAGAGCGTCTCGGCCTCGTCCATGTAGTGCGTGGTCAGCACCACGGTGCGGCCCTCTTCGTTGATGCCGCGCAGCAGGTCCCACAGGTTGCGGCGGGCCTGCGGGTCGAGCCCGGTGGTGGGTTCGTCGAGGAAGACCAACTCAGGGTCGTGGACCAGCGCGCAGGCGATGGAGAGCCGCTGCGCCTGCCCGCCGGAGAGGCGGTCGTCCTGCACATGGGCCTTGTCGGTGAGGCCCACCGAGTCCAGCATCGCGTCGGCGCGCGCGTCGGAGACACCGTAGAACGACGCGAAGCTGCGGATCTGTTCGCGGGCGGTCAGCTTCTCGAAGAACGCAGAGGCCTGGAGCTGGACGCCGATGCGCCGCAGCAGATCGGTGTTGCGCGGCCAGGAGGGCTCGCCGAGCAGCAGCGCGCTGCCCTCGTCGGGTTCACGGAGCCCCTCGACGATCTCCATCGTCGTCGTCTTCCCGGCGCCGTTGGGCCCGAGAATGCCGTAGAACTCACCGGTCTCGACCTGGAGGGAGACGCCGTCCACCGCTAGGACGTCCCCGTAGCGCTTGCGCAGTCCCTCGGCCGTGATGGCTGACGTGGTCATGGAGCGATCCTAGGACGGCGTCCCCGCCCGGATCGCGGCCCGACGGGTCACGATCACGTCAACCCGCACGTGGGTCGCGGTCCGGGGCGACCGCTGCCCGCGGGCAGGCGCGGCGTGGTGCTCCCGCCGCCGGTGCGGCAGGGTCAGCCGCGGGTCACCCTCAGGGTCGTCCAGGCGCCGACGTGGACGAGGTCGCCCTCGGCCAGCGGGACCGGGACGAAAGGCTGGATGGGTTCCTCGGAGCCGTTGACCGTCGTGCCGTTGGTGGAGTCCTGGTCCACCACCGCCCAGCTGCCGTCGGGCTGCTGCACGAGGACGGCGTGCTGGTGGGAGACGCCCGGGTCCTCGGGGGCGCGGCCGAGGTCGATGTCGGGGGTCGCGCCGCTGGACTGGCGCCTGCGCCCGATCGTCATCTGCCGCCCGGCCAGGCGGACCTGCTGCTCCGGGGCGTACGAGGGCAGCGAGAGTTGCGCGGCCTCCGGGCCGGAGCGGTGCATCATCGCCGCGAAGTACTCGCGGTCGGGCCCTATCGTCACCATCCAACCGCCGCCGCCCGTGCCGCCGTAGCCGCCGGCGCGCGGGTCGGCGGAACCCGGTGGGACGGGGGGCGGCGGGGGCGGCGTGGTGGGCGGCGGCAGCATCCAGTCGCCCGTCGGCTCCGACCGGGGAGCGCCGTGCTGCGGCGGTGGCGGCGGCGGGTACCCGGGCTGCGGGAACGGCTGCGCGGGCGGGGCGGGATAGCCGGGAGGGGGAGCGCCGTGACCGGACTGCGGCGGCAGGTAGGAGGTCGCCCGGCTGTCCGCGAAGTTGTACCGGCACTCCTCGCAGTACGGACCGGGCGAGGTGCGCGGGGTGTGGCACCGCGGACACATCTCGCTGTGCGCGGTCGCGCCCGGCGGCGGTGGCGGCCCGCCGGCGGGGGGCGGCAGCGGAGCGGGGTAGCCGTGTCCGGGGGGAGGCCCGCCCACGGTCGGCTGCATGCGGTGACCGCAGACCTCGCACCAGTCGTCGGCCATCGACTGGTGGCCGTTCGGGCATGTCGGCATGAGCGTGCCTCCACCTCTGGTCATCTCGTTCCCCGGAGAGTCCGGACGGTCCGGGCGGACCGGGTCGCGAGGGTCATCTCATCGGCGTCGGACACCGTCGCCTTCAGTCGAACAGTACCGTCGACGGCATCGTCCACGTCCACCACCTTCGCGAGGAGCCGGGCCGTCCGGTCGTTCCCGGAACGGTGCGCCAGCCGGACCGCGAGCCCCAGTCGCGCGGTGGCGCCGTGTGCGTCGCCGCGCCGCCGCAGGTCGAGGCCCTCCTCGATCGCGAGTGCCATCTCCGACTGCCCGGTGTAGTGGGCGACATGGGCGTCCACCGCGGTCCGTTCCGCGCTCGACCCGGTCCGGACCGCCCTCACGTGCGCCGTGCCCAGGGTGACGACAGCGCCGTACGGGTCGTGTGTGACCAGGGACACCCGGCCGACGAGCAGGTCCTGCCCGACATCGCCCCCGGGGACCCGCAGGCACAGGTGGTAGTCGCGCGACTCGACCCCCCACGAGCCGACGGGGTAGTCGCCCGTTCCCGGACCGGCGTCGGCGCGGCGACCGGTCAGGTCCTCGACCGCGGGCGCGACCTGCTTGACGAAGACCGGGGTCGCTCCGGCCGGTGTCCAGAGCCGCAGCGCGACACCGGAGACGCCCCGGCCCGTGGCCGCCCGGACCATCGCCTCGAAGTCCGCCGTCAGCGAAGCCGGTTCGGGGACGATGTCGGCGGTGCCCAGCAGCCGGGCGGCGATCTCGCGGACCTCCGTGACCTCCCAGTCCGTGCCCACACCCCGGGTGTCGCAGGTGAAGCGGCCCGAGCAGCGGTCCAGCACGGCGTCCAGCCGGGCCGGTTCCTCGTGCTCGTTGCGGCCGTCGGTCAGCAGGACGCCGTGGCGTATCCGGGCGGTGGTGCCTGCGAACAGCGCGTCGGCGAGCGTCAGCCAACTCCCCAGCGCCGTACCGCCCGAGGCGGTGAGCGACCCCAGCGCGGACTTCGCCTCCGCTCGGGCCGCAGGCCCGGCGGTCGCGGTCCTGCCGCCGCCGGGGTAGATCTCGGCGGCCCGGTGGGTACCGCGGACGAGGGCGAAGGAGACGCCGTCCGGCAGCGCGTCGACGGCGGCTGCGGTCGCCGCCCGGGCGGCCTCGAGCTTGCCGGCCGGGTAGTTCATCGAACCGGAGCAGTCCACCATCACCACGACCGCCGTGTCCGAGCCGTCGCCGGGGCCGGGCGTCCCCGGCGCGGCGGTCGTCGTGACAGTCACGACCGCGTGGACCTCCTCCGCGTCGCGGTGGAGGTGCTCGTTCTGGTGCACCTCCACCGCGAACCGCGGCAGGCGGTCGGCGTGGTGGCTCGGCGGCCGTTCCGCCATCGCTGCTGCCTCCGGGTCAGTCGGGTCTGGCGACGTACTGGGTCTCGGTCGGGGCCACCGGCGCGCGGCCGGCCGCCTGCTCCCGCCGCTCGCCCCGGTCGGCGTCCGGCGTCGGGAACGGGATGACGGCGACGGTCACGTTGTCGTGCCCGCCGGAGTCGAGCGCGTACCGCACCAGCTGCTGGGCGCTCGGCAGCGGTGAGGTCCGAGCGTCGCCCGGCACCTTCGCGGCCATCTCCTCCGCGGAGTCGGCGTAGTTCCACAGACCGTCGGTGCAGACCACCACGACTCCGGGATGGTTGGGCTTGAACGACGCGGTGTGCGGCTCGGGTTCGGGGTTGTCCGCGCCCAGCCACGCCGTGATGGCGTGCGCCCGCCGGTCCTTCATCGCCTCCTCCTCGGACATCAGGCCGGCCTTCACCATCTGCGCCGCCCAGGAGTCGTCCTCGGTCAGCCGGATCGGATGGGCGTTGCCCTCCAGAGGCAGCCAGTACGCCCGGCTGTCGCCGATCCACCCGACGGTCAGCTCCCCGCCGGTCGTCACCGCGCTCACCAGCGTGCAGGCCGGGGCATTTCGGCCGGGGACGCGTTCCTGGCGCGCCAGGGCGTTGACCGCCTCACCGGCAGCCAGGAGGGCGTCGTGCATCGCACGCCTGCCCTCGGTACCGCGGGCCAGCGCGGTGGCCAGCGCGCCGCCGGCAGCCTCGGCCGCGGCCTCGGACGCCTCGTCGGGCCGCGTGGAGGAGGAGACGCCGTCGCAGACGACCGCGATGACGGCGGGGGTGCCGTCGGGCAGGACCGAGGTCGACAGCGAGAAGGCGTCCTCGTTTCGATGGTGGCGCAGCCCCACGTCGCTGACGCCCGCCACTCCGGCCAGTGACCGTTCGACGTGGTCCCGGCCGTTCTCACCACCGCCCGGGCGGGGCGGTTCCGCCGGTGGGACCGGTGGCTGCTCGGACCCGCCGGTCCCACCGGCGGGGACCCGCGGGTCGACCGGGCCGCTGCCGGCGGGGGCTCCGGCAGCGGTGCCGGGGTCGCCGCCACCGGCGCGGGGGCCGTCGGGCGCATCGGGGGTCCCGGTCGCCGGGGGCGCCGCGGCGGCCGTGGGTCGGGTCGCGGGGAGCTGACCGTCGGGTGGATCGGCGACAGCCG
>NZ_JAAVJB010000201.1 GCF_012034385.1 Streptomyces spiramenti
GGGCGAGGAGCACGGCGGCCACGAGCGGGCGGCGGGCACCCGACGCCGCCCGCCGGCCCCGGTCGGAGGGGGCGCGGTCGGTGCGCGGCGCGACGGCTGCGCGGTCGGGATGGCGCACTGCGGCTGTCACCGTCCTCACGCCGTGAGGTCGAGGAGCGCGCCGTAGACGCCCCACACGGCGAGCACCAGCGGGACCACCGACAGCAGGACGCCCGCCTCCGCCATGTCCAGGCCCCGCAGCGCCCTCGGGTTGGGTGTGCGGCGCCCGGCGAGGAGACCGACCGCGCCGGCGATCAGCGCGACGATCAGCGCCACCGGGAGGATCACCCCGAGCAGGGGCAGGCTCCGCCCCTCGAAGCGGAGCACCAGGAACCCGGCCGCCCCTGCGACCGCCACCAGAGCGGTCACCAGCGGTATCAGCGCCTGAGTCGCGTCCTTGAACAGCCGGGACCGCAGCATCACGAGCACCAGCAGCACCCCGCCGCAGACGGAGGGCCACAGCTCGCCCGAGGCGAAGAGCACCAGGATGCCGCCGCCGACGACCAGGTGGCAGCCGGCGACCATGCCGACCAGCAGCAGCCGTGCCCGCTCGATGCGGGCCCGCAGCGCGGCGTGCTCCAGCTGGCTGGGCAGCTTCTCCAGGTCGTCGGCGTCGCCCGCGACCTGGGGCGCGGGGCTCCGTGCCAGGCGCAGCGCCAGTGCCGGCAGCGCCGTCGTCAGCGCCAGGGCCAGCGGTGCGGCTACCGCGGCCGACCGTTCCGGGGCCACGCCCCAGACGGTGGAGATCAGCGCTCCGACGCACGCCAGCAGACCCGCGACCACCAGCGCCGTGAAGACGCCGTCGCCCCCGCCGACGGCGACGGGTCCGATCCCCCCGACGACGGCCAGCACCGCGCAGGCCAGCAGGAGGTGCGCGGCGCCCGCACCACCATCCACGCCGAGCAGCAGTACCGCACCGGTCATGGCGGGCGGGGCGGCGAGCACGGCGGCGCAGGTGCCGGCGACGGTGTCGCCGAAGCCGCGGGAGAGCAGGACGGCGACGCCCAGCGCCAGCGCTGCGACACCCAGGCCGAGCGCCCCGGGCACCCTCCCGGGGGCAGCGGCCAGCGCACCGCACGCGGCGAGGACGGTGAGCGACGACAGCACGGCGGAGACCACGCGGGTGGCGCGGGTGGTCCAGGTACCGGTGGTCCCGTGCGCCGTGATGACCTCGACCACGTCGTCGTAGAGGGGTTCGGTGGTGTCGTCGTCACCGTGACGCAGGAACAGCAGGTCGCCCTCGACCACCTGTTGGGCGCCGAGTGAGCGTGCCGGTTCCAGACGCGAACCGTCGACCCGGCACAGCACCCAGCCGCCGTGCCGCACGCCGCCGTCGGCTCCGGCTTCCTCACCGGCGTGCTGGAGCAGGGAGGGCATCAGCCGTGCCAGGGGCAGGGTCGCCGGTACTGCGAGATCGGCCCGGCCGGCGCCGCCCGCGACCCCGATGCGCACGAACTCGGCGCCGCCCGCCGCGGCGGTGACGGCGGGGCCTGTCGGCTGCGCCGGTAGGGAGGGGACGTTGCTGGGTGGGGCGGTCATCGGGTGTCCTCGGAGTCGGGTGTGCCGCTCGCGCCGGCCCGGGTCTGCTGCCGGGTCGGCTGCGCCGTGGTGCGGTGCCGCGTGGTCTGCGGTCTGCGGTCTGCGGTCTGCGGTCTGCGGTCTGCGGTGGCGAACGGGTCTGGTGCTGAACGGTGTCGGGGAGGCCGGCTGCCCGCCGTGGACAGCCCGCCAGCGGGGTCAGCCGTCCGCCAGCGGGGACGGCTGGTGGACGAGCTGTGCCGAGCGGTTGCCGAGCTTGCGGTGCATGAGGAGCGCGCGCCCCCTCGCCCGTTTGGCGGGCCGCACACCCCAGATCGGCGTCTCGTCCCGGGGGATGCTCAGCAGCGCGGCGGGGTAGTTCAGCTCCTTCATCCGGCTGAGGACCGGGTCGCTGACGGCTCTGGAGGCGCCACCGGCCTGGCGGGCGATGTAGATGTGCAACCCCATCCCCCGCGCCTGCGGCAGGTACTCGACGAGCGAGCGCAAGGGGTTGCCGGCCGAGGTGGCGACGAGGTCGTAGTCGTCCACCAGCAGGAAGATCTCCGACCCCGCCCACCAGGAGCGGTCCCGCAGCTGCTCGGGGGTCACGTCCGAGCCGGGCAGTCGCTTCTTCAGTCCCTGCGCGATGCCGCCGACGACCTCCGTGGAGCGCTCGTGGGTGGTGGAGTAGCCGAGCAGGTGCGGCCCCTCGAACTCGCGGAGCATCGTCATCCGATGGTCCAGGATGATCAGCTTCGCCTCCTCGGGGGTCCAGCGGTCGACGACCTGGCGCGCGACCGACCGCAGCATCGAGGTCTTGCCGGTCTCGGTGTCCCCGATGAGGAGCATCCCGCTGTCCCCGCCGGGTGCGAAGACGACGGGTTCGAGGCGGTTGCCCTCCAGGCCGACGACGATGCCGTCGCCCTGGTCCTCGGAGGTCACCGAGGAGAGGTCGTACCGGGCGGGCAGCATCCGCACGGCGGGGGCGGGCGCACCGGGCCAGCCGTCGTTCACCCGGCGGACCAGGTCGGCGACGCCGTCGGCCAGTCCGTCCGAGGCGCAGCGACCGTCGGCGCGGGGCACCGCCGTGAGGAAGTGGGCCTTGTCGTGGGTGATGCCGCGACCGGGCCGGCCGGCCGGGATGGTGCGTTGCAGCTTGCGGTCCACCTCGGAGTCGAGCGCGTCACCGAGCTTCAGTTCGACCTTGGTCCCCATGACGTCACGCAGCGCCATCCGCAGGTCCATCCAGCGGTTGCCGGTGACGACGAGGTGGACGCCGTACGTCAGCATCCGGCCGGCGAGTCCCATGAGGTTGGCCTCGATGGTCTCGAAGCTCTGCCGCAGCACCTGCCAGCCGTCGACGACGAGGAAGACGTCGCCGTAGGGGTCGTCGGTGTGTTCGCCCCGGGCACGGGCCGCGCGGTAGGTGGCCATGGAGTCGACGCCCAGTTCCCGGAAGCGTGACTCGCGGTTCTCCATGATCTCCAGGACCTCGGAGACGGTGCGGTGGACGCTCTCGGCGTCGGTGCGGCCGGCGACCCCGCCGACGTGCGGCAGTCCCGCGAGCGGGAACAGCGTGCCGGAGAAGTCCAGGCAGTAGAACTGGACCTCGCGCGGGGTGTGCCGCATCGCCAGCGACGTGATCATCGTCCGTACCGCTGTCGACTTGCCGCTGTGGGGGCCGCCGACGATCGCCGTGTGGCCGCCCGCGCCGGAGAGGTCCAGCTGCATCGGGTCGCGTCGCTGGTGGAACGGACGGTCCACCAGTCCGAGCACGGCGGTGAGGGCGGGCCGGTCCGGGGAGGCGCCGAAGCCCCGACCCTCGCGGACGGCCAGGTCACCGAAGAGCGTGTCGAGCGAGTCCGGAGCCTCCAGCGGAGGCATCCACACCTGGTGGGCCTGTGCGCCCTGACCGACCATCTGCTCCACCATGACGCCCAGGACGGTGGTGCCCAGCTCCTCCCCCTCGCCGAACTCGTCGGCCTCGCGGGTCGGCGCGGCCTCCGGCTCCCGGAGCTCGGCGGGGATCGGCACATGGCGCACGGGGAACGGCCGGACCGCGAGCGCCCCGCCCAGCCCGAGCCCGCCGGACGCCTCCTCGTCCGCCCGGTAGGGGCCGGAGACGTAGGCGGCGCGGAAGCGCTTGAGGGAACCGGTGTCGGTCTTCAGGTAGCCGTGCCCGGGGGCGCTCGGGAGGTGGTGCGCGTCGGGGACGCCGATCGCGGAGCGGCTCTCCTGCTCGGAGAAGGTGCGCAGCCCGATGCGGTAGGAGAGGTGCGCCTCCAGGCCGCGGAGCCTGCCCTCGTCCAGCCGCTGCGAGGCGAGCAGCAGGTGCAGGCCGAGGGAGCGGCCGAGGCGGCCGATCTGGACGAAGAGGTCGGCGAAGTCCGGCTTCTGGGACAACAGTTCGGAGAACTCGTCGACGACGATGAAGAGGCTGGGAAGCGGGGCGAGGTCGGCACCGCGTTGGCGGGCGCGGTCGTAGTCACGGATGGAGACGAGGTTCCCGGCGTCCCGCAGCACCTCCTGGCGGCGGTTCATCTCACCGGAGAGGGCCTCCTTCATGCGGTCGACGAGGGTGAGGTTGTCCTCCAGGTTGGTGATGACCGCCGCCACGTGGGGCAGTTCGGCCATTCCGGCGAAGGTGGCGCCCCCCTTGAAGTCGACCAGGACGAGGTTGAGCTGGTCGGAGGAGTGCGTGGCGGCCATGCCGAGGACGAGGGTGCGCAGCAGCTCGGACTTGCCGGAGCCGGTGGCGCCGACCAGAAGCCCGTGCGGGCCCATGCCGTTCTGTGCGGACTCCTTGATGTCCAGCTCCAGCAATCCGCCGTCGGCGGAGACCCCGATGGGGACGCGGAGGCGGTCCCGCATGGGGCGTGAGCGCCAGAGCGTGTCCAGGTCCAGACGGCCGGGGTCCGGGACGTTGAGCAGCGAGGGCAGCGTGTTGTCCGCGGTGGCCAGGTCCTCCACGTCGCCGCCGGAGGAGGAGACCTCGGGGCGGAAGGGGGCGAGCTGGTCGGCGAGCGCGGCGGCCTCGGGGACGGAGAGCGCGTCAACGGTGCCGAGTTCGTCGCGGGAGTCACCGGCGAGCACGGCGAAGGTGCCGTCCTCGGCGATGTCGAGGTGCACGCCGTGGCCGGCGGTCAGTGCGGGCGCGGTACCTGCGACGTCCAACACGGTGACGCCGTGCAGGCCGCCCGGGTCCAGCACCGCCTCGGTGCCGAGGGCGACACCGTCGTCGAGGACGACCAGCAGGTGCGGCAGTTCGGGGTCGGGTTCGGCGTTGCGGTTGAAGCGGGTGCGGCGGGAGAGCTCGGCGCCCAGCCGCTCCTCCAGCACGGAAAGATGGGAGTGCATCATCCGGACCGGTCCGACGTGGTCGCTCTCCTCGGGGTGGTGCGCGTGCGGCAGCCACTTCGCCCAGGACCACGCGTCGCCCTCGGGGGCGCGGGTGCAGATCACGAGGCGGAGGTTGGTCGGGGAGTGGAAGGTGACGGCGTGGGCGACGACCGCGCGGAAGGCGGCACGGGCGGCGTCGGGGTCGTGCGGCGAGGTGATCGAGACGGCGGCGAACCGGCGGAGCGCCAACTGGACCGGGAGCGCCGGTACGACGGAGTGGGTGTCGATGAACCGCTTCAGAGCGACGGAGGAGAGCGGGTCGAGGTCCTCGGCGGGCGCGGACTCACCGGGAACGAGCGGGGTCGCCAGGTAGCGGGGCCCGCTGCCGACGCGGACGACCCCGAAGTCGGGGTCTGCCGCGCGACGTTCCCACAGGCGGGGGCCCGCCGCGACGCACCACAGCGCGGGTGCCGCGGGTGCGTTCCACTCCAGCGCGGTGCGCTGGAGTCGGGCGGTCTGCCGCACGTCGACGCGGGTCCGCTCCAGGTACCGCAGGAACTGGCGACGCTCCTGGCGGATCTTCGACTTGGCGTTGCCCTTCTGACGGATGACGGTGCCGATGACCATCGCCAGACAGGAGACGAGGAACATCGCACCGATGACGTAACCCATCGGGCCACGGCCCATGGTGAGCATGTACAGCACGGAGCCCAGCCCGGAGACGGCCGGCAGGGCGACCATCCAGACGTTGCCGTCCTCGGGCTCGGGCAACTCCGGCGGCGCCTTGAGGACGAGGTCCTCCTGCGGCACGGAAGGCTGCACCGCCCGCTGCGGCCGACGGAACACGGTGGTGGGGGTCATCGGGCATCGCCCTCAACAGTAAGAAGCGAACGAACCAGCCGGATCGACGCTCGGCGCCACCCGCATCCAGCAACATCAAGTGGACCGCTCGGCTCGCTACGTGAGCAGAATCCAAGCGCCTCGCGACGTTCATGAAAACCCGAGAACAACACAGAGGTCACCACGAGTTTCGGACCTCGTGCACGAGGTGCCTGTCGACTTCATTCCGCGATTCCAGGTGTTCGGGCTTGAGGTCGGAGAACATCTCCTTCTCGTACTGCCAGACACCTTCACCCTTCATCTCTTTCCCTCCGATTTTGACCGCCTCTACCGCGGTACCCAACCGACGGATCTCAGCTTCACTCATCTCGGATAGCGGCTTCAGACGCTCGCCGTCTCCCCGTTCACCATGGACAAAATGTTCGTCGAACAATTCGCCTACGGATTCATCTCCTCTGCCCACCATCTGCCCCATGATCAGATAGTTGATCTCCGCCCTTCCCGATCCGTATTTTTCGTCCATGGCAGCGAGGAGAGTATTCGCAGACTCAGCATCGTCGGGCTTCTCTTCGAAAATGCTGTCCACCCATTCACTGTAGCTGTTCTGGACATTCGATGCACCCACACCAGCCAGCTTCTTGGCCGCAGCCTGCGCCGCCTCTCTGACTTCCTTCTCCACGACCCCCTGCCCTTCACCACCGGACAGACCCAGCGAAATACCCCGCCCAATCGGATGATTCACGACCAGATCAAAGACTGCATCTTTGACGACCTGCTGTCGAGCGTAGGCGAGCGCTGCCGCCTCGACCTCATCCTTGGCGACGTTTCCCGCAGCAACCATGTCGTAACGCGCGAGGTTGCCGAACAACTGCCCCACCTCTTGCTCAAGGTCGCGATAGCCGGCCCAGTCCTGATTGTCGTGCACGTAGTTTGACTGCTCCAGGAAGTAGATCTCGGCAGCCGCTCTCAGGCGGACGGCGTCGGGATCCTCGAGGAATTCTTCGTGCGTCGCCCCCTCATTCATCAGGCCGACGAACTCAAGGAAATCTAGGCCCTCGCCATCACCGCCCCCCAGCAGAAAACCATGCAGGCCGGTACTCGGATCCACGACGATCTCCGACTCCGCGCCCCCGCCACGGGACACCGCGAACACATCGATGTACTGCTCGGCAACACCCAGGATTGCATCATTGATATTCGTCCCCTTCGGAACGAGTTCACGCCAGGTCGACGGGTCGCTACCAATGGTTGTGAAAACGGATTGAGCAATCTCGGCAGCGACCCGCGCACGGCCTGGGTCTTCGTAGTTTCGGTCCGTCGCTACTTCCAACATCGATACCGCGCCGGCATCGCGCTCACCCCACCCGAGCCCCATCAGCTTTTCAAGGTGTTCGGGGGTCGACAAGAACGTCTGCGAAGCGTCAACGTTCCGGGAAACAGCTTCAAGCACCTCGCTACCACCCGGATGAAGACTACGGAACCTCTCCTCGAGGTCTTCATCCAGAGTCACGTAGCCGTCCGGGGTATCGACCGTGATTCCGGTATAGGTGCCAGACGCTTCAACATTTGCCATCATCGCATTGAACTGGGTCTCCACCCGGATCGCGGATTCCGCCATCGCAACGCCGAAGTCATGCCCGGGAGCCAGAGTCGAGTGCTCCATGAGGGAAGAGAATCCAAGGTACTCGGACAGACCCGAGACAACGAACTCACCAGTCTCCGGGTCGTAGCCGACGAGAGATTCGTATCCGTCCGGCTTCTCGGTGCCGACTTCAGCCCCGTACACCAAGTCGTAGATCGACTGCGGGAGGTGCGATGGAACGTCCAATCCGCCGATCTCCGGATTGGCGAGAGCAAGAATACCGTCACCGATGGCGCCCTGCGCGATGCGCAGGTCCCGCTCCGTAGCGCCGTAAGGATTGAGGGACTGCTCCAGATTCCCCAGAGCCGCGAGGTCCTCCGCAGAGAGAGCGTCATAGAAAGCGTGCAGGAAATCACGCTCCGCGGCGGTGAGTTCCGCACCAGGCGTCGTCGCCAGGCGGTTCGCTATGTCACCGATGAACCGTGAGGCATCATGGATTGCGTCGAAGTCCTCCTCCTCGATGGCGATCTTCAAACGTTCTGCCTGATACTCCGCCATTTGCTCGGTGTGGAAGATGGACACCGGAGACCCGGCGCCCGTATAGCCGTACTCCCCGAGATCGGAACTGATCTTGGTGAGAGAGGCGTGGTACTCGTCGAGCGCCTCCTCGATCGCAGTATCGGCGTTCTTCACCGCCGTAGCCCCGCGCTCCAGCCAGTACTCCGCCACAGCATCCACAAGATCGGCGGGCACCGCTCCGTTGAGCGACCGGTACTCCTCACCCCCGTACGAGACCCGCACGATGACCGGAACCTTCTCCAGCTCGACGCCCTCAGGCAGGTCATTCGCAGTCTTCAGGTACTCGGAAAGGATTTCGGCCGCGAAGTTGTCCATCTCCGTCTGGCCCTCGTCGCTCAGCGCAGGAAGGTCCTCGTCCAGCTGCTCGATACGAGCTTCGACAAGGTCGATCGACTCCTCCGCGAGCTCCACCACCGTGCCCAGCTTCTCCGCGACGCCGAAGAGCGCCTCGCCGTCGCCTTGCAACAGGTTCGAGGTCTCCGCGACGTGTGCTTCGATGTCGTGCATCTTCTGCCCGCCGATCTCCGCCGCGTCGGCCGTCTCCTCCGAGGCGGAGACCGCCAACTCCCCGGCGTAGCCGGCCTCGCCACCGGCGTTCGCGAACTCGCGGGAGGTGGCCAGCATCTCGCCGGGATCGATCTCCGTGGTGAAGTCATTCGTGCGCTTCCACGGATCCTTGCCGGCTTCCGCCTTGGCGTTGCTGGGGGTGAAGGTGACGTCGGGCCCCGACACTGTCGCTCCTCGCTGGTGATTCAGTTACTGCCGAAACCGTCGGCAATATGCGGATCCGCGGTAGGACCGTCATGGGGAAGCTGCTGCGTGGACGAGGGACCGGACAGTCCGAGGTGCTGAGCGGCCATCCAGTCGGTCTGCTCACCGATCCTGGCTCCGCTGTGGCTGCGGTCGCCCAAGTGGTCCTGTCGCTCGGACGCCTCACCCAGCCCTCGCTGCTGCTCTGCTCTCAGACCCTCCAGCCGCCCCACGAATCCCGAAGACTCCGTCCCTCCGTAGGAACCGATCGCGGGGTCGACCCGGCGGATCCGGCGGTGGGCCTCCTCTGCGGGCTCCGCGCTGCGGTAGCCGGCCCGCCCTGCGGACTCCAGCCCGCCGATGGTGAACTCAACACTGTCCCGGTCGGACACGAGACCTCCTCCTGTTCGCTGTTCTACTCGCCCAGGACCCCGCCGGACGCGCGGCGGTCGGACTCCCACACGGACCGGCGTTCGGTGAGATCGGTGGGCTTCTGCTCGGTGCGTCGCTCTTCGTTCGGACGCGTCGTGTTCTGTGGGGGTGGCGCGCCCAGCCGGTCCCCGGACGCCCGGCCGGTGGCGCGGCCACTGTCCGTTGCCGGGGGCTGCTTCGTGCCGCGGGCAGCCGACCGGGCCGGTGGCGTGCTCGCCGGGGGCGGCGCGAACCCTCTCGCCCCCGCAGCCAGCGGCGCGCCGCCCCGGTGGCCCAGCGGGCTCCGTTGGCCGACTGACCCGGACCTGCCG
>NZ_JAAVJB010000202.1 GCF_012034385.1 Streptomyces spiramenti
CCGGCTCACCGCCCGGGACGGGCTGCCGCTGCACGGGTTCCTCACCCTGCCCGTCGGGGCCTCCCCGGGGAGGCTGCCGCTGGTGCTGCTGGTGCACGGCGCGGTCCGCCGGGGAGGCGGCCCCGGGCCGGGCCGGCCGGTACGAGGTGGTGTCCGCGGGCCGGGCGGCACGCGTGCGGCCCCCGTCGCGCCGGGCGGACGCCTGCGGCACGACGGGGGCCGTGGGGTGCGGCGGGGCGGGGCCCGTCGCGGTGCGCTACTTCTTGCCCTGCCCGGCGACGGCCTTGATGGCGTCGGCCGCGGCGTCGGGGTCCAGGTAGGTGCCGCCGGGGTTCAGCGGCCGGTAGTCGGCGTCCAGCTCGTAGGAGAGCGGAATGCCCGTGGGGATGTTGAGCCCCACGATGTCGGCATCGGAGATGCCGTCGAGGTGCTTGACCAGGGCGCGCAGGCTGTTGCCGTGCGCTGCGACCAGCGTGGTGCGGCCTGCGCGGAGGTCGGGCACGATCCCGTCGTACCAGTACGGGAGCATCCGGGCGACGACGTCCTTGAGGCACTCGGTGCGCGGACGCAGCTCACCGGGGAGCGCGGCGTAGCGCGGGTCCGCGCTCTGCGACCACTCGGAGCCGTCGGCCAGCTCCGGCGGCGGGGTGTCGTAGGAGCGGCGCCACTTCATGAACTGCTCCTCGCCGAACTCGGCGAGGGTGGCGGCCTTGTCCTTGCCCTGGAGCGCGCCGTAGTGCCGCTCGTTCAGCCGCCAGGAGCGGTGGACCGGGATCCACGGACGGTCGGCCGAGGTCAGGGCGAGGTTGGCGGTGCGGATGGCCCGCTTCTGGAGCGAGGTGTGCACCACGTCGGGGAGCAGACCGGCGTCCTTCAGCAGCTCGCCGCCGCGTACCGCCTCCTTCTCGCCCTTGTCGGTCAGGTTGACGTCCACCCAGCCGGTGAACAGGTTCTTCGCGTTCCACTCGCTCTCGCCGTGGCGGAGCAGAATCAGTTTGTACGGTGCGTCGGCCATGCTCCGAGCGTATGCGAAGGGCCCCCGCGGCCCCGAGGCCGTCCGCGTTCCGGCCGGTGAGGCGTTCCGACACGTGACGGCGAGTTGCCCCTCATCCACCCGGTTCGGCACGACACCGACTGCTTATCTGACATGTGTCAGGATGCGAGTGGTCATCCCCGACACCCGGGCACCCCACCGCGGAGCGACGTCATGCACCCACCACCGGAGGACCCCGTCCTCGCTCGCCGCAGGCTGCGCATCGCGCTGCGGCGTCTTCGGCGGGAGCGCGACCTCACACAGCGGCACGTCGCCGACGAGCTGGAGTGGTCGCTGTCGAAGCTGATCCGGGTGGAGAGCGGCGCCCAGGGAATCAGTGTCACCGACCTCCAGGCGGTGCTCGACCTCTACCGACTCGACGACGCCGTCGAACGGGAGACGCTCCGGGCCGCCGCGCGAGCCAGCCGTGGCCGCGCGTGGTGGGCGCGGTTCGAGTCGGCGGTCCCGCCGGCCTTCGCGCAGTACCTCGCGTACGAGGGGTCGGCGACGGCTGTGCTGTGCCATCAGCCCTCGTTGCTACCGGGGTTGCTCCAGACACCGGCCTACACCGCGGCGCTGCCGACGGACCCGCTGCCGGTTGCCGGCGGCGCCGCGCTCCGCGGCGAGCTGCGGCGGGAGCGCATGAAGCGGCTGCGGCGCCCCGGCGGCCCCCGGGTGTCGTTCCTGATCGACGAGGCAGCGGTACGGCGGGCGGTCGGCGGCGCAACGGTGATGACCGAGCAGCTGGAGCACCTCGTGCAGATGGCTGCCGCACCCGACCTCGACGTGGCGGTACTGCCGTTCGCCGCGGGTGCGCATCCGCTCGTCGACCAGCCGTGCAGTCTGCTGGAGCTGGAGGAGGGAGATGTGCTGTTCGTCGAATCGGCCGCCACCGGGGACCGGTGCGTCCGCGACGAGCCCGCCCTGGTGGCCCGCTACCAGGAGCGGTTCGCCGCCGCCCGTGAACTGGCACTGACCGGGACGGACGCGGCCTCGCTCATCCGGTCGGTGCACGAAGCCCTGGCCGCCGGCCGCCCCTGACGGGTCGCATCACACCGCTGATATCGAGATGATCGCTGGTTCACCGCCGAACTCCGGTACCCCCGGCCGACCGTCACAGGAGAAGCAGTCATGAGCCGAGGGCACCTGCCGCCGCCGCGCGGCGGTCCGCACGAGGTGTCCGGCCCGCCGGGCACCGAGGACCCCGGGGTGGCCGCACCCCCCGCGCCGGAGCCGAACGCCTCCGCCGTACCGGTCCCTGCGGCGGGGCCGGTCGCGCCGGCGACGACCGGAGCCGCTGCGCCCGGGGGGCCTCGCTGGCCGCGCACCTGGGTCGAGTTGGTCGCCTATCTGGTGGAAGACTCCCCGAATCGGGCGCACAGCGCGCTGAAGCTGCTGGCCGGCGGGGTCCTGGCGTTGTCCCTGCTGGTCGGCGTCCTTGTCGCGGCGGTGCGAACGGCCGACATGGCGGCGCCGCAACTGCCGTTCGAATCGGGGTGGGTGGCGCCCGGCTCGGTCGGGGCGGCCGGCGTGGTGTTCATGGCCGTCTACGGGGCCGGCCGCGCCGTGCGCCGCCGCCGGGCCGACGCGGCGAACGAGGACGGTCCGTCGACCGGGGGCTGACCGCCTCGCGCGGGCCGCACGTCAGGGCCGGGCCCGGTGGGCGGCTTCCTCCAGCGCGCTCCACCCGAGTGCGGCGGCAGCCGCCAGCACCGTCGTCACAGCACCCCAGACCGCGATCTTGGCGCCGCCGCTGACGAGAAGCGAGGCGGCGGCGCCGCCGACGGTGGCGGTGGCCGCCGCGAGAGCGCACACTCCGACGAGAACCACGGCGCGGCGGGACTGCGACCACGCGGCGGGCCGCGGCACGGTCGCGGTGGGCGAGGGGTGGTCGGTTCCGCCGCCGCGACCGCTCGGCTCGGCGCTCGGTGGCTCGGTCTGCGCGGCGCGGCCGGATCGGGGCTCGGCATCGTAGTGCCGGGCCGCCTGCGCGGCCGTGGACGGGCTCATGAGATGCGCTCTCCCCTCGGGGTCGAGGCCAGGGTGACGAACTCCCGCCAGGCACCGTACGCGAAGCCGAGCACGGCTGTCCCGGGACCCCCTGAGTCCCGGACCAGAACCCGGCCCCTGGTCACGGTCGTCTCCACACAGTTGAGCGGCTCGCAGTGACTGCTGCGGCGCCAGCCCGTATCGACGTTCTCAGCCTGCATCGCCACCCGACCCCGGTAGTGCTCGTGCCGGGCCCGGATCGCGGAAGACCGAAGGCCGCCCGCAGCGAGCCCGTGTCCGACGAGGCAAGTTTCCCCGCCGAGCGGCAAATCTACTCCACGTAGTCTTCACATCACCGGAAATCATCGGCGCTGATCACAGTTGCGGCGAGCTGTTCGCGAAGCGACCGTTACGCCCGGCGGCGCGCGCTGGGGACGATCGCCCAGGTGAGCAGATCTGTTCGCGTGGTTCCCGCCGCGCTCTTGACTCACCCGCCACAGTGGCATGCAATATTTCGCATGCCGGTACCGGAGAATCGTGGCCTCGTTCGCAGATCCCTGCTGCGCGAGGACGCATATCGAGCCATCAGGGACGCCGTCGTGAGCGGGACGCTCGCGCCCGGGGAGCGGCTGCACGACGCCGACCTGGTCGCCTGGCTGGGCGTGAGCCGAACGCCGGTGCGTGAGGCGCTGGGCAGGCTGGAGCAGGTGGGGCTGGTGCAGACGAGCCCCGGCCGCCACACCGTCGTCAGCCCGCTGGACGTCCGGGCGGTGCACCACGCCCAGGCGGTCGTGGCCGCGATGCACGAGCTGGCCGTACGGGAGGCGGTGCCGCACCTGGCGGAGGGTGACCTCGCGGAGATGCGGGACGCCAACGCCCGGTTCGAGGCGGCCGTCCGCGCGGCGGACGTGGACGCGGCGATCGCGGCGGACGACGCGTTCCACGGGGTGGCCGTGACCGCAGCCGCCAACCAGGCGGTGGTCACGGTGCTGGAGCAGTTCACCCCCGTGTTGCGGCGGTTGGAGCGGCTCCGCTTCGGCTCGCTGGCCGGGCGGGCGTCGGTCGCGCAGCACGAGCGGATCGTCGCGCACTGCTCGGCGGGCGAGGTCGACGCGGCGGCCACCGCCGCGCGGGAGAACTGGCTGACGCTCGCCCCGTTGCTCGACGCCGCGGGCGGGTCCGGTGAGGAGCCCGGCACGCCCGACCCCGGGGACGGTTGACTCCGCCGGGCCCACGCGGCCGATGCCGGCCGCACCCGCCTGTCCGTCCGCCCGTCCGCCCGTCCGCCGACCGCCGATGCCCCGCACTCGACCGCCCCGCCCACCGCCACCGGAGGCCCCTGTGTCACTCGACGACTTCGACCGCCATCCGCTTCTCTTCGGGCCGAGCCCGGTGCACCCGCTGGACCGGCTCAGCGACCACCTGGGCGGCGCCCGCGTCTGGGCCAAGCGGGAGGACTGCAACAGCGGTCTCGCCTTCGGCGGCAACAAGACCCGCAAGCTGGAGTACCTGGTACCGGAGGCGCTGCGTCAGGGCGCCGACACCCTGGTGACCATCGGCGGCGTGCAGTCCAACCACACCCGCCAGGTGGCGGCCGTGGCCGCACGCCTGGGCATGAAGGCGGTACTGGTGCAGGAGAGTTGGGTGGACTGGCCCGACCCGGTCAACGACCGCGTCGGCAACATCCTGCTCTCCCGGATGATGGGCGCCGATGTCCGGCTGGTGGATGCGGGGTTCGGCATCGGCTTCAAGGAGAGCTGGGAGCAGGCACTGGAGGACGTGCGCTCCGCGGGCGGCACCCCCTACGCGATCCCGGCCGGCGCCTCCGACCACCCGCTGGGCGGGCTGGGGTTCGCCAACTGGGCGGCCGAGGTGGAGCGGCAGGAGCGGGAGCTGGGCGTCTTCTTCGACACCGTCGTCGTGTGCAGCGTCACCGGCAGCACCCACGCCGGGATGATCGCCGGGTTCGCCGGGCAGGACCGGCCGCGTCGCGTCATCGGCATCGACGCCTCGGCGAAGCTCGCCGAGACCCGTGCGCAAGTGGAGCGGATCGCCCGGGACACCGCCGAGCGGATCGGTCTCGGCCGGGAGTTGCGGGACGAGGAGATCACCGTGCTGGCGGGGTGGGCGGGCGACCGCTACGGCATCCCGGTGCAATCCACCCTGGACGCCATCCGGCTCAGCGGCTCGCTGGAGGGCATGATCATCGACCCGGTGTACGAGGGGAAGTCGATGGCCGGTCTCGTCGACCTGGTCCGGTCCGGCGAGATCCCTCGGGACTCCACCGTGCTCTACGCGCACCTCGGGGGTCAGCCCGCGATCAACGCCTACAGCGGCGTCCTGGGCTGACCACCTGCGGCTGCCGGGCGGGGCACTCCTGCCCGGCGGCTGTGATCGCGCCGTCCAGGTCGTCGCCAACGGGCGGCTCGCCGAGCGCGGGAGCCGGTCGCCGGAGGCGCAGGGGGCGGGGCGGGGCCCGGTCGGGGTGCCAGGCGGGGACGCCGGGGCTTCGGGCGGGCGCCGGGCCTCAGTGAGCGTTTGGTTCTGGGTTGTCCGTTTGGTTTGTGGTTCAGGTGCCGACGAGTTCGAGCATCCCCCACAGCGCGGTGGTCGCCACCACCAGCGTCAGGGGCACGGTGAGCACGCCGAGCCAGGTGAAGTCCCGCAGCGAGACGTCCATGTCGTGCCCGTGCAGCACGCGCCGCCAGAGCAGGGTGGACAGGGAACCCACGTACGTGAGGTTGGGCCCGAGGTTGACGCCGATGAGCACCGCGAGCACCGGTGCCGCCCCTCCCCCGGCGACGATCGGCAGCAGCGCGAGGGTCGCGGGCAGGTTGTTGATCCCCGCGGCCAGCAGCGCCGCGACGGCTGCGATGACCAGCAGGTCCAACCATCCCGTGCCGTCCGGGAGTACCCGCCCGGCGGCGGCGTCGAGGCCGTTGTCGACCAGCGCCTTGACGACCACGCCGAGTGCCAGCACGAACAGGCAGAACAGCGGGTTGCAGGCGGCGATCAACCCGCCGACGGTGGTGGTGCGGGCCCGGAGGGCGCGGACGGCCAGGACGGCGGCGCCCGCGCACGCCGCCCACGCCGGGGAGAGCCCCGCGAAGGACGTGGCGACGAAGCCGACGAGTGTCAGTGCCAGGACGACGAGCGCGACGACCGGCGCCTCGACCTTCTCCCCAGCGGTCACCGGGACGGGCGGCGCGGACAGGTCTGCGGCGAAGTAGCGGCGGAACACGAGGTACTCGACGGCGATCACCAGCAGCCATGCCGGCGCCATGAGGATGCCGAACCGCGTGAAGGTGAGGCCGCTGGCGGCGAACGCCAGCAGGTTGGTGAGGTTGGAGACGGGCAGCAGCAGCGACGCCGAGTTGGCCAGGTGGGCGGTCGCGTAGACGTGCGGGCGGGGCACGGCGCCGGCGCGCATCGCGGTCGCGATGACGACGGGGGTGAGCAGCACGGCGGTGGCGTCGAGGCTGAGCACCGCGGTGGTCAGGGCGGCGAGGACGAACACCCCGGCCAGCAACCGTCGCGGCCGGTCACGGCAGAGCCGTGCCACCACGGAACCGGCGGCGCTGAACAGTCCCTCGGCCGCGCACAGGTGCGAAAGCAGCAGGATCGCCGCGAGGAACCCCACCACGGGCGCGAGTCGTTGGGTCTCCGACCACGCCTCGGCGGGGGCGACCGCGCCGAGGGCCATGAGCAGTCCGGCGGCCGGAACGGCCCCCACCGCCTCGGGCCAGCGTCGGGGGCGCAGGATGACGAAGGCGAGCACCGCCAGCAGGAG
Organism: Streptomyces spiramenti; assembly: GCF_012034385.1. Taxonomy (GTDB): domain Bacteria; phylum Actinomycetota; class Actinomycetes; order Streptomycetales; family Streptomycetaceae; genus Streptomyces; species Streptomyces spiramenti. The sequence continues at coordinate 6,813 of NZ_JAAVJB010000202.1, forward strand.
GACGGTGGAGAGCACGGCGGCGGCGACGTCGATCACGGTGGGGGCTCCCGGGGCACCTGGGCGGGACGGACTGCGCCGCCGCGTGTGCCGCGTCCGCGCCGCACACCCGTCAGCATCCCACCACGGGAGCGGGACGGGCGCTGCGGCGTCCGGCACCGGAGCGGCGCGCGCCGGTCGTTCCCGCCGGTCGTCCCGCGCCGGTCGTCCCGCGCCGGGGAGCGGGAGGTACCCGGGGTTGCGCGCCCTGGCGGTCCGGCGTGGCGCGGCGAGGGTCGCGGCGCGGCCCCGGCGACCTCGCGCCACCCGAGCGGTGGGCCGACGACGGGAGGGTAGGGGTTCAGCTGTGCCACGGCGGTCCACGCAGGGCCGCGGGCGGGGGCACGGCGCGGCCGGGGCAAGGCGGCGGCAGGCAACGGGACGTCACGAGGCGCGACGAAGGGGCAGGATGAGCGATCACCATGTCGGCGATGTGCGGGGGGCCGGGCGTCGGCCGGACGACCGGCAGGCCAGGACCCGACAGCGGCTGGCGGCCTCCGCCGATGTCGCGAGGGTGCGCCGCCCGGTCGGTGACGGCGCGGACGAGGAGTTCGACCTCCACTACGTGCGGACCGGGCCGCGCGGGTCCACCCCGGTGCTGTTCGTCCCGGGCGGTCCGGGACTGGCCTCGGTGGTGATGTACCGGGCGCTGCGCGCGCGGGCGGCGCGGCAGCGCTTCGACGTGGTGATGGTCGAGCACCGCGGCATCGGGCTCTCGCGGGTGCGGGACGACGGGCGACCGTTGCCGCGTTCGGCGGTCACCGTGACGGCGGCGGTGGAGGACCTGGCGGCGGTGCTCGATCACGCGGGTATCGATCGCGCGGTCGTCTACGGAGCCTCGTACGGGAGTTACCTGGCCCAGGGGTTCGGCGTCCGGCACCCGGACCGGGTCGCCTCGATGGTGCTGGACTCACCGGTCCTCACCGCGCACGACGACGCGGAGACCCGGCGTGTGATGCGGGAGCGGCTCTGGGAGGGATCGTGCCCGGACACGGAAGGTGTCGCCGGGGCGCTGCGGGGGCTGGTCGCGCGAGGGCTGGTGGACCCCGCCGAGACGGGCGCCGTGGTGCAGGTCGCCTACGAGATGGGCGGGGTGCCACTGCTGGAGGCGCTCTACCGGGCCGTCGCCTCGGGGCGCGGGCACCGCACCTGGCGGTGGTTGGCGTCGCTCGGCGACGCGGAGGCCCGGACCTCGAGGCCGTTCGTCATGGAGTTCGACCTCGCGGGGGTGATCGCGTTCCGTGAGCTGAAGTACCGGCCGGACCCCGATGGGCTGCCCCTCGACCCCAACCTCGGGTTCCTGGAACTGTCGCGGGAGTTCCCGGAGTTCACGGGCGAGCCGTTCGACCTTCCCGCCGAGCTGCCCGCGTTCCGCTGGCCGGTCGCGGTGGTCTCCGGCGACCGGGAGCTGCGGACCCCGCGCACGGTCGCCGAGCGGATCGTGGACTCGGTGCCGGACGGCACCCTGGTGCCGCTGGCGAACCACGGCCACAGTGCGCTGGACTCCCACCCGGCGGCGGCACTCCGCGTCGCGCGGCTGGTCCGGGACGGTCAGCAGCACCATCTGCCGGGTGAGGCCGCGGCCCTCGGTGCAGTCCGGCGCAGCGGCGGCATGAACCTGGTGGCGCCGCTGATCCGCACCCGGCTCACCTCGGAGCGGCTGCTGCCGCGGCGGAGCCCCGCCCCGACCCCCGGAGAGGCCGGGCCGCGGGGGTGACCGCCCGGGGGGGGCGCGCCGGGACCGTGCCGTCGGCCGTGCGGTCGCGCGGCGAGGTCGGCCGGGGTCGCCCTCACTCCGCGGGACGCGTCAGGTGCCGGAAGGCGTCCAGGTTGCGGGTGGACTCGCCACGGGAGGTCCGCCACTCGTACTCCTTGCGGATGGCGGAGGCGAAACCCTTCTCCAGCAGCGTGTTGAAGGAGCCGTCGGCCTGCTCCAGGACGGCCCCCAGCAGCCGGTCGAGCTCCGCCGCGGTGATGGCGGCCAGCGGGAGCTTCCCCGCGAGGTAGATGTCGCCCAGCGGGTCGATCGCGTAGGCGACACCGAAGAGGCGGGCGTTGCGTTCCAGCAACCAGCGGTGGACCTCGGCGTGGTTCTCGTCGGGGCGACGGATGACGAAGGCGTTCACCGACAGGGAGTGGCGACCCACCACCAGCGAGCAGGTGGTGGAGAGCTTCCGGGTGCCGGGCAGGGTGACGACGTACTGCCCGGGGCGCGGGGTCTCCCAGCTGACGGTGGTGCCGTCGGCATCGGCGCCCGGCTGCCGGCCGTCGGGTTCGGCGAGCGCCGTGAGCGCCGCCTCGATGGTCCGTCGTGCCGCCGTCTCCTCGTCCTGTGCACCCATGGCGCCGATCCTAGGTCCTGCCCGACCGTCCTGCCCGGCCCGCGGCGCGCCCCCGCCGCGCCGCCCTGCCCGCCCCCTCCTGCCGGCCGCCGGGGCGCGCAACCCCGGGTACCT
>NZ_JAAVJB010000203.1 GCF_012034385.1 Streptomyces spiramenti
TTCGGAGGCACCGCGGGCGGAAGGCCCGCGGGCGGGGGCATCGCGGGCGGGGGCATCGCGGGCGGGGGCATCGCGGGCGGGGGCGGGGAGTTCCGGTCCCCGGGGGGCGCGGGCGGTCCGGCGTGCAGCTGCGAGGCGTCCCAGGCCATGGTGGCGAACTGGTCCACGCCCTGCCCGACCGGCGGCGGCCGGTGCGCCGGCGGCTGCCCCGCGTGGGGCGGGGGCGCCCCGGCACCGGTGGCGTCGGGGGAGAACCGCGGGATCACCTCGGTGAAGCCGGCACCCGCCGAGGTCGGGGGCGCCGCCGGCATCGGGGGCGTGGGCCGACTGGGCAACGCCGCGGCGGGGCCCGTCTGCGGCCCGGGCTGGGGCGGCCCGGGTGGTGGTGGTGGGGGCACCGGCGCGTGCCCCGTATGACCGCCGGCCGGCGGGTACCCGTAGCCGCCCGACGCCCCGCCCGCGTGGGGAGAGGCGACCGGCGGGGCCGGCGGCGGGAACGGCGGGGCGGGCTGCGCCCACTGCTGGTCCCACTCACCGGCCGGCCCGGCCGGGGTCGCACCGGGGTGCGCCCACGGCTCGGGACCACCGGACTGCCAGGAGGCACCCTCGTGCCCGTGCGGCTCCTCCGCTCGCCTGTGGCGGTTGCTCGACACCGGCGTGGGTCCTCCGTCGCTCCTCGGGCCGCGCCCGTGTCGGGGTGGCGGCGATGCCGGGACACGGTACCCGCTCGCACACAGGAGCGGTCACCAACCCGTTCGGCCGACTGTACCCGGAGTCACCGGCCCGGTCGGACCGCAGGAGAGCACCTCGGACGTCACACCAGTGCCGGCGCGGCCCCCCTCCAACGCTCCTGGAACTCCTTGACGTGAGACGTGTCCTGATAGGGCGCCAGTCGGGCGTTGAAGTCGGCGAAGTACTGGCTGCCGCGTCGCGAACGCAACCCGGTCAGCAGGACACCGGCCTCCCCCGCCGTCTGGCAGGCGTGCTCCACCTCCGCCTGCTGGAGCTTGCCGGTGGCGAGCACCAGCAGCCCGATCGCACGCCGCCTGGTCCGGGTCTCCGGGTGCCCGGCCAGTGCCTCGGAGGCCCGCTGCTGGGTGGCGTTGCCCTGGTCGAGGTCCCGGTGGCAGTGGGCCAGTTCGTCGGCGAGGTACGCCGAGTCGTAGTGCGCGACCCACTCCGGGTCCTCACCCCGCGAGCCCCCGGCGCGCTCCATGGCCGCCAGCGCCGGCGAGGCCGCCCGGCGGCACGCCTCGCGGTCGCCGAGCTGCGCGTGGCCGCGCGCCTCGGCCGCGAGGAACAGTGCCTCGGCGCGGGGCGGCACCTGGCCGCGGGTGCCTTCCTGCGCGGCCCGGGCGAGCTGGATGACCTCGCGCGGGCTGCCGAGTTGGGCGGCGAGGTGGCTCATGCCGGCGGCCAGCACGTAGCCGCCGAAGCCCCGGTCCCCGGCGGCCTGGGAGAGCCGCAGCGCCTGGATGTAGTAGCGCTGGGCCAGTCCGGGCTGACCGGTGTCCACCGCCATGTAGCCGGCGAGTTCCGTCAGCCGGGCGGCGGCGGCGAACAGCCGCCGACCGACCGACTCGCGGTAGGAGCCGGTCAGCAGCCCCGCCACCACACCGTTGAGGTAGTGCGCGACGACGGGCCGGACGTGGCCCGACCCCCAGCGGCGGTCGAGCTCCACCATCGCGTCGGTGGTGGCGATCACCGCGTCCACGTCGCTCATCCCGACGCGGCCCGTACCGGCCGGGGCGGCCACGGAGTCGTCGATGCGGGCGATCAGCCAGTCGCGGCTGGGTTCCACCAGCGCGCCCGGGGCCACCGCGGCCCCGCTGGCGGGTGTCTGCCCCGTCCCGGTGGGCTGCGGGCGGGCGGCGTCCGCGCGCCACAGCTCGCGGGCCTCCTCGATCGCCTCCAGCAGGCCCGGTGCGAAGGTCAGGCCCACGGCGGACGGCGGCTGGCGGGAGCCGCCCATGCCGATCTCCTGCAAGGTCACCGTGCGGCCGAGTTTCCGGCCCAGCGCCTCGGCGATCACCTCCGGGGCACGACCGCGTGGTCGCTGACCTCTGATCCACCTGGCGACCGAGGTCTTGTCGTACCGGAAGTCGAGCCCTCGCTCTGCCGCGCACACATTGACGCGGCGGGCGAGGCCCGCGTTCGAGCACCCCGCCTCCCGTATCAGGGACAACAGCCGCTCGTTGGGCTGCCGTGCGGCGGGCACCGCGGCACTCTCGGTCATGTGCTCTCTCCAGGCTCGGCTGTCCGACGGACGTGTCCGCAGAATCAGTGCCCATGCTGGGCCGGAACCCATGCGCCACGCTCCCGCGGATGCACCCGTGCGCCCCTCCTGCAAGCCGCGCTCCCGATGGTGACCGTAACCGCCGGGGGCGCGGGGAGTTGTGATCACCGTGAGAGAGACCGCCGCAGCCCCCGCCCCGCCCACCCACGCCCCCGAACGCCGCACGGGCGCCATTCCGCAGCAACGGGGCGACGGCCCGCTGGACCACGCCGTCCGGTACACCGAGGAACGGCACTGGGACGTGCTGCCCGGCACCTGGTTGGAGCACCACGGCGCGACCGTCCGCTGCTCCTGCGGCTCCCCCGTCTGCGAGGCACCCGGCGCGCACCCCGACGGACCGGGCTGGGCGGAGCGGGTCACCTCCAGTCCGGCCACCGCACGCCGGATGTGGGAGGCGGAGCCGCGCGCCTCGGTCCTGCTGCCGACCGGTCGCAGCTTCGACGTGCTGGACGTGCCGGAGTCGGCGGGGTGCCTGGCACTGGCCAGGCTGGAGCGCGCCGAGGTCGAACTCGGCCCGGTCAGCGCGACCCCCGGCGGCCGGATGATGTTCTTCGTGCTGCCGGGCGGGGCGGTCAAGACGCCCGGCGTGCTGCGGCAGTTGGGGTGGCCCAGGGACACGCTGGACCTGCGGACGGTCGGGGGCAACGGCTACGTTCCGGCGCCGCCGACCCGGCTGGGTGCGCTCGGCTCGGTGCAGTGGGTGCGACGCACGGGGCGGGCGGTCCGCTGGCCCGCCGACCCGGAGGAGATCCTGCCCGCGCTGGCCTACGCCTGCGGGCTGGACCACGGCTGACGGGACGAGAGGCGTCGGGCAGGGGCGGTCCGCACCTCGGCGGGCCGCTCGGCGCGGGGCGGGCGCGGGTTGCGGGTTGCGGGTTGCGGGGCCGACGCGCGGTACGGCGCGGCACCGGCCGCGGGCCGGGATGCGGCGGCGCGGAGCCGGAGCGCGGAGCCGGGGTGCGGGGCGGGGCGCACTCGCCGGGCGGACGGTCCGGCCTCGACCGGGGCCCGCCGGTCGACGAGTGCGCCGGGCGCACGGCAGCACCCAGAATCTCGTCATGCACACGACGACTCCCGCTGTCGGCGCGCCCCCGCCCCGCGATCACGCTCCCCCCGGATGCGCCCCGTGGAACACGTGGTTCCGGTGGGACGCCTGCGCCCGGCCGGGGGCGGCGGGTCGGCTGCCCACGTCGGAGCGGTCAGTCGCCGAACACGTCCGACCAGGCCCGGGATTCGTCGTCGGCGGGCGGGGCGAAGTCCACCGGCTCGTCGAACTCGAAGCCCATGAAGAGGTCTTGTCCCTCGAACTCTCCCTGGCTGCCGGACACGTGGTGAGGTGCCCGGGCAGCGACGGTCCATCGGGAGACGGCACCGTCCAGCTCCGTCAGTTCGAGCTCGACCGCCGGAACACCGTCGAGCACATGGTTCAAGCCCAGATCGGCGACGAACGTGTCCAGGTCGCAGAACGCGTCGATCATCGGTCCCGTGGGGTCCTCAGAGCGTGCTTGAGACCCCACGCCGGGCCCGCGGCGCCAGCTACGGCCATCTGCCGCGCGGCCAGGAACACCCGAAGACAACCCGGTATGAGGGTGCCCCTCCGCCGTGCAGCTGACCGCATCTGGCGCCGCGAGCCGATCCGACGCGGGGTCTCACACACGCTCTCAGTCGAACCCGAGAAGTTACCTCCCGGCGAGAATCCGGGGCATGCCGGGGGAGTCGGAGGTCGCCCAGCAGGTGTCGTCGCCCTTGAACCCGTAGCGACCGTCGAGCACGTGCAGGTCCATGCGACACACTTGTCGCCCATGCCGAGCTCGGCGACACGGCCCCCGGTGCTGTCCACCCGGATGTCCACGTCGAGCGGCTGGCCGTTCTGCCGGAGCGCGCCGGTGACACGGAGGGCGTACGCCGACCGGAGCTCCGAGATGGCGGCGTCGATGTACCCCCCGGGCTCCAGAGCTGCCCGTGCGACCTCCTCGGGTTGCGCTCCGCCCTTCTCCTCCGCGCCGGCGAGGCCCTGCCGCTCGGCGTGCAGCCCGCCGCCCCCGCAGCCGGCCGGCGTCAGCAGCGCCATGGCCACGACTCCGGCGGCCGGTAGCCCGATACGCGCAGATGATTCAGGTGTTCCCCCTCGCCAGGAGGGGGGTCGTATCCACGCGGCCACCGACGCCGACGGGCGGCGCCCGAGTAGCCGCGGACCCCCTGGACCCCGCGGAGCGACGGCGGTCGGACCCGGCGTCAGACGGGGCTGGTCTCCCCCGGGAGGAAGATCTCCTCCGGGCCGGGCGGGGTGATCTCCAGCGGTTCGTTGTAGTGGTCGAAGAGCATGCGCTGCCGCTCGCCGTCCTCCACCGCGCTGATCTCGTGCAGGTAGTGGGGCGCCTCCACCGCTATCCGCATGGTGGCGGTCTCCCCGTCGCGTTCCGTGACCTCGACGTCGACCACCGGGACCCCGTCGAGATCGCTACGGCCCCTCTCGTCGATCCTGGCGTCGAACTCGTCCACCGGCAGGTCTCCCGTGAGCTCCTCCAGCACGCAGAGCTCGGTGAAGCCGGCCATCGCCGGGTCCCAGGTGGAGCCGTGGAGGTACCGCCCGTCGAGCTGCTCCCCCAACTCGTACAGCCCGGCGGTCTCCCAGAAGAGGTCGTCGGCCTTGACCCAGACCAGGTCGGCCGATTTGAGGATGGTCATCGCACCCTCGCCCTCCATCGCGATGTCGGCGGAGCAGTCCCCGTCGGAGTCGAGCCAGATGTCGAGCTCCATCCGGCTGCCCTCGTCGACGAGGGAGCCGCTGAGCCGCAGCGACTCGGCCGCGGCGAACTCGGCGAGCGCCGAGTCGAACATCTCCCGAAGGTGCGGGTCCTCGCTGTTCCGGCCGCCGCCCCCGGCGTCGGGCTCGCCGTCCTCCCCGACCTCGGTGGCCCGCTCGTTCTTGCCGCTGTCCGCCTCGGCGCCCGCGGACCGGGCGCCCCAGTAGCTCTCGCCGCCCCCCGAGCAGCCGGAGACAGCCACCAGGACGACAGCGGCGGCCGTGGCCCCGAGCGCGGCCCGCGCCTCTCTGCGCATCGTCCCCCCCTTGGTTGTGATGAAAGCGTACCGACCCGGACGCGCGCGGGGCGGGCGCGGGCGGAGCCGCCCCTCGGCGGGCCCGCGCTCCCCGCCCGGCCTGCGGTCGGGCGGTCACCGGCGCCCTCCGCCACCTCGCTACTCGTGCTTCACGGCGGCCAGGAAGGACTCGACCGCCGCGCGCCACTCCTCGGCGCGCTCGTGGTGGGCGAGATGACCGGCGTCGGGGATGTCGGCGTAGCTGCCCTGCGGCAGGACCCTGACCATCTCCTGCGCCTCGGCGCGGCCGAGTTCGCCGTCCTGGCCGCGGATCACCAGGCTGGGGCACTCCACCTGGGCGAGCTCCTCCCAGTGGGCGTCGTGCACCCACGCCTCACGGGCGCGCAGCATGTCCTCCCGGCGGAAGATCGGGTCCCACCCCTCGGGGCCCTCGGACATGACCGCGGTGTAGTAGGCGCCCCGGGCGGGCGAGGGCCGCGACAGCATCGGATCGTCGACGGCGAACCAGCGCCGGGCGGCGGCGGGCGACGCGAACGGCGTCGGCCACGAGTCGTACCAGCGGGCCCACTCGCGCTGCGACTCCTCCCCCAGCGGCGAGGCACGCATGTCGCAGATGACCAGCGCGCTCACCAGGTCGGGACGGCGGGCCGCGAGCTGCCAGGCGGTGAGCGCTCCCATGGCGTGGCCGACGAGGACGGCCGGGCCCAGCTCCAGCTGCTCCAACGCGGACTCCGCGTCGGCGACGAAGGCGTCCCGGCCGTAGTCACCGCCGGACGGGCGCTCGCTGAGGCCGTGACCGCGCTGGTCCAGGCCGACGGGCCGGTAGCGGTCGGCGAGCCAGCGGGCCGCCTCCGCCCAGTGGGTCGAACGGCCCATCAGGCCGTGCAGCAGGAGCACCCCGGGCCGCTCACCGAACTGCTCCACCGTCGAGGAATCGGAGAAATCCCACGCGGCAAGACGCGTGCCACCGCTCCCCGCAACCTCCAGTCGCCGGACCATGCGTCGTACCCCCTTCGCTCACCTCTCGGATCCCCCCGCGGGCAGGACTGCCCACCGCCGCCGGCACGGGGGCGCCGGGACACGATTGCTCTGCCCCGGGCCGCCGCCCGGCCTGCACCCTGAGGTTACCGAACAGATATTCGAACATGCCGTTCTTCTGCCGCGTTTCCCTCGTACGAGTGACCGCCCACACACAGTGCCGCCGCCGGGCCGGCCCCACGGCAGACGGACCCGACCGGCACCGGTGCCGACCACGCACCACCGCCACCGGCTGCCCGCCGACCACCACGGCGGCCAGCGAGTCCGCCGCGTCGGCCCGGGGCCGGGGACGAGGGCACTCACCACCACCGATGCCCCCCGTCATGCCCCCGGCACCGGCCCGCAAACGGCGGGAGGGCGGAGACGACGGCGGGGGGGCCGTTACCGGCCGCCCCGCTCCCCTCGGTCCGCGGACCGCCCCGCCTCCCGGCGGGGTCCCGCTCAGTTCTTCGCGACGAAGACGTGCATCGCCACGGAGTCGTTCAGCTCGGCGGCCTCGCCGCCGCTGCCCACGAGTACCCCGCCCTCGTCACCGGCGCGCACGCTCACGGACGCGCCGGGTTGCACACCCGCACGCCGGAGCGTGTGCATGAGCTGCGCATCCATCTGGATGGGCTCCCCGATCCTCCGGACGACGACGGTGCGGCCGTCGCCCGCGCCCAGGTCGCTGAGCGCGACCATGCCCTCCTCCAGGAAGGGATCGGGCACCACCGCCTCGCCCAGCTCGGCCAGGGCGGGGATCGGGTTGCCGTACGGCGACTCCGTCGGGTGGTCCAGCAGCGCGAGGACGCGGCGCTCGACCGCCTCGCTCATCACGTGCTCCCAACGGCACGCCTCGGCGTGGACGTGCTCCCACTCCAGCCCGATGACGTCCACCAGCAGGCACTCCGCCAGCCGGTGCTTGCGCATCACGCGCTCCGCCAGCCGGCGGCCCTCCTCGGTGAGCTCCAGGTGGCGGTCCCCGGCCACGCTCAGCAGGCCGTCCCGCTCCATGCGGGCGACCGTCTGGCTGACGGTCGGCCCGCTCTGTTCGAGACGTTCGGCGATACGGGCCCGCATCGGAACCACACCCTCCTCCTCCAGCTCCAGAATGGTGCGGAGGTACATCTCTGTGGTGTCGATGAGTCCGGACATGAGTTGCCCCTCGGCTATGTCGTGCGGTGGCCCTGCCCCCAATTCTGACCCATCGCGGCGACAACCGGACCGATCCGGCACCCGCCCGCCGGTGTTTCCGGCGGGCGGGGCCGCCGAAACCCCGCTGCGCGGGGCCCGGACCGCAGTCCGGATCTTGACAGCGCACCAGTGCGGACCCCAGCGTGACTGCCGCCGTGCCGCGCGCCGCGCCCGGCGCCCTCCAGCCGAAGGATGTCCCCGCCGATGAGCCCTCTCCCCCTCGCCGACCAGTTCTTCGACGCCGCGCAGCGACTGCTGGCTCGGGTACGGGAGGAGGAGGGCGAGGCCGTGGCCAGGGCCGCTTCGCTGCTCGCCGACACCGTCGCCTCCGGCGGGCGCGTCTTCGCCTACGGCGCCGGCCACTCGGCCCTCCCCGCGCAGGACGTGGTCTACCGGGCGGGCGGCCTGGCCGTCGTCAACCTGCTGAGCGTCCCCGGTGCGAGCGGGGTGGACGTGCAGCCCGCCCCGCTGGCCAGCGCGCTGGAGCGGGTCGGCGGACTGGCGCAGGCCACCCTCGCGACCTCCCCGGCGCGCGCCGGGGACCTGCTGTTCGTCATCTCTCTCTCCGGCCGCAACGTGCTGCCGGTCGAGATGGCCGCGCAGGCCCGCGCGCTCGGGATGCGCGTCGTGGGGGTGACCTCCGTCCGGTACGCGGCCGAGACCACCTCGAAGACGCCGGACGGGAGCTTCCTCAAGGACCACTGCGACGTGGTGCTGGACAACAAGATCGCCCCCGGTGACGCGGAACTGACCCACCCGGGGGTGGCCGCGCCGTTCGGCCCCGCATCGACGGTGGTCACCTCCGCGCTGATGCAGGCCGTCGTCGCCACCGCCGCCGGGGAGCTCGCCGACCGGGGGCAGGAACCACCGCTGCTCCGCTCCGGCAACATCGACGGCGGCACCGAGTGGAACCAGCGGGTCTGCGAGCGCCACGCCGAGCAGGTGCTCTGGCAGCGCCGCTGACCCGACGGGGCGCGCCGGTCGCCCGGGGCCCCGAGCGGGGCCGGTCGCGGGCGGGAGCGGTCCGGGGCCGGATCGGTCGCGGGCGGGCGGGCGGGCAGGCAGGATCAGTCGAGGGCGCCCGCGAGGTCCACGGCAGCCGCGACCCGCAGCGCGACGTCCTCGGCGAACGCCGCGTCCGCGCGGTCGAACCCGCTGCGACCGCTCCCCCGGAGGAAGGTGACGACGCCGAGCACCCGGCCGCGGCTGCGGAGCGGCACGCACAGTGCGTGCACCGCGTCGCCCGGCCAGCGGTGCACCACCGCCCAGGGCGCGCCCGCGGCGACGCGGGCGGTCCCGCCGCGCGCGGTTCCGCCGGTGGCCCGCACCGGCACCCCTCGGTCCAGCGCCTCCAGCGCCGGGTGGCCGCGGCGGTAGGAGAGGGGCACCCCCGCCACGGCGCTGCCGGGCTCCGGCGGGCCCGGGGTCTCGGTGATCCGGATCAGCCGGCTCCGCGGCCCGTCAGCGGCGCCCGGTGTCCTCCCGGCCTCACGGCCGGGCGCACCGCCGCGCTCGTCGCCGGCTGCGGCGGCCGGTCCGGCCGTGTGCCCGGCGGCCGGCTCCCCGCCCGTGCCGGTGGGACCACTGCGGCCTATGGGGTGCTCCGTGACGGGGCCGGCGGCGCGGGTACCGCCC
>NZ_JAAVJB010000204.1 GCF_012034385.1 Streptomyces spiramenti
CTTGCGTGCCGCCGGTACCGCGACGCGGTGATGCGACACCCGCCGGGGGCGCTCCCTGGCGGCTCGCGCCGCGGCCCGGCCCCGGTGATCGAACGGCCGGGGGCGGGTGGCCCGCGCCGGGGCGGCCCCGGGGGCTTCCGCGTCGACCGTGCCGCTCCTGACCTCCGAGGCGGTTCAGGCGTCGTCCCGGTTCAGTCGTCGAGTCGGTCGAGCGTGACGACGCCGAGTTCGCCGGCAGCGTGGCGGGCGCGGAGCTGCTTCTTGTCGAACTTGCCGACGCTGGTCTTCGGGACCTCGTCGATGGTGGTCCAGCGCTCGGGCAGTTGCCAGCGCGGGACCCGGTCGGCGAGGAAGGCACGGAGCGCCTCGTGGCCCGGGGCGTCACGACCGGAGTCGTCGGCAGCGGCGCCGTCCGGGGCGCCGCCCGACGTGGTCCCGGCCTCGTCGCCGTTCGGGGCGTACACGACGGCGGCGAGCGGTCGCTCGCCCCACACCTCGTCCGCGACGGCGACGACGGCTGCCTCGGCGATGCGGGGGTGGGCCATCAGGTGGTTCTCCAGCTCGACGCTGGAGATCCACTCGCCGCCGGACTTGATGACGTCCTTGGCCCGGTCGGTGATCGTCAGGTAGCCGTCCGCGGTGATGGTTCCGACGTCGCCGGTGCGCAGCCAGCCGTCGGGGCTGAACCGGTCCGCGGGCCGGTCGGGGCCGGTCTCCGGGCCGCCGTAGTACGCCCCGGCGATCCACGGGCCGCGCACTTCCAGCTCCCCGGCGCTGACACCGTCCCACGGCTGCTCCGCACCGTCGGGCCCGATCAACCGGGGCTCGACCGAGGCCGGGAAGCGTCCCTGACTGACCCGGTAGGACCAGGCGTCCTCGCCGGTCAGGCCGCGGGGCGGGTGAGCGTAACTGCCGAGCGGGGAGGTCTCCGTCATGCCCCAGGCGTGCTCGACCTTCACCCCGTGGCGTTCCTGGAACTCCCTCATGAGGGAGGGCGGGCAGGTGGAGCCCCCGATCGTGACCCGGCGGAGCGAGGAGATGTCGCGCGGACGCGCCGCCAGCTCGCCCAGCAGCCCCTGCCAGATGGTGGGGACGGCGGCGGCGTAGGTGGGGCGTTCGGCCTCGATCATGTCCGCCAGTGGGCCGGGCTGGAGGAAGCGGTCGGGCATCAGCAGGCTGACGCCACCGAGGAACGCCGCGTGGGGCAGTCCCCAGGCGTTCACGTGAAACATCGGGACCACCGGCAACGCGAGGTCGGCGCTGCTCACTGCCATGGCCTCGACGGTGTTGACGTGCAGTGAGTGGAGATAGATCGAGCGGTGCGAGTAGACGACGCCCTTGGGGTCCCCGGTGGTACCGGAGGTGTAGCAGAGAGCGGCGGCGGTGGTCTCCGCTAGGTCGGGCCACGGGTACGCGGTGGGACGACCCGAGAGCAACGTCTCGTAATCGTGGACGGCGGGTCGGCAACCGGCCAGCACCGAGGTGTCGCCCTCCCCCACGACGACGACGTGTTCGACCGAGGAGAGCTTCGGCAACAGTGGCGCCAGCAGGGGGAGCAGGGTTCCGTTGACCAGAACGACGCGGTCGGCGGCGTGGTTGACGACCCAGGCGAGCTGCTCGGGCGGCAACCTCAGGTTCAGGGTGTGGAGGACCGCGCCCATGCTCGGGACGGCGAAGTACGTCTCCAGGTGCTCCGCGTTGTTCCACATCAGGGTGGCGACGCGATCGCCCGGCTCTGTTCGAAGCTCGTCGGTGAGGGCGTGGGCGAGCTGGGCGGCGCGAGCGCCGGTCTCGCCGTAGCTGCGGCGGTGAGCTTCACCGCCGGTCCACGTGGTCACCTGCGAGTCGCTGTGGACGGTGGAACCGTGCCGCAGCAGCCGTGAGACGAGAAGGGGAACGTCCTGCATCGTGCTGTACACCGGGCCTCCCGAGGTCGCGGGACGAGACGCGCTGCTTCCTGTACACGCCGGTAGCTTCAGTGAAGCGCAGTCTGGCACCGGCCGCCCGGGATGTCAGCGGATCACACACGGCCGGTGATCACTCGTCCCCTCGGTGCCGCCCGGGGCACGACGGGCCGGCCCGAGAGGCGGAGTGCGCCGGTGTCCGGGGCAGCGGAGAGGGCGGGGCGGGCAGTCGGGGCCGGGTCAGGCGGCCATGGGCTGCTGGGACGAGGCGGCTTCGGACTCCGCCGGGGTGATCACGGCGGCAAGAGAGAGGTCGCCCCGCAGCTTGGTGAGGGCGCGGGAGACCGCGCTCTTCACCGTGCCGACGGAGACGCCCAGCACCTCTGCGGTGCGCACCTCGCTGAGGTCCTCGTAGTACCGCAGGACGACCATCGCACGCTGCCGGGCCGGCAGCCGCATCACGGCCTGCCACATGGCGTCGCGCACCGCCTGCTGCTCCGCGGGGTCGGCAGTGGGCAGCGGTTCGGGCTCGGGCAGCTCACCGGTGACGTACTCGTCCACGCGTCGCTTGCGCCACTGCGAGGTTCGCGTGTTGACCAGCGTCCGCCGGACATAGCCGTCCACCGCGCGGTGATCGGCGATCCGCTCCCAGGCCACGTAGGTCTTCGTGAGCGCGGTCTGGAGCAGGTCCTCGGCGTCGTTGGGGTCCGAGGTGAGGGAGCGGGCCGTGCGCATCAGCACCGGGCGACGCGCCTGTACGTAGGACGCGAAGCTCAACGGTGTCACCTGCGAGGTGCTTCCTGGCGTGGTCATGCTTCATAACGTAGGCCGCGCAAGGGGTCCGGCGGATCGGCCCCAGGTCTGGTCGGGCCCTCCCTCCAGCGGAGTAGGAACCGCGTCCCGCCGACCACCCACAGGTGGAGGTGGGGTCGTCTCGACGTCGGGGTTCTCAGGGTCGGCATCAGGGGCACCGGGGTGCCTCCCCGGCGACGAGATCACCGAGGGCGATGTTCCACGTGAAACATGTGACCTCCGAGGCGCCTCACGGACTCCTCCGCACCGCCGTCGGGCGGTCGACTGCCCCGACCCGCTCCGGAGGGTTACCCGGACCATGGCTCCCCCACACCCGCCGCGGGCGACACGACCGCCGCGGTTCGGGCGGCGAGGTCAATGGTCCGCAGGTCGGGTCTTCGTCCGTCACCGCGAGGGGAGCCGCAGCGACGGCCGGCGGTGCCGGGGACGACACCGGCCCGCATGGTCCGCGACGCCGGTATCGGCGACCCGCGGCAGTGGGCCGGTGGGCCGCCGCGTCAGTGGGCCGGCGTGGCCGGGTCGGGCGGGCCGAGCGCCGCCACCTGGCTCGGGGTGCCGGTCATGATCGTGCCCACATGGGCAGTGATCTGTGCGACCGGCCAGTCCCACCACCGCGCCCACAGCAGCCGCTCGACGTCGTCCGCGTCGAACCGGGTCCTGATGTGCCGCGCCGGGTTCCCCGCCACGATCTCGTACGGCCCCACGTCGCGGGTGACGACGCTGTGGGCACCGATGACGGCGCCGTCCGCGATGCTCACCCCGGGCATGATCGTGGCGGCCCGCCCGATCCAGACGTCGTTCCCGACCCGGGTGTCCCCCGCCTGCTCGATGGCCGAGAAGGCATCAATGGTCGCGGCTGCCCACTCACCGCCGAACATGGTGAAGGGGTAGGTGGACGGACCCACCATCGGGTGGCTGCCCCCCGGCATCAGGAAGGTGACGCCCGGCCCGATGGCGGTGAAGCGCCCGATCACCAGACACTGCGGACCGGTGAGATACAGGACGTTGGCTTCCTCGAAGGGACGGTGCCGCCCCTCGTCGTCGTAGTAGGTGAAGTCGCCGACCTCGATGAGCGGCGAGCTGATCTGGTTCTTCAGGAAGACCACGTTGGTCAGCTCGGGCCGGGTGGTGGGGTGCGGCACGTTGGGGTCGGGGGCGCTCACGGCTGCCTCGCTCTGTGGTGGACGGGCGGAAGGGGGTCGGGACGGCGCGCCCCCGAACTGCCACGACGTCCCGGCGTCCGCTACCCGGCGCCGCCGGAAAGCCACTTCCCGCCCCCGGTGGGGGGCGGGAATCGGACGCGGCGGCGGGGGTGAGTCCCGGCGAGGGCCGGGCGGCGGGACGCGAGAAGGTGTCGCCTCCGGGCGACACCTGTAAACGGGGACGGCCTCGTGGCCGCATCGGAAGGCTGCGGCCACGAGGCTCTTCTGATGTCGGGCGCCGGCCGGTCCCCCCGGGACGACCGCCGGCGCCGCCGTCACCAGAGGTTGGTGAAGTTGACCGTGGCGTTGGTCTGGTCGATCGCGGTGAAGCCGCTGCCGACGACGCTCGCCGTGTTGTTCTGGTTGGACGCCCCCTGGCCGGTCGCGGCCTGCTGGGTCGTGGTCGAGTTGCCCTCGTTGTCGTCGCCGACACCGCTGCCGATGTTGCTGACCACGGACGCGTTCGATCCGTAGCCCGCGACGGCGCCGTTGTTCGCCAGGGCGACACCGCCCAGCAGCCCCAGGGCCAGAGGCAGCGAAGCGGCAGCGGCGACGACACGTGCGGTACGGATGTGGGTCATGTGGTTCCTCCTGGGTTGCGGCGCGCCATCGGGACGTGCCGGAGCGGTCGTGCGGAGTTCGGTGCGAAGGCGTGGAGGGTGTGCTGCGGTGCTGTCGAATCGATGCGGTCCGCCGGCCCGGCGGGGCTGCACCCCGCCGGCGGCTCCTCGAACGTCCTCCCCGGCGGACGGGAGTGGCTCCCGCCCCGGCTGGTCCGGGTGGACGATGGGTCTGGGTCTCTGACTCGGAAGGCCGACCCGGAGGCCGGTCGTGGTGCGTTGTCGGTGCAGTGGGCCCGTCGGCCCGGTGATCGTCCGCGACGTCGTGACCCCATGCTGCCCGGACGAACCAGCCGGAACCACCTCATCCCCGAGCTTCCCTCCCACGAATGACCCACATCGCGGAAAACCCCGCTTTCGTGGCGTTTCAACAGCCACGGAGCTGCTCACCGGGGGCGCTCAGCGCCGTCGGCGACCGGTCGCGCGGCGCGCGTGGGGCCCCGCACGCCGACGGCAGGGCGCCGGCGGCCCCTGAGAGCGTGTGTGAGACCCCACGCCGGGCCCGCGACGCCGGCTACGGCCATCTGCTGCGTTGTCAGGAACGCCCGAAGACAACCCGGTATGAGGGCTCCCCTCCGTCGTGCAGCTGACCGCATCCGACGCGCGAGCTGATCCGACGCGGGGTCTCACAGACGCTCTGACCCAGCAGGTGCAGCGGCCCTTCGGTCGGCACCGCACGACGACCGGCCTCGCCCGGGAGCGCTGCCCGCCGAGGCGCCCGGAAGCGGGCCGGACGGGAGCGGCGGCTGTGGGTGGTGTGCGGCATGCTGATGGCATGTACCGGGAACGGACGACGCCCCTGGTCCCGGGGGCCGTGCTCTGGAGCAGGGCCCCGGAGCCCGCGACCGCTGAACAGCGGGTGCTCCCCGACGGGTGCACGGATCTCATCTGGTGCGACGGCCTGCTGGTGGCCGGTCCCGACTCCCGGGCGCACCTGGCCACGACGCCGCCGGGGGTGGCGTTCGACGCGATCCGACTGCCGCCGGGAGCCGGCGCAGCGGTCTTCGGCCTGCCCGCAGCCGAACTACGCGATCAGCGACTGCCGTTGGCGTCGCTGTGGGACGGAGCCACCGTCCGTTCCCTCACCGACCGGCTGGCGGACGCCCCGGACCGTGGTGCCGTGCTGGCCGCCGTGGCCCGGGCGCGCCTGGACGCGGCGGCGGGCTCGGCGCCCGGTGCCGGCGAGGACGCCGACTCGCTGCGGCGGCTGGTGCTCGCCCACGCCCGGCGCGGCACCCCGGTGGCGGAGACCGCCCGCGCCGCCGGGATCAGCGAGCGGCAGTTGCACCGGCGTTGCCTGGCGCTCTTCGGCTACGGCGCCAAGCACCTCGCCCGCGTCCTGCGGCTCCAGCGGGCGCTCGACCTGGTGGCCGCCGGGGTCCCGACCGCCGAGGCCGCGGCCCGCAGCGGCTACGCCGACCAGCCCCATCTCGCCCGCGAGGTGCGGCAGCTGGCGGGGGTGCCGCTCTCCCGGTTGCGCTGAGCGGGACGGGCGCCCGACGGCCGGCCCGGGGCCGGCCGTCGCCCGCAGGGACACCTGCCACCCGCGGCCCGGCGGCCCCGTCAGCAAGCCCCATCGGCAGACCCGTCAGGAAGCGGCGGACGGCAGTGACGCGAAGAGGTCCACGCTGTTGCCGTCCGGATCCAGCACGGTGGCGTAGCGCTGCCCCCAGACGGCGTCCCACGGCGGCAGCTCACCCGGGTGCCCGGCGGCGGTCAGCTCGGCGTAGACGCGGTCGACCTCGGCCGGGGAGTCGCAGGCGAAGGCGACGCCGAGGCCCCCGCCGTGCCCCGGCTGCCACTCGGGAGCGAACGACCGCATCGTCTCCTCCGTGTCCCAGGCGAGCCGGAGCCCGCCGGGGAGTTCGGCCTCGACGTGCGGTACGTCGTCGGCGACGTCGGGCACCGCCACGCCCAGGGTTCGGTAGAAGTCCAGCGAGGCCGGAAGGTTCGAGGTGACGAGTCCGAAGACCGCGATGCGCGTAGTCATAGCCGCAGGTTAGGCACGGGACGGGCCTCCGGTCTTGAACGAATCGGACGAAGGCGGGGGTGGTTCCCGAGCCGGGAAAACCCGTTGCCCCGTCAGCCGCTTCCCTCTTGCATGGCGTCCATGACCGCCTCAGCGCACGACCCCGACCGGCCCGGGACGACGGCGTCCACCGACGCGACCGCCCCCGGTCCCGGCGCCTCCGACACCTCCGCCGCCTTCGCACCGTCCGCGCTCCGCGCGGTGGACCACTCCGCCGACGACGGGCTCGACCCCCTCCCCGCCACCCGGCGCGCGCTGCTCCACCGCACGGCGCGGGCGCAGGCCGAGGGTCGCGCCCCCTCCGTGGTCGCCGCGGTGGTGCGCGGTGGCCGGCCGCGGTGGTTCGCCGCTCACGGAGAGGTGGACGGGGTCGCGCCCGGGCCCGACACGCAGTACCGGATCGGCTCCCTCACCAAGACCTTCGTCGCGGTGACGGTGCTGCGGCTGCGGGACGAGGGGCTGCTGTCGCTGGACGACCGGCTCGATGTCCACCTGCCCGGCGCGCCGCAGGCGGGCGACGCCACCATCGCCCACCTGCTGTCCCACACCGCCGGTCTGGCGGCGGAGACCGGGGCGCCGTGGTGGGAGCGGACCCCGGGTGAGCTGCGCCCCGAACCGGAGGACGTGCACGGCCCGACTCCCCGGCCGCATCCGCCGGGCAGGCGGTTCCACTACTCCAATCCCGGCTTCGCGACGCTCGGGGCGCTGGTCGGAGCGGTACGCGGTCGTGACTGGTTCGAGGTGCTGCGTGAGGAGGTGCTGGAGCCGCTGGGCATGCGCGACACCACGCGGACGCCTCGCGCACCGCACGCCGCCGGCTGGGCCGTCCACCCGCACGCCGACGCCGTACAGCCCGAGCCCGCGGCCGACACGGGGCTGATGGCCCCGGCCGGGCAGCTGTGGTCCACCGCCGCCGACCTCGCGCGGTTCGCCGACTTCCTCTCCCGGGGCGACGAGCGGGTGCTGTCCGCTGCCTCGCTCGCCGAGATGCGACGGCCCGCGGCGCCGCCCGAGGGCGCCGACTGGATCGACGGTTACGGCCTCGGCATGCAGCTGGTGCGGCTGAACGGCCGCCTGTTGGCGGGCCACAGCGGCTCGATGCCGGGGTTCGTCGCAGGGCTGTGGACCCACCCCGAACAGGACGTCGCGACGGTCGTCCTGGCCAACGTCACCAGCGGGCTGCGCGCGGCGACGCTGGCGGCGGATCTGCTGACGACGGTGGCGGAGCGGGAACCGGCGCTGCCGGCGCCCTGGCGCCCGGACCCGGCGCCCGACCGCGAGCTGCTCGGCCTCTCCGGCCTCTGGTACTGGGGCCCGGCCGCCACCGAACTCCGCGTGGGAACCGACCGGGAGCTGCGGCTCGGCTCGCTCGGCGCGGCGACCGGGTCGCGGTTCGCGCCGCAGGCCGACGGGGACTGGACGGGACTGGACGGGTACCTGGCGGGCGAACGGCTGCGCGTGGTGCGGCGGCCGGACGGCTCGGTGAGCCATCTCGACGCCGGCTCCTTCGTCTTCACCCGCCGGCCCTACGAACCGGGGGACCCGGTGCCCGGCGGGGTGGACGACGCGGGCTGGGGCTGACGGCGGACGGGCCCGACGCCACGCGGCGCCCGGCCCGTCGAGCACCGGCGGCAGCGGGCGCGCCGGGGGGGGCCGCCCCACCCGCCGGCGACGCCCGGCGCCCTGCGTCGCACGGCGCCGTACCGGGTGTCCGGCGCGGCGGCGCGCGGCGCCGGGCAGTAGGACCTCGGCCGGACGGTCAGAGGGCGAGCTTGAACCCCACGTGCGAGGCGACGAACCCGAGCCGTTCGTAGAAGCGGTGGGCGTCCTCCCGTGCGGCGTCGCTGGTCAGCTGCACCAGGACGCACCCCTGGCGACGGGCCTCGTCGACCGCCCAGCCGATCATCGTGGCGCCGAGACCACCGCCCCGGTGGCCCTCGCGGACGCGCACGGCCTCGATCAGCGCGCGGGAGGCGCCCTTGCGGGAGAGTCCGGGGATCACGGTGAGTTGGAGTGTCCCGACCACGGTGCCGGCGTCGTCCGCCACCACCAGGTGCTGGTTGGGGTCGGCCGTGATCGCCTCGAACGCCCGACGGTAGGGCGCCGGGTCGTCGACGTCCTCTCGGGTCGCCCCGAGCGGGTCGTCGGCGAGCATGGCCACGATGGCGGGGAGGTCGTCGGCGCCGGCCGGTCGCATCCGCGGAGAAGTCGTCATCGCGCGCACCCTACCCGCCCGCCCGAACGCCCAGGGAGCTCGCTCAACGCCCGCCGTGGAAGGCCGGGGCGGCGCAACCGGCCCCGCCGTGTCGCAGCTTCCGGCAGACCTCGGCGGGCGGCCGGGCAGTTTACGCCGGTTCGGACGACGGTCGTCCGGGTTTCCCGGTATTCACCCGCGGACCGTGAGTGGGTTGACACGCTGTGCGACGGCAGCAGCACGAGCCAGTCGAGTCCGAAGGCGGAGTCATGACGGTGATGTCGGTGAACAGCGGTGCCGGCGCGGCCGGTGGGGAGGAGCGGCCCCCGGCCGCAGCCGCGCGCGAGCACGCGGCGCGGGCGGGCGGGGCACCCGTGGTGCCCCCGATGCCGCCGGCCC
>NZ_JAAVJB010000205.1 GCF_012034385.1 Streptomyces spiramenti
GGGCGCGCCCGGTGGCGCGCCCGCCGGATCAGAGTGCGAAGACGGCGACGAGCACGACGACGACGGCCACCGCGATGACGGCGCCGATCACCAGCCCTCGGTTGCTTCCGGAGGTGGTGCTGCCCGACGTACCCGCGGGAGCCTCGTCCACGAAAGCCTGGAACATCTGGGTGCTGCCCGCGGGGTCGTGCTGCGTGTTCCGCGGGGCCTGGGGATTATGAGCCATGGCAGCGGACCTTAGCGAACGTCGGTGGTCCACCGACAGGCAGGATGAGGTCAACTCCGCCCGACGCAGCCCGGGTAGCCCGAGCTGCCCCGCTTCGTCACCGTCGCGCACACCCCGGCAGGGTGCGTGCTCCGGAGCGCTGCCGCACCGTCACGCCGCACAGCCACGCCGCACAGCCACGCCGCGCCCGCGCCGCCTCTCCCCGCGATCACCCGCACCACGGACCCCACCGGCCCTTTCCGGTCCCGGGGGTTCCGGAACGCCGCACACCCCTTGCGGACGAGGCGGCCCCCGTCCTGCACTGGAGGCCCCCACACCCCCACCCCCACCGGATGTGATCGATGTCCACGAACCGCTCCGGGCGCCGCCGCGGCGCCCGTCGTACCGCTGTGGCGGGAGCAGCACTCGGCCTCGGCGCCGCCCTGCTTGCCGCCGGCACCGCGACCGGCTCCCCCGGTTCCGCCACGTCGGCGGATCCGGCCGCCGCCGACCCGCCGACCGCCACCGTCGTCTTCCACGACGACTTCGACGGCCCCGCCGGTGCCCCCGTCGACGGCTCCTCCTGGAACCTCGACCCCGGCGACAACATCAACAACGTCGAGCGGCAGTACTACACCGACGGCACCGACAACGTCGCCCAGGACGGCAACGGCAACCTGGTGATCACCGCCGAGGAGGGGAACCCCGGCAACCACCAGTGCTACTACGGCCCCTGCGAGTACACCTCGGGCCGCATCAACACGGCGGGCAAGATCGAGGCCGAGCACGGCCGCGTCGAGGCGCGCATCCAGCTCCCCGAGGGTCAGGGCGTCTGGCCCGCCTTCTGGATGCTCGGCACCGACTTCGGCGACGTCGGCTGGCCGCAGAGCGGCGAGATCGACATCATGGAACTCCTCGGCCACGAGATGGACACCGTGCACGGCACCGTCCACGGTCCCGGGTACTCCGGTGGCGGCGGCATCGGCTCGGCCTACCAGCTGCCCGACGGCGGGAGCTTCGGCGACGGCTTCCACACCTTCGCCATCGACTGGTCCCCGGAGTCCATCACCTGGTCCGTCGACGGCGACGAGTACCAGACCCTGACCCCGGCGGACGTCACCGGCGAGTGGGTGTTCGACAAGCCCTTCTTCCTGATCCTCAACGTCGCCGTGGGCGGCGAGTGGCCCGGCTACCCGGACGAGTCCACGCAGTTCCCGCAGGAGATGGTCGTCGACCACGTCACCGTCACCGAGTTCACCGGCTGACCCCGAGCCGGAAGGGCGCCCACCCGAACGGGGTGGGCGCCCCACGTCGCCGCCTGCCACAGACCCCCGCCGCCCTCGACGCGACCGCCTCGAACGGTCAGGACCGGTCGCCGCGCCCGGTCGCCGCAGCCGTTCGCCCGGCGATCCGGTGCGTCGCACCGTCCGCCGAAGAGACGCGGCCCGACCCGCCCGGCACCGCCGTCCGGGCGGAGAAGAGCTCCCGCGACCGCCGTCCCGGCGCGCCCACCGGTAATGAGAACCGACGATGTGGGTAGCTCGACCGTCATGAGCAGCAGACTCGCCCGGGCGGACCGTCGACTCTTCCAGCTGGTGGCCGCCCACCACTTCCCCGGGGGCGACCGCGTCCTCCCCCGGCTCAGCCGCAGCGCCAACCACGGACTGCTGTGGTTCGGCGCCGCCGCGGCGATCGCCGCCACCGGCCTCGGTGGCCGCCGCACCGCCCGCAGGGCGGCACTCCGCGGCAGCGCCTCCCTCGCCGTGGCCTCGGCGACCGTGAACGTGCTCGCCAAGCGCGCCGTGCGCCGCCGGCGGCCCGTCCTCACCGACGTCCCGGTCATACGGCAGCTGAACCGCGCGCCCTTCACCACCTCGTTCCCCTCGGGACACGCCGCGTCGGCCGCCGCCTTCACCACGGGGGTCGCGCTGGTCTCCCCGAAGTGGGGCGCCGCCCTGGCCCCGGTGGCCGCCTCGGTCGCGTTCTCCCGCGTCTACACCGGCGTCCACTACCCCGGGGACGTGGTGGCCGGCGTCGCCATCGGCGTCGGCGCGGCGTTCCTCGTGCGGCGGCTGCTGCCCCGCGACCACCTGGAGCCACCGGCGGTCCGCACCGCGGTCAAGGCCCCCGAGCTCCCCGAGGGCAAGGGCCTGGTCGTGGTCGCCAACGCGGGTTCCGGCAGCTCCGGACTGCCTCCCGAGCGCGTCATCGGCGAGGTCCTGCCTCGCGCGGAGGTCGTGCTCTGCGGCGGGGAGGGCGGCGTCGACGTCACCGCCGCCCTCGAACAGGCCGCGGCGCGCGCCGCCGAACTCGGCGGCGCCCTCGGCGTCAGCGGCGGCGACGGCACCGTCAGCGCCGCCGCGCGGTGCGCGATGGAGCACGGGCTGCCGCTGGCCGTGCTGCCCGGCGGCACGCTCAACCACTTCGCCCACGACCTGGGCATAGAGACCAGCGAGGACACCCGCCGCGCGCTGGCGGACGGCGAGGCGGTCGAGGTCGACCTGGCCCGGTTCACCAACGAGGACGCCGCCCCCACCCCCAGCGACCCCGCGGTACCGGCGGCGGGCGGCACCTTCGTCAACACCTTCTCCCTCGGTGTCTACCCCGAGATGGTGCGGGTCCGCGAACGCTGGTCGCCCCGGGTCGGCAGCTGGCCAGCCGGGGTGATCGCCGCCTGGCACGTGCTGCGCGCCTTCGACCCGGTGGAGTTGGAGATCAACGGCGAACGGCACCGGGTCTGGCTGCTGTTCGCGGGCAACTGCCGGTACGAGGGGCTCGGCCTCGCACCCCAGCGCCGCTCCCACCTCGCGGACGGGCTGCTCGACGTG
Organism: Streptomyces spiramenti; assembly: GCF_012034385.1. Taxonomy (GTDB): domain Bacteria; phylum Actinomycetota; class Actinomycetes; order Streptomycetales; family Streptomycetaceae; genus Streptomyces; species Streptomyces spiramenti. The sequence goes on from NZ_JAAVJB010000205.1 coordinate 3,034, forward strand.
CGCGTCGCCTACGCCGACCGCTGGGCCCGCACCCGGCTGCTGGCCGGCGCCCTCAGCGGCCGGCTGAGCAGCTCCCCCGTGCACGGCGCCGCGCTCCTCCGTCGGATGCGGATCGACTGGATCGCCCCCGGCACCCGCCTCGCCTACGACGGCGAGATCGGTGACGCGCCGGGACGGCTGCTGCTCAGCAAGGAACGGTCCGCCCTGACGGTCTACTGCCCGCAGGCGACCCAGCGGCTGACACCGCTCACCACCCCGGCCTGACCGCCGCGCCGCGGCGCCACCCGACACCTCACGGGAGCGCGAGCCGTCGCCCTGCTCCCGCGCCGCCCGGCAGCTTCCGCGACCGTCCGCCGCCCCAAGCCGCCCGGCCGCACTCCGCCCCGACCTGCCCGGCCGGCGCCCACTCCCCCGGCCTGCCTCCGGGCACCGCTCGCGGCCGTGCCGCCGAAGGCGGACCGACGAGTTCCGGAACTCGGTTCTCTTGAAACCCAGTTGTGCAGGCGCTGCAATGGACCCGCACCAGGCTTCCTCACATCCCCCACAGCCGCGCCCGCCACCACCGCGCCCAACGCGCGGGGCACCGGGCACGGGTCCGACGGCGGTACTCCCGCCAGAGAGGACGTGGCCCATGACGGGTCCCCGGCCCGCCCGCGCCTCCTCCACCGACTCCCCGCACCCCCGCCCGGAACGCCGCCGCCCGCTGCTGCGCCGTCCGCGCCTCGTCGTCGCCGCGCTGGCGCTGAGCCTCGGAGCGTCGCTGCTCGCGTCGGGCGCCACCGCCACCGCGCTGCCCGACGCGACGGCTCCCTCCCTCACCGCCGCGGCCCCGGCCGTCGAGCCCCCGTCCACCCAGAACGTCGTCTTCTTCGACGACTTCAACGGCCCCGCCGGCGCCGGGGTGGACGGCGGCAAGTGGACCCACGAGGTCGGCGACAACTGGGGCAACAACCGCGAGTCGCAGTACTACACGCCGGGCACCCGCAACGCCGCGCTCGACGGCAACGGCAACCTCGCCATCACCGCCCGCAAGGAGAACCCGAACAACTACCAGTGCTGGTACGGCCGATGCGAGTACACCTCCGCGCGCCTCAACACCGCCGGCAAGTTCAACGCCCAGTACGGCCGCGTCGAGGCCCGCATCAAGATCCCCCACGGGCAGGGCATCTGGCCCGCCTTCTGGATGCTCGGCGCCGACTACGCCGACGTCGGCTGGCCGCAGACCGGTGAGATCGACATCATGGAGAACGTCGGCTTCGAGCCCGGCAGGGTCCACGGGACCCTGCACGGCCCCGGCTACTCCGCCGGAGGCGGCATCGGCGCCTCCTACACGCTGCCCGGCGGGCAGCGGTTCGCCGACAACTTCCACGTCTTCGCGGTGGACTGGTCGCCGAACCGCATCTCGTGGTCGGTCAACGGCACCGTCTACCAGACCCGCACCCCCGCCGACCTCGGCGGACGGCAGTGGGTGTTCAACAAGCCGTTCTTCCTGATCCTCAACTTCGCCGTGGGCGGCGAGTGGCCCGGCTACCCCGACGCCTCGACGCAGTTCCCGCAGCAGATGCTCATCGACTACGTCCGCGTCACCGAGGGCCAGACGCCGCCCCCCACCGGCCGCACCGGGACCATCACCGGACTCGCCGGCAAGTGCGTGGACGTCGCCAACGCCAACAGCGCCAACGGCACCCCCATCCAACTCCACGACTGCAACGGCAACGCCGCCCAGCAGTGGACCGTCCCCGGTGACGGGACGCTGCGGGCCTACGGCAAGTGCCTCGACGTGGACGGCCCCTCCACCGCCGACGGCGCCGCCGTCCACCTCTGGGACTGCCACGGCGGACCCAGCCAGCAGTGGGCGATCAGCGGAGCACGCGACATCGTGAACATCCCGGCGAACAAGTGCCTCGACGTCCGGGAGCACAACACCAACAACGGGACCCGGCTGCAGATCTGGACCTGCTCCGGCAACCCCAACCAGAAGTGGAACACCCCCTGACCTGGGCCTGACCACCGCCCGCCGTGGCGCCCGCCCCCGCACGGGGCAGGCGCCACGGTGGCGCAGCGGGACGGTGCCACGGCAGCGCGTCGACGCGCACACGCAGACACGACAAAGCCCCTCCCGGTCTCCCGGAAGGGGCTTCACTGTGCGCTCGGCAGGATTCGAACCTGCAACCTTCTGATCCGTAGTCAGATGCTCTATCCGTTAAGCTACGAGCGCCTCGGCCCGGCGGGTTTCCCCTGGACCGCGTTGCGTGGACAACATTACAGCACCTCGGCCTCAGGGTGAAATCGATAGCCCGTACCCATTCTGAGCTGCGGAAACGACCACAACGGGCGTGTCGGCGATCGCGCTCCCGGCCCGCTGCGCCCCGCTCTCCGCGCCCGGTACGGACGCCCTGCCTCCGCCCGTCGACGCGAGGCCTGCCCAACGACGAGACCCCCGGCCGCAGGGCCGGGGGTCTCGGTGTGAGCTGCGGAGGCTCCGGGATTTGAACCCGGGATGGGGGGTTACCCCAAACCGCATTAGCAGTGCGGCGCCATAGACCAGACTAGGCGAAGCCTCCACGCACCCCGCGCGTGCGAAGGGTGCGTGCCAAATCATGCCACAGCCCTGGCGAGCGCTGCGAATCGACCCCGCTCCGTGACGGCGCCCCGGGGCGGGAGCCGGGCCCGGCCCGCCTTTCAACAACCCGCGCGGGAAGCGGGCCGGCCGCCGGGACGGCGTACGGCACCCACCCCGGCCTGCGGCGACACCGCCCGCGCGGCGCGGGCGGGACGGCACCGGGCACACGTACGGCCGCTCCCGGCGCAACGAGAAGCCCATGGCCGCGTTAGGCACGGAAGGCACGCGCTCTTGCGCCGCCCGAACCCGACAGGCTGGAGCACTCGCATCATGTCGTACACCGCACTCGCCGCCGCCCTCGCCGCCGCTGCCGCTTTCGCCGGCACGGCGACCGGCGCCGCCGCCCCGCAGGAGCCGGAGACCCGGCTGGTCATCTCCGTCTCCGAGAACGGCGAACTCTCGGACGCCCGGGAGACCACCCTCACCTGCAACCCCGCCGGTGGCGAGCACTCCGCCCCGCAGGCCGCCTGCGACGAACTGGACGCGGCGGGCGCGGCGGTCCTGTCCCCGGTCTCGCGGACCTCGGTCTGCACCCAGATGTACGGCGGGCCGGAGACCGCGCGGGTGACGGGTGTCTGGGCCGGGCAGCCGGTCGACGCCGAGTTCAGCCGCACCAACGGCTGCGAGATGCACCGCTGGGACCAGCTGGGCACCGTACTCGGCCGCTGATCCACCACCGAACCACTACCGGAGCCCGACGTTCCGCTCTGTTCCGGTCCGTCGCTCCGCAGGTCCGGGCGCCCCGAGCGGGTGTCCGGACCTGCCTGCGCTGGGCCCGGCCGGCCCCTCCGCGGGGCTGGGCGAACCCTCGCGCACCCGCTCTCCCGCGCACCCGCGCAAGGCGGCGGCGCGGCCCCACACGCCCGGCCGGGGTCCGCGGTGGGATCGGCACGGCTTCGGTACTCGGCGGCGGCCAGGTGTGGGGCCGGTGAGCGGCGAGTGATGGGCCGGAGTGGAGGACCGTCGATATTCGGCGACGATTTCCCGCCAACGCGCGCCCCCGGCGCACACCGTCCGCACTACGCGAAACCGCTCGCCCCCGCCCGAGGCCTTGAGCCCGCGGTCGACCGCACAGCCGACACCTCGTCAACTCCCTTGTTCCGCAGTAGTGACGGCGCCCGGCGCCGGTCGCCGCGCCGCCGTCCCGCCCGTCGCCCTCGCCGCGACGCAGCCGCCCCGGGAACCGGCGACCGGCCCCGTGCGTCCCGGCCCCCACCGGCCGCGACGTGGCCTCCGCCACAGACCGCCGGTCCCTCGTACGGGAGAATCCTTGCTCGGTCGGGCCACCTCCGTGTGGGTGGCTGCCCGTAGACTCCCTCTTGACGCCTTCCGGTGGCGCCCGCCGTGCGCGGGCCGGGCCGGAAGCGGTCGCCGGGGAGGCCAACGTGGGGGCTCAACGTCACTGAGGAGGATGGGTCGTCGTGAGCAGCAGGCCGGCGAGAGGCACTGCTCGCCTCGCCGCCATACTCGACGCGCTGCCTGACGCGCTGGTGCTGGTCAACGGCAACGGCACGGTGGTCAACGCCAACAGCATCGCGCAGGAGGCTCTGGAGTCGCCGGGCGCACCGCTGGTGGGCCGCGGACTCCTGGACATCCTCCCCGACTTCGACCCGCGGCGTATCCCCGGTTCGATGCGGCCGGAGGAGCTGGACTCCCAGGGCCGCACCGGCCCGACCCGGATGACGGCGCGACGTACGGACGGCAGCGAGCTCCAGGTCGAGGTCACCAGCGCGGCGATCCCGGCGGGGCACTCGCCCTACGCCTCCGCCATCGAGGCCGCCTTCGCCGACGACTACAGCGGCGACGAGCTGCTGATGCTGGTCGTCCGCGACCTGACCGGCACCCTGGACACCGAGGCGGAGCTCGCGCGCCAGCAGCGCCAGACGGAGATGATCCTGCGCGCGGCGACCGAGGGCGTCATCGGCGTGGACACCGAGGGCCGGGTCGTGCTGGTCAACCCGGCCGCCGCGCAGACGCTCGGCCACCGCGCCGGCGCGCTGGGCGGCCAGGAGGTGCACCCGCTGATCCACCACTCCCAGGCCGACGGCACGCCGTTGACCTGGGAGGAGACGCCGCTGCACGACACGCTGCGGTCGGGGCGCAAGCACCGCGTCCGCCAGGGCCAGGTGCTGTGGCACAAGTCCGGCGAGGCCATCCCGGTGGACATGACGACGGCCCCGGTACGGGACGGCGACCAGTTGGTCGGCGCGGTCATGACCTTCACCGACCGCCGCCCGCACGACTCCCTGGTGGCGCGCCACTCACAGCTGGACGCGGTGCTGGCGCACGCGCTGCGCGGCCCGCTGGAGGAGCTGCGCAGCGAGCTGTCCGCGCTGGCCGCCGACGCCGCCGGCCAGTTGTGGCCGGAGGCCAACCAGGTCCTCCACCATCTCGCCGCGGGCTACGCGCGCATGACGACCCTGGTGGACAACGTCCTCAGCTTCCAGCGGCTGGACTCCGGCCGGGAGAAGCTGGCCCGCAAGAAGGTCTCGCTGGACACCGTGGTGACCGCGGGCGTCGAGGGCGCGACCGAGCTGATCGGCCCGGGGCGCGCGCAGTTCGCGGTGCACGCGCCGCCGATCGACGCCGAGGTCGACCCGGAGCGGCTGGCGCAGGCGCTGGCGCACCTGGTGGCCGACGTCGCGGGTGTGGACTCGACCGGCCGCTCGGCGAACGGCGCCCGGGGCGACTCGACGATCGTGGTCGCGGCGGCGCAGCGCGGTGACGTGGTCCGGATCGAGGTCCGCGGCCCGTACACCGGCGGCGACCCGGTCCACTCCCCGCTGGTGCGCGGGATCGTCCGGCTGCACGGCGGCGTGCTCCAGACCCACGAGGTGCCGGGGGCGGCCGACGGCCGCGCCTACGTGCTGGAGGTGCCGGTCCGGGCGGACCGGAAGCCGGTCGAGCCGGGCCCTCGGGTCGAGCGCGCCGGGGACACGACGGTGGTACCGGTGCCGGCGGAGCCGGTGCGGGGGACGGCGTCGCGACGCGCTCCCGAGCAGCCGGGACGTCAGGGTGTCCAGCCGCAGGAGGCGTCCGGGGAGGGCGGGGCGACGGGGTTGCCCGCGCTGCCGGCGCTGCCCGCCGGGTCGGACGCGCCGCGGGCGGAGCCGCTGATCGTGACGGCTCCGGAGCCGGCTCCGGGCGGCTTCGACGGCACACCCGACAGCGGCGAGGGCTTCGGCGGGGAGACCGCGCCGACGCGACCGCAGTTGCCGGCGCAGGTCTCGGCGGAACCGCTGCCCGCGGCGGAGCCGGTACCCGGGCCGCAGATCCCGGAGCAGGCAGCCGCGCAACAGCCGGTGCCCGTCCCGGCCGGGAGCGGTGAGTCGCCCACCGGGCGACGGCGCCAGCGCGGACAGCTCGCAGCACCTGGCCCTGGCGGACGCGGTGCTTGCGCCCCGACCGCAGCGTGTCGTGCAGCGGCGTCTCCTCC
>NZ_JAAVJB010000206.1 GCF_012034385.1 Streptomyces spiramenti
CACCCGTCCCGGGCGACCGGGCCGGGTGGCCCGCCGGAAGCGGCGGCCGTGCGCGACAATGGGGCGGTACGTACCCGCCGTGTCCCCGCACCGCAGCGAAAGAGCCGCCCCATGCCCCGCCGCATCACCCCCGCCGCCGCCCGCCGCCTGGCCGTCCAGGCCGTGATCGTCTGCGTGATCGCCCTGGCCGCGGCGGTGATCTCCTTCGCCCTGATGCGCAACGTCTGGCTCGGGGTGGTCTGGGTGCTGCTGGCCGGCGTCGCCTCGAACCTCGCCTGGTACTACCGGCGCGCCGCCGCGTCCCCCCGGTCGGCGGTCCCCGCCGGTGAGGGCGCGGGCGCGGCGGAGTGAGCGTGCGGCGGGCCCCCGGCCCGTGCCCGCACCGGCCCGAGGGGGCCGGCACGGGCGCGGGCCGCGGTCAGCGGAAGCTGTGCTCCGGGGCCGGGTAGCCGCCCTCCACCACGTCCTCCGCGAACGCCTTCGCGGCGTCGCCGAGCACCTCGCGCAGCCGCGCGTACTCCTTCACGAAGCGGGGCTTGCGACCCCCGGGCCAGTCGGTCATCCCCGCCATGTCCGTCCACACCAGTACCTGGGCGTCGCACTGCGCGCCCGCGCCGATGCCGACGGTCGGGATGACCAGCTCCCCGGTCACCTCGGCCGCGAGGTCGCCCGTGACCAGTTCCAGGACCACGGCGAACGCGCCGGCGTCCTGCACGGCCTTGGCGTCCCGCCGCAGCTGCTGCGCAGCCTCGTCGCCGCGGCCCTGCACGGGGTGCCCGCCGTAGGCGTTGACGGACTGCGGGGTGAGGCCGACGTGTGCCATCACCGGGATGCCCGACCGCACCAGCAGGTCGATCGCCTCGGCCGACCGCTCGCCGCCCTCCAGCTTCACGGCGCCGACGCCGGCCTCCTTCATGAGGCGAGTGGCGTTCCGCAGGGCCTGGACCGGCCCCTCCTGGTAGCTGCCGAACGGCAGGTCGCCCACGACCAGCGTGCGACGGGTGCCGCGGACCACCGCCGCGGAGAGCATGATCATCTGGTCGAGCGTCACCGGCACCGTGGAGTCGTACCCCAGGTGGGCGTTGCCCGCGGAGTCACCGACGAGCAGCACCGGGATGCCCGCCTCGTCGAACACCGCCGCCGTCATGGCGTCGTAGGCGGTGAGCATCGGCCACTTCTCGCCCCGCCGCTTCGCCGCGGCGATGTCGCGCACCGTCACCCGACGGCTGCCGCGACCGCCGTAGAGCGTGGGTGCGGCGTCGCCCGGCGCGGGCGTGCCCGGCGTGCGGGCAGGCTCGTTCGACTGCGTCATCGCAGAACTCCTGTTCGTCGTCTCGAAGCGCCCTTCGGCGTCCCCGGATCACCTCCATCGTCCCACCGGCTCCGGGGTGCCGAGAAGGTGCCGGGCACCACGAGGAGGAGACGTCCGTCACGACGCGCGCGGGCGGCGTCACGGAACCGGCCGGTCCCGGCGTGACGTCCTGGTATCCGAGAGCGACGCCCGCGACCCGGGGGTGACGGGCCCGTGACCGTGCGGCAGCCCTGCGCCGGCAGCCCTGCGCTGCGCCGGCCGACCGATCCGACCAGGCGCGAAACGACACGGAGAGGCACCGTCCGATGTCGGTCCGGGGCGTCGGCTCGCCTATGGTTCCTGGGGCAACACGTCACGGCCAGCGAGGGGGACAGATGGCACGCACCGACACCTCCGCAGTAGCACCGGCGCCCGAGGCCGGTGAGTCGGGGAGTGAAGGGCGCCGGGCCTCCAGATGGAGCGACCGCACCGGGCGGTGGCGCCGCGGCCTCGTGATCGCCGCCCTCGCGTTGCTGACCGCGGCGATCATGCTGCTCCACTCCAAGCTCCCCAACTCCGTGGGCAACCTGGGCAGTCTGATCCAGACGTTCCTGCCCTGGTTCGGCCTCGCGGTGCCGGTGCTGCTGGTGTGCGCCCTGGTGCGACGGTCGCTGTCGGCCGTAGCGGCCATCACGGTGACCGTGATGGTGTGGGTCAACCTCTTCGGCGGCGCGCTGCTCGACAAGAGCGGCGAGGGCGGCGCGTTGATGGTGGTCAGCCACAACGTGGATGCCCACAACCAGGATCCCCGCGGCACCGCCCGCAGCCTCGTGGAGGCGGACGCCGACGTCCTCGCCCTCCAGGAGATCCCGGAGGGGCAGGAGGAGCTGTACGACTCCGAGTTGAGCGACAGCTACCCCTTCCACAGCGTCCAGGGCACGGTCGGTCTGTGGAGCCGGTTCCCCATGGGCGACAGCGAGGAGATCGACATCGGCATGGGGTGGCCCCGCGCGATGCGCTCCACCGTGGAGACCCCCCAGGGCGTCGTCGCGGTCTACGTCGCCCATCTGCCCTCCGTACGGGTGGAGTTCCGATCCGGCTTCACCGCCGGGCAGCGCGATCGGGCGGCCACCACGCTGGCCGAGGCGATCTCGGCGGAGCGCCACGAGCGGATCATCCTGCTGGGCGATCTCAACGGCACCATGAACGACCGGGCGCTCGCCCCGCTGACCTCGCAGATGCGTTCCACCCAGGGCGCCACCGGGCGGGGCTTCGGCTTCAGCTTCCCCGCGCACTTCCCCATGACCCGCATCGACCAGATCATGGTGCGCGGCGTCGAACCGGTCTCCTCCTGGTCGCTGCCGGCGACCGGCAGCGACCATCTGCCGGTCGCCGCGCGCGTCGACCCCTGACGGCCGTCTCATGGCCCCCGGGACGCCGACGGCAGGGCCTGCCGGGAGCGGTCCGGCCGGGTGACTCCCGGTCGACGCTCCGGGCGATGCCGGGTGACGCTCCGGATGATGCCGGGTGACGCCGCCCACCCGGTGAGGAAGCCCACGCGCCCGGGCCGGTCGCGGGATGTGTGCGAGAGTGGTGACAGGGCCGCGACAGGCTCCCGGACGAGTGCGTCGTACCCGGCCAGGACAAGACGACGCATGGAGGGATCGTCGTGGCCTGGCTTCTTCTTGTCGTCTCCGGAGTACTGGAGGCCGTCTGGGCGACCGCCCTGGGGCGCTCGCACGGATTCACCCGGCTCGGACCCACCGTCCTCTTCGGAGTGGCTCTCGCGCTCTCCATGGCCGGGCTCGCCCTCGCGCTGCGCACGCTGCCCGTCGGCACCGCCTACGCGGTGTGGGTGGGTATCGGTGCCGTGGGTACCGCCGGTTACGCGATGGCGTTCGGCGGTGAACCCGCCACCGTGCTGAAGCTGCTCTTCCTCGCGGGCATCGTCGGCTGCGTCATCGGCCTCAAGCTGGTGCACTGACCGCAGCACAGCACAGCACAGCACAGCACAGCACAGCACCGTCGGCCGCACGCCCCTCGGGGTGTGCGGCCCCACCGCGGTCGTACGACGCCGGGTCAGCCGAGGCCGGACCCCGGCGTCGTGTCGCGGGCGCCGGTCTCCCGCCAGCCGTTGGTGATCGGCAGTCGGCGGTCCTTGCCGAACCCCTTGGGCGAGATCTTGGTGCCCGGTGGGTACTGCCGCCGTTTGTACTCGGCGGTGTCCACCATCCGCAGGATCCTGGTGACGAGTTCGGCGTCGAACCCGGCCGCCACGATCTCCGCGTGTCCCTGATCGCGGTCGACGTACCGTTCGAGGATCGCGTCCAGCACCGGGTAGTCGGGCAGCGAGTCGGTGTCCACCTGGTCCGGCCGCAGCTCCGCACTGGGCGGCTTGGAGATCGAGTTCTCCGGGATCGGCGGTGTCTCCCCGCGCTCGGCGGCGTGGTCGTTGCGCCAGCGCGCCAGACGGAAGACGGTGGTTTTGTACACGTCCTTGATCGGCCCGTAGGCGCCGACGGAGTCGCCGTACAGCGTCGAGTAGCCGCAGGCCAGTTCGGACTTGTTGCCCGGGGCCAGCACGATGTGGCCCTCCTGGTTGGACAGCGCCATCAGCAGCGTGCCGCGCAGCCGCGACTGGAGGTTCTCCTCCGCCAGCCCGGTCAGCTCCGTCGCGGCCATGTAGGCGGCGAACATGGGCTCGATCTCCACGGTCCGGAACGGCAGCCCGGCGCGGTCCGCGAGCTCCGCCGCGTCGTCGCGGGAGTGTCCGGAGGAGTACCGGGAGGGCATCGAGACGCCGTGGACGTTCTCCGCTCCGACCGCGTCGCAGGCGAGCGCGGCGACGAGCGCGGAGTCGATCCCGCCGGAGAGCCCGATCAGGACGGAGCGGAAGCCGTTCTTGCGGACGTACGCCCGCAGCCCCATCACCAGGGCCCCGTAGATCTCCTCCTCGTCGCCCGTGGCGGGGGCCGCACGGCCGGTGTGCACCGCCTCGTAGGCGGGCAGCGGGTCCGCGGAGACCGTCCGGTGGTCGATGCGCAGCCCGTCCGCGACCCTCCCGGCGGGGACCTCGCCCGCGGCGGGCAACTCCAGATCCACCAGCAGCAGTTCCTCGGCGAACTGCGGTGCGCGGGCGATCACCGCGCCGTCCGCGCCCACCACGATGGAGTCGCCGTCGAAGACCAGCTCGTCCTGGCCGCCGGTCATCGCCAGGTAGGCGGTGGTGCAGCCGGCCTCCTGCGCCCGCTTGCGTACCAGCTCCAGGCGCGTGTCGTCCTTGTCCCGCTCGTACGGCGAGGCGTTGACGGAGAGCAGCAGACCCGCCCCCGCGGCGCGGGCGGCCGGGACCCGGCCGCCGTCCTGCCAGAGGTCCTCGCAGATCGCCAGCGCGACGTCCACCCCGTGCACCCGCACCACCGGCAGGGTCTCCCCGGGCAGGAAGTAGCGGAACTCGTCGAACACCCCGTAGTTCGGCAGGTGGTGCTTGGCGAAGCTCAGCACCACCGTGCCGCCGTGGAGCACCGCCGCGGCGTTCTGCGGCGCGCCGGCGGGCTGGCCGTAGCGGGCGCCCGCCTCCGACCGGTCCAGGTAGCCGACGACGACCGGGACCCCGCCGAGGCCCTCGCGCTCCAGCCGGGCGGCGAGCCCGGTCAGCGCGGCGCGGCTGGCCTCGACGAAGGACGAACGGAGCGCCAGGTCCTCGACGGGGTAGCCGGTGAGCATCATCTCCGGGAAGGCGACCAGGTGAGCGCCGTCCGCGGCGGCGCGCCGGGTGTGGTCGACCACGGCGTCGGCGTTCCCGGCGAGGTCGCCGACGCGGGAGTCGATCTGGGCGAGGGCAAGTCGTAGCTGAGGCACGCCGCCGAGTCTACGCCCTTAATCGTCTAACTGACGAGATGTGCGGGGTGCGTCGCCCGTCACGCCCGGCCCGGCCCCCGCCGCGGTACGCCTTCCGGGTACGCACGGCGGCGTGCCTGCCCGGTCCGCGGCGTCCTCCGCGCCGCGCTGCTCGCCGGACCGCGCGGGGTTCGTGACGAGTCGTCGCGGCGCCGCCGCACCGCCTCGCGCCCCGCCGCGGACGGTGAGCGGGTGTGACCGTCCGGAGTGCCGGCGCGTGCCCGGCCCGCCGTCCCAGCCGACCCCGCGAAGGCGATGCAACACGCGTCGGGGGCCGGCCGTGACGCGGGTACGCAACGCCCGCGAAACGGTGTGGTGGAATGCTCGTGTGCCCCGGGCGGCCCGGGGTCTTCCAAGGTCCGGTGCCTTGCCGCGTGACCAGCGAGGATGGGTGGAGATGGACAAGCAGCAGGAATTTGTGCTCCGGACGCTGGAGGAGCGCGACATCCGGTTCGTCCGGCTGTGGTTCACCGACGTGCTCGGCTACCTGAAGTCGGTCGCCGTTGCCCCCGCCGAACTGGAGCAGGCGTTCGACGAGGGCATCGGCTTCGACGGCTCCGCCATCGAGGGCTTCGCGCGTGTCCACGAGTCCGACATGATCGCCAAGCCCGCGCCCGCCACCTTCCAGGTGCTGCCGTGGCGCGCCGAGGCCCCCGGCACCGCCCGGATGTTCTGCGACATCCTCATGCCGGACGGTTCGCCGTCCTACGCGGACCCGCGCTACGTCCTCAAGCGCATCCTGTCCAAGACCTCCGACCTCGGGTTCACCTTCTACACGCACCCCGAGATCGAGTTCTTCCTCCTCAAGGACAAGCCGGTGGACGGCAGTCGGCCCACCCCGGCCGACTCCTCCGGCTACTTCGACCACACCCCGCAGAACATCGGCATGGACTTCCGGCGGCAGGCCATCGCCATGCTGGAGTCGATGGGCATCTCCGTGGAGTTCTCCCACCACGAGGGCGCGCCCGGCCAGCAGGAGATCGACCTCCGGTACGCCGACGCGCTGACCACCGCCGACAACATCATGACCTTCCGCCTCGTCATGAAGCAGGTGGCGCTGGAGCAGGGCGTGCAGGCGACGTTCATGCCCAAGCCCTTCTCGGAGTACCCGGGTTCGGGCATGCACACCCACCTCTCGCTGTTCGAGGGCGACCGCAACGCCTTCCACGAGACCGGCGCCGAGTACCAGCTCTCCAAGGTCGGCCGCTCCTTCATCGCCGGGCTGCTGCGCCACGCCGGCGAGATCTCCGCCGTCACCAACCAGTGGGTCAACTCCTACAAGCGCATCTGGGGCGGCGCCAACCGTCCCGCCGGGGCCGGAGGGGAGGCGCCCTCCTACATCTGCTGGGGCCACAACAACCGCTCGGCGCTGATCCGCGTGCCGATGTACAAGCCCGGCAAGACCGGTTCCACCCGGGTCGAGGTGCGCTCGCTGGACTCCGGGGCCAACCCGTACCTGGCCTACTCCGTGCTGCTCGCAGCCGGCCTCAAGGGTGTCGAGGAGGGATACGAGCTGCCCGCCGGCGCCGAGGACGACGTCTGGGCGCTGACCGACGCGGAGCGCCGCGCCCTGGGCATCGACCCGCTGCCGCAGAACCTCGGCGAGGCGATCGACCTGATGCAGCGCAGCGAGCTCGTGGCGGAGACGCTGGGGGAGCACGTCTTCGACTTCTTCCTGCGCAACAAGAAGCAGGAGTGGGAGGAGTACCGCTCCGAGGTCACCGCCTTCGAGCTCCGCAAGTCCCTCCCGGTGCTGTAGGGCCAGAAAGCGCGCCTGCTTCGTGACCGGGAGCGGGGAGGCGGGGCTTCGCCCGGGAGCCCCGCTCGTGGTTCTGCCGGAGCAACCGGAGCCACGTGCCCCCGGTTGTTCCGTACGGCGGCCAGGTGGCGTTCGTCGGCCTCTGATCATCGGAGCTCGGTCAGGTTGTCGGCCTGTCCGGGACCGAGCGAGAAGCGCCGGAAGCCCCCCGATGCACCAGGTTCGCCCGCGCGGTCGATTTCGAAGGTCACCCGCCATCCGCCGGCGAGTTCGTCCTGAACCCAGCGATCACCACGGTTCATGAGCTTCCACAGCTCCGTCGACGGCTGCCGTGACGTCCAGGGCAGCGAACCTCCGGCCTCCGCGGACGAGATCGAAGTCGTGCAGACCGGGGCGGCTTCCGTCGTCGTGTGGCCGCACCTCCACCTCGGGCAGCGCCTGTTGCAGGCACAGCCGGACCGTCGGTGATTCGGCGAGAAGCAGGCGAGGTGGTGGGCGGCGATGCCTCGGGCAGTCGTGGCGAGATGTTCGGCGGCTGGGCCGTGGTGACCCTGGTGACTCCGCTCCGCACGGCGGAGTGGCGATCGTGGGATGTCCCGAGCGGGAGCGGTCCGCGCGATTCATGCCACGACCATCAGGTCTGGACCTTTGTTCGGTCAGGGGTCTAGGCTCCAGAGCGCTCCGGATGCCAACTCGTCTCGCCCCGCTGCTGGATGGGAATGCCTGTGATCGACATTGTGGTGGTCCTCCGGGCGGAGGACGCGGTCCTGGACTTCTCGACCGTGCTCACCGCCCCCGACCGTCCCGAGGTCCGTGTCGTGGTCGCCGGGACCGGCGACGTCGTGGTCCTGTCGCCGGACGGCGAACTCGCCGACACCCTGGCGGCGCTGGGGCAGCGGGTCCGTCCCGGTGGCGTGGTGGGGGCGTCACCGGGACCGGACACGCTCTCCGCGCTGATCGACCGCGCGGCGGACGGAGCCCCGGCCCGAGTGTGGACCCATTCGCCCGGGGACAACCGGCAGAGCCGCGGCCGTCTCGGGCGGGACGCGGCGATCGCCTCCGGTGGACGGCCGGTACGGCACGCCGTCGGCTACTCGCCTTTCCTCCAGTACGTCAGCGACGAGGACCGCGCGCTGACCGCCGCGGACATCGGCCGCAAGACGGCGTTCGTCAACCGCTGGTGCGGTGGGCTGCTGGCCGAGGCGGACCCCGAGTACGTCGTCGACACCCCCCGGATACCCGCCGTCGAACGCTACTTCGACACCGACGCCGAGCAGCGCGAGCGACTGTTCGCTCTGCTGGCCAGCCTCGGCGACGAGGCCGCCGCCGTCGCGGACCCCTGGGAGTTCGGCACCTCCGCCTACGAGCAGGAGCGGCTGGACGCGACCACGGCCTGGGCCGCCCGCTGGGTGCGTCCGGACGACGGGCCGCTGGTCGAGGTCGGCGCCTGCGAGGGCGCGCTCACCGCCCGGTTGGAACAGAAGGGCTTCCGCGTCGAACCCACCGAGCCCAACGGTGCCTTCCGCGCCCGACTGGACGCGACGCGGCCGGGATCGGCACCGGCGGGCACGGAGGACCTCGCGGCGCTCGCCGCCGGGCGTCACCGGCCGGGCGCCGCCTACCTGCTGGTCGAGATGTTGTACTACGGCCAGGACCTGGCGCTGCTCGACGCGTTGCCCACCGACACGCTGCTGGTGGCGCTCGAACCCGGTGCCGTCGCCGCCCGGCTCGACCCCTGGCTCGCCGAAACCACCACCTGGCGGGCGGTCGAGCGCGTCGAGCTGGTGGCACCCGCCGTGGAGGCGGTCTGCCGGGGGCGGGCCTACCTCAGCAAGCGAGGCAGCACCGGCCTCGTCCTGCGCCGCCACGCCACCGGCTGACCGGGGCCCGGCCGCGTCCCGCCTCGGCGCGCCCGGTCCGAGCCGGCGCCCAC
>NZ_JAAVJB010000207.1 GCF_012034385.1 Streptomyces spiramenti
GGGCTGGTGACGGCGCTCGCCGAGCGGTGGCTGCCGGTCGTCGCCGCGGCGCCCGGGACGACGGAGGCGGGCGGCGACTTCGCTGTCTCACCCGCGGGGCTCTGGCTCGCCTCGGGGACCCTGGCGGCGGGTGCCTCGGGCGCCACCGCCGCCGAACTCCGGTCGGTGGTGGGCGCGGCCGGGCCGCAGGCGCCACCGCTGCTGGCGGCGGTCGGCGCGGCGCTGCGCGCCACCGACGCGGTGGTGTCGGCGAGGGGTCTGTGGGCGCGGGTCCCGCTGCACCGCTCGTTCCGCGACGCGTTGCCCGACGTGGAGTTCGGACCTCTGGTGGCCGACTCCGCCGACAGGCTGGACGCGTGGGTCGCCCGGGCGACCGACGGGATGATCCCCCGGTCGCCGGTCCGCCCGGAGCCGGGGACGGTCGCGCTGCTCGCCGATGTGCTCGCGCTCACGGCGAGTTGGCTGGCGCCCTTCCCGCCGTCCGCGACGGCTCCGGTGCCGTTCACCGACGCCGCGGGGTCGGTGGCCGGTGTGCCGGTGATGTGGCGGACGGCGCCCGCCGCGGACGCGTGGCGCGTCCCCGGTCGTGCCGCGACCGTGGTCCGGTTGCGGTGCGCACCCGGTCCGGCCGGTGCGGGGGCGGAGGTCCGCTGTGTCCTGGGCGCGCCGGGCGCAACGGCCGCCGAGGTCCTTCCGGCGGGTTGGGCCCCGCCGGGCGGGCGTTCCGCGGTGGACGCGGACCGGGTGCGGGTGGGGCTGCCGCGGCTCGAACTCGCGACCACCACCGACGTGCTCCCGCAGCTGGCGGCGCTCGGGGTCCGTCGGGTCGCCGGCCAGGACGCGGAGCTCCCCGGGCTCTCGCCGGAGCCGCTCTTCGTGGACCGGGCGGCGCAGCGGTGCGTGCTGACCCTGGCGGAGTCCGGAGTGCGGGCCGCCGCCGCGACGGCGCTGTCGACGCGGTTCGGTTCGGCGGCGCCGGTGCGACCGCCCCGGGTGGAGACGGTGCTCTTCGACCGGCCGTTCGGCGTGGTGGTGCTGGACGGTTCGGGGACGCTCCCGTTGTTCACCGCCTGGCAGGCGACCTCGCCGCGACCGCCCGCGGCGGCCGACGCGCGGCCGGGCCGCGCCGACGGGCAAGCGGGATGACCGGCCTCGCTCCCCGAACCCGGGCGCGCGGGAGGGCCGGTACGCGCGCGGGAGGGCCGGTGTCGTGGCGGAGGCTCCGGGCCGCCCGGGTGACGGCGCCCGCGGGGGCCCGTCATCGGGGGAAGTCCCCGTCCTCGCCCGCCCGGCGGCCACGGGGGCCGTGCCGGGACGGGGACCGGTCGGCGGCCCGTCCGCCGCCCGCGGTCGTGCTGTGATCGCCGGATGGCGAAGACCGGATCAGAGCTGATGCGACGCTGGTCGACCGGCTGGACGGTGGCCCGCTCCCTGCCCGGTCCCGAGCCGGTCGGCTCCGCGGGGGACGGTCTGCGGTCCCGGTGCGACCAGCCCGGCCGGGAGGTCGAGGTGTTCGCACTCCGTGCGGACGAGGAGCCGGGGTCCGTGGCACGGTTGGCGGCCGTCGTGGCCGCCGCCGGTGGGACCGCCGGGCTCACGGTCCCCACACTGCACCCGGAGGCGGTCCAGGCCGCCGTCGCCGCCGCCGGCCTGGAGGTGCTCCACCGGTCCGAGTGGCTGATGACGACCGTGCTGGCCGAGCACCCGCGACAGGCGCCCACCGCACCGTACGGGCGCGAGGTACGCACGGCGGGGCCGGTCACCGTCGTGTCCCTCCGTGGCTCCTGCGGCGAGGTCGCTGCGCGGGGCACCGTCGCCGTGGTCGGTGCCGACGCGATCGTCGATCGCGTCGGGACGGACGCGGCGCACCGGCGACGCGGCCTGGGCGGCGCCGTGATGAGCGCACTGGCGGAGGCCGCGACCGGCCAGGGCGCCCTCACCGGCCTTCTCGTCGCCAGTGAGGAGGGGCAGCACCTCTACTCCTCCCTCGGCTGGCGCCACGAAGCCGATGTCGTGATCGCGCGGGGGCCGGCGGTTCCCTCCGCCCGGTAGGACAGCTCCGTACCGGGTCGGCCCGCCGGTCGTCGTCGGGTGGCGTCCTCCCCCGACAACGGGGAGGGGAGCGGCGGCGGGTATCACGCCGGGGCGTGGCGGCCGATGGTCAACCGGACGTGGTCGCCGTCCGCCGCCGTTCCCGGGACGAGCCACCGGTGGTCCGGGATGTCGGTACCGGCGTCGGTGGTGTGGGCGGGCACCGCCAGGACCGTCCCCGTCTCGGGGTCGGTGACGAGTTCCGCCTCGGTGAGAACGCCGTCGGTGAAGCTCAGCGCGAGGGTCAGCGGCTGCGGTCCGGCGGCGAACGCCTCTGGTTCGGGCACCCCTTCCACCAGGACGCGGGCGCCGGGGAAGAGGTGCGTGTGGGAGCAGCGGGCGGCGTGGACGGCGGCTCCGTCGGCGGGTGGGGACACGGGACCTCCCGGGCGGGTGTGCGACTGCCGTCCGCAGTCTGCGGCGCCGGGCAGGCCGCCCGGCGCCGATCGGCCGGCGCCACGGCGGTGACTCACCCGGACGGGGGGGGCGGGCGGCGGACCTGCCGCGGTGGTCAGCCCTTGACCGCCCCCGCGGCCAGACCGGAGGCCAGGCGTCGCTGCACCACGACGAAGAAGACGAGCACCGGAACCGTGATGAGGGTGGAACCCGCCATGACCGCCCCCCAGTCGGTCGCGTACGGCCCGGCGAAGTAGCGCAGGCCGACGGCGGCCGTGTACCGGGACCGGTCCTGGAGGAAGGCGAAGGCGAAGACGAACTCGTTCCACGCGAGGATGAAGGAGAAGACGCCGGTCGCGACCAGTCCGGGCGCCACCAGCGGCAGCAGCACCGAACGGAACATGCGCCACCAGCCGCAGCCGTCGAGGTAGGCGGCCTCCTCGATCTCCGGTGGTACCGCGGCGACGAAACCGCGCAGCGTCCAGATCGCGAACGGCAGCGACAGCGCCACGTACACGACGACGAGCCCCAACAGCGTGTCGAGCAGGCGCAGCTCCCGCATCTGGAGGAACAGCGGGATGACCAGTGCCTCCAGCGGCACCATCTGCACGACCAGCACCATGATCAGCACCTTGGTCCGCAGCCGGAAGCGGAAGCGGGCGACGGCCACGGCGGCGAACAGCGCCAGTGCGCCCGCGAGGAGCACCGTGGCGGCGCCGACCAGGGCGGAGTTGAGCAGGTAGCGCCCGAAGCCGCCGCGTTCCAGGACGTGGCGGAAGTGGTCCCAGGTGATCCCGGAGGGGAGCAGGGCGGCGCCGCGGCCGTCGGCGCCGGGGTCCAGGGCGGAGCTGACCATCCAGTACACCGGGAACAGCGCGAACCCCAGCACGGCCGCCACCGCCAGGGCGAGGCCGAGCCGTCGCAGCGGAGCCCGGCGGTCGGGGGAGGCGTTGCGCCACCGGGGTGCGGCGTCGGGAGCGGGCGCGGTGGGGGCGGGCGCGGTGGGGGCGGGCGCGGTGGGGGCAGCGGGGGCGGTCACCGCTCGTCCCTCTCGCGGAAGAGGGTCCGTACGTACAGCGCGGTGACCGCGAGCAGCAGCGCGGTCAGCAGGACGGCGATGGCGGCTCCCTGGCCGTAGTCGTTGCGGCCGAAGGACCGCACGTAGGACCAGACGCCGAGGTTGAGCACCGAGGGGTTGGTCCCGTCCCCGCCCGGCATCAGGTAGATCTGGGCGAAGACCTTGAAGTCCCAGATGGTGGAGAGCACGGTCACCACGGTGAAGACCGGCCGCAGCGTCGGCACGGTCACGTACCGGAACCGCTGCCAGGCGCCGGCGCCGTCCACCGTGGCCGCCTCGGGCAGCTCCCGGGGGATGGTGAGCAGCCCGGCGAAGACGGTGATCGCCACGAACGGGAAGCCGTGATGCACCACGTTGAGCGCGGCGATGGCGTAGAACGACCAGCGGTCGGTGAACCAGTTGGTCTCGCGCGGCTCGATCAGACCGAGGCCGTCCAACCCTCCGGAGACGGGCCCGCCGAGCGGATCGAAGATCCAGATCCAGACGTGGGTCCCGGTGACGGCGGGCATGGCCCAGGCCGCCATCACGGCGGCGGAGACCACCACGCGCCAGACACGACCCAGCCGTTGCAGCAGCAGGGCGACCAGGGTGCCGGTCGCGACGGTGAGCACGACGCAGACCACGGCGAAGCCGACGGTGTTGGGCAGCGCCGTCGTCCACAGGAAGGAGTCGTTCAGCAGCGCGCGGTAGTTGTCGATCCCGACGTACTGCGACTCCCCGGTACGGATCTCCCGCAGCCCGTACTCCTGGAAGGAGAGCAGGAGCAGGCGCAGCAGTGGCCACAGCAGCAGCGTCGCCAGGACGGCGAGGGCCGGGGCGAGCAGCAGCCAGGGGCGGGCCGCGCGCAGGCGGCACTCCGGCGCTGCCAGCCGCCGGCACGCCGACCGACCTCCCGCCGAGCGGTGCGCACCCGGACGAGGGCGCCACCCAGCTGATCCCGCCGATCCTGCCCGGGGCCTCACCGTTCCCGCCCGGTGGCGGACCGGTACCGGGCGGTCACCCGGACGAGGGTGCGACGCAGTTCATTCCGCCGATCGTGGCCGGTGGCCCCGCTCCCGGGGGCCTTCCCGGCGCGGGCGGCCATCCGGACGAGGCCGCGACGCAGTTCATTCCGCCGATCGTGGCCGGTGGCCCCGCTCCCGGGGGCCTTCCCGGCGCGGGCGGCCATCCGGACGAGGCCGCGACCCAGCTCATCCCGCCGATCGTGGCCGGTGGCCCCGCTCCCGGGGGCCCCGGTGGTGGCGACGCCGGGGGAGGCCCCGGCGACACCCGACAACTCCCAGCGATGAACGCCGACTTCATGTCCTTCTTCCAGGAGGAGGAAGTCGTCCCCGCGGGCCGCGGGCAGCGAGCCGCACCCCCGAGGGGCGGCCGTCGCCGGCCGTCCGGCGGCGGTCGCGGCGGCGTGAGCCCGGTGGTCCTCGGCGCCATCGTGGTGACGCTCTGCGCGGTCGTCGGGCTGGCCGTGGGCGCCGCCCTCACCAGCGGTGACTCCGGCGGGTCCGAGCAGGAGCAGGAGGACGGCCCCGGCGATCTGGGCGCCTCGACCGACGAGGCGGCCGACGGGGCCGACCTGGAGGCGGAGGCCGCCGAGGAGCACCGCGCCCTGGTCGCCCAGCAGGCGACCGAGCTGTCCGGCCTGCTGGCGGAGAGCGGCGAGAGCCGGGAAGCGGTGGTCGAGGCCGTTGCCGCCGTGCAGGAGTGCGACGGCATCCGCCACGCCCGCCGCGAGCTGAGCTCCGCCGGCGAGCAGCGCCGCGGCCTGGTCGAGCGGCTCGACCAGCTGACGCTGGAGGCACTGCCCGGACACGGCGAGCTGACCTCCGCGCTCCGCTCGGCCTGGCAGTCCTCGGCCGAGGCGGACGACCGGTTCGCGGACTGGGCGCGGGAGGTCCGCGAGGACCGCCGCCGGATGTGCCGTGGCGGCTCCGCCCGTCACACGGACAACTACAGCCAGGCGGCGCGGGCCAGCGGCGAGGCGACCGGCTCCAAGGAGCTGGCGGCCGAGCTCTGGAACCCGATCGCGCGCGACCACGGCCTGCCGGAGCGTCAACCGTCCGACCTCTGACCGGCGCCCGTCCGGGACTCCGGAACGGGGCGGCGGACCGCGCACGTACGATCGATTCCGTGCAAGCTTCGGAAAGCTCTTCCCGTCGTGCCCGTCGGTCCTCCACCATGGGCGACATGCCGCTCAACGACATGCCCTGGTGGCGCTGGCGCGCCAATGTGCGCTCCGCGCTCCACATGCTCTCGGACCCCGTCTTCCACCAGGAGTGCTGGCTGGCGGGAGCGCCCGGGTACGGGGACATCACCGACGCCGTGTACCGGCTGGTCGAGGACACGTGGCTCGACAACTGGTCCGCCGACCGGTACGTCGGCGCCATCTTCCGCGACTCCCGCGAGGCTGCGGCGGTCGACGCCGCGGTGCTGCGTGTGCTGCGGATCCTCCACCAGGTGGGCCCCGATGCCCCGGTCAGCGAGTACCTGCGCCACCCCGACTGGACCGAGGCCGTCGGTGCCGCCCGTGAGGCGCACGTCCTGCTGGCCACCGCCGACGGTGACGACCCCGACGTGCGCCCCGGCACCCTCCACGACCTCGTGGCCGCGCAGCAGGTCGGCTGAGCCCCCGGCCCCGGCCCCCGCCGTCCACCGTCCGCCCTCCGGTCCGCCTCCGCGTGCCCGGAGGGCGGTGGCCGGTGGGTGCTGTCCACATGCCGGGCAGCGGCTCGGGATGTGCCAGGGTATGGGGGTATGACGCCCTCGCTCCCCGTCGATCGGCCGGCGACCGCCGATCAGTACGTGCTGACGTTGTCCTGCCCGGACCGCCCCGGCATCGTGCACGCCGTGTCCAGCTACCTGTTCATGACCGGCTGCAACATCGAGGACAGCCAGCAGTTCAAGGACCCGGGCACGAGCCTGTTCTTCATGCGGGTGCACTTCTCCGCCGAGAAACCCGTCTCGCCGGAGAAGCTGCGGGCGAGCTTCGCGGCGGTGGGGGACTCCTTCGCCATGGACTGGCAGCTCGGTGACGCCGACCGGCGCATGCGGATCGTCGTCATGGTCAGCAAGTTCGGGCACTGCCTCAACGACCTGCTCTTCCGCACCCGGATCGGCGCGCTGCCGGTCGAGATCGCCGCGGTGGTCTCCAACCACCGGGAGTTCGAGGAGCTGACCGCCTCCTACGGTGTCCCGTTCCACCACATCCCGGTGACCGCCGACACCAAGGAGGCGGCCGAAGCCGAGCTGCTGCGCATCGTGGCGGAGCAGGAGGTCGAACTCGTGGTGCTCGCCCGGTACATGCAGGTCGTCTCGGACGATCTCTGCAAGCAGCTGGCGGGGCGCATCATCAACATCCACCACTCCTTCCTGCCGAGCTTCAAGGGCGCCAAGCCCTACCACCAGGCGCACGCCCGGGGCGTGAAGCTGATCGGTGCCACGGCGCACTACGTCACGGCGGAACTCGACGAGGGCCCGATCATCGAGCAGGAGGTCGAGCGCGTCGGCCACGAACTGTCGCCCGCGCAGCTGGTCGCTGTCGGTCGCGACGTGGAGTGCCAGGCGCTGGCGCGCGCGGTGAAGTGGCACAGCGAACGGCGGGTCCTGCTCAACGGCAGCCGCACGGTCGTCTTCGACTGAACGCCCCTGCCCGACCCCGCCCGACCCCGCCCGACCTGCCGACCCGGACGGCCGCCGCGTGCTCGCCGCGGCCGTCCCCCGCTCCGCGGACAGCACGGCCCGCCCGCCACGGTCAGAGCCGCGAGAGTCCCGCCGTCGCGAACAGGACGTCGCGGACGGCGCGCTGGTCACCGTCCGCACCCGCGGCGGCCTCCTCCAGCGGCAGCCGCCCCGCCGCCAGCCGGCAGAACCCCGGCGCGGTCAGCACCAGCCGCGCCACGACCGCCTCCCGGGACGTCACTGCCGTCGGCGAGTCCAGCGGCACCAGCCAGTCGCCGCCTCCGTCGCCCAGGAGCTGGAGGTGGACCGTCCGGCCCGGGGCGCCCGCCGCCGCCAGCACCGGTGCCGAACCGGTCAGCCCGGCCCGCCGCCGCGCGGCCAGACTGACGGCGAGCCGACGGGCGGCGAGGTCCACCAGGGGCCGCAGATGGTCACCGGACGGCGGCCCGAACGGATAGTCCACCGCCTCCGCTATGTCACAGGCGTGCACCCAGCAGGCGAACGCGCGGTCCAGGAAAGCGTCCGGCAGTGTCACCGCCCCACCCGCGAAGTCCTCGGGGGTGCGGTAGGCGACCCGGATGTCCGCGTCGGCGGGCAGCCTGGCGGCCGAGACCACCATCGCGCGGCCCTGGTCCCGCCACGGACCCCAGGCGCCGCGCGGCTGCCGTTCACGATCCGCCGCCGTGAGCCGCCATCGCAGGTCGGTGCGTTCGCGAGGGGCACCGCCCGCCGCGTCCGCGCCCAGCGGGTCCGGCAACCCCAGGCCGGCGCAGAGCAGCCCGTCCACGGCGGTCAGGTGGTCCAGCACCCCGGCGACCGTGGTGGCGCACCCGACGGGGCTGTCACCCGCGTACCAGCGCAGCCGCACCGGCCGCCGCCACTCCTCTTCGACCAGGTCGTTCAGCAGGTAGTCGAGCCGGGCGGTCTCCGCCTCGAACGGCGCGGCCCAGCGGGGCACCGGCAGCCGGGCGGGTCGACGGCTCAGGCAGGTCTCCAGGACGCGGGTCCGCAGCGACTCGTCGAGGTCGAGGGTGCGTTGCGGCTCCATCAGCGTCACCGCGTCCCGCAGACGCAGCCCTTCCTCCGCGCAGGCGGCGCAGTCGTTGAGGTGGTGCTCCACCGCCGCCGCGTCGGTGGTCGAACAGGCGCTGAGAGCCCAGGCGCCCAGCAGCGACATCAGATGGGCGTGGCCGAGGCCCGCCGCCGAGGCGCCCGAGCGGCTGCGGCCCTCACCTCGGCGCGCCCGGTCCGAGCGGGTCGGCCGACCGGTCCGCTCCGCCACGGGCTCCCCGGGCTCCCCGGGCTCCCCGGGCTCCCCGGAGTTTCCGGTCCGCGTGGCCTCCCCGGTCCGACCGGGGCGTTCGGCCTCGGTCTGCTGCCGGGGTGCCGGTTCGCTCGCCGGCGCGCGGGTGGCCCCGGCGTCGGAGGTCTCCGCCCCGGTGGCCCCGGCGTCGGCGGGCTCCGCCCCGGCGCGACGGCCGGTCGGGGCTGCCCGGAGCTCGTGCGGCTCATGACCGGACCCCGCCGGAGCGCCACCCGGGCCGGGAACGGCCGTGTCGCCCCGCGCGTCCGCGTGCTCCCCGCCGGAGCGCTGTCGGGGCG
>NZ_JAAVJB010000208.1 GCF_012034385.1 Streptomyces spiramenti
GCTGCTGCTCGCGCCCGACGCCTCCCCCGTCCTCGTCGCGGCCTTCGCCACCGGCGCGCTCGCCCTCGGCGTCGGGGTCGGCGTGCTGCTCCGTCCGCGCCGCGCCGCTCCAGCCCGTGTTCCCCTCACCGGCACAGCCGTTCACCGGTGCCGAGCGACCGGTCGCCCCGAGCGGCCCGGGAGCCGCGCCACTGCGCCCGGTCCAGCCGCTCGCGCTGGCGGCCACCGCACCGTGGGAGACCGACCTCGGCCAGGCATACCCGGCGGGACTCGGTCGGCGACTGGCGGCCCGCGCGCTGGACTCGCTCCTCCCGTTCGCCGCCGCGGCGGCCGTCGCCTGGCCGCTGGTCGGACGGGCGCGCGACCACGTCCAGGGCAAGATCGCGGCGGTCGAGCAGGCCGGTGTCACCGACACCGTCTGGCTGCTCGACACGACCACCGCCGGGTACCTCGGCATGGTGTTCGGCGCGATGCTGCTGGTGGGCCTGATCCTGGAGGCGCTGCCCTCGGCCGTGTGGGGGCGCAGCCCCGGCAAGGCCGCCATGGGGCTGCGGCTCGCGACGATGGACGGTCACGACAAGCCCGGGGCCGGTGCGGTCCTGGTGCGCTGGCTGACCTACTCCCTGCTGGGGGTGCTCGTCATCGGTCTGCTGAACGTCGTCTGGTGTCTGTGGGACCGGCCCTGGCGGCAGTGCTGGCACGACAAGGCGGCAGGCACGTTCGTCGCCGCGGTGCGGAGCCGGGACTGAGCGGGCCGTCCGCCCGCCGGTTCCCGGGCTGAGCGAACCCGCGGGCGGGGCGAACGCACCGGTCGGCCCCGCGCGCTGCACGCCCCCCCGCGGTGCGAACCCGCGGGCGGGGTGCGGTCGCCCGTTCGGCCCCCACCGGATGCGGGCGGCGGGCCCGGGGGTTGGACTCGGGACATGAGCACTGACCAGCCGCCTCCCGGCCCCGGTGACCCGCGGCGTGACCCGCGGCCCGGGGAGTTCCCCCACGACCCGCCGCCTCCCGCCCCGCCGCCCGGCAGCCACGGCGTGCCCCCGCCGGCGGGTGACGCCGGGAGTCCCGGAGCCGAACCTCCCCCCGGCGGGCCCGGTGGTGGGTTGCCGCCGCCCGGTGGCTACGGCAACGCGCCGCCGCCCCCCGGCGGGTACGGGGCCGAACCCGGGCAGTACGGCGGACAGGGACCGCTGGCCGGAATGCCGCCGCTGGGCTCGCTGCCGCGCCGGCTGGTGGCGCGCATCATCGACTCGCTCCTGGTGGGTATCCCGGTGTTCCTCGTCCTGGGAGCCGCCACCGGCTCGTTCACCTCCGGCTACGACAACACCGACGGCGGGTCCTGGCTGCAGCAGGCCGTGTTCCTGCTGGTCTACTTCGTCTACGAGGGGCTCATGCTGACCCGACGGGGCCAGACCGTCGGGAAGATGGCCATGAAGATCCGTGTGGGCATGCTCGACAGCGGCAACACCCCCGTGGGCAATCCCGGGTGGAGACGCGCGGCCATCTACTCGCTGCCGCAGCTGATCCCCTGCCTGGGCTTCCTGTTCTGGCTGGTGAACGTGTTGTTCTGCACCTGGGACAAGCCCTAC
Organism: Streptomyces spiramenti; assembly: GCF_012034385.1. Taxonomy (GTDB): domain Bacteria; phylum Actinomycetota; class Actinomycetes; order Streptomycetales; family Streptomycetaceae; genus Streptomyces; species Streptomyces spiramenti. The sequence continues at coordinate 1,590 of NZ_JAAVJB010000208.1, forward strand.
CGGCAGTGCCTCCACGACAAGGGCGCCAAGACCGTGGTGGTCTCCACGGCCTGACCGCGCGAACCTGGGCCGCGCGCCGCCCCCGCCCGGTAACGGTCGACACCCGTCGGCAGCCGGTCCGAACGGCCGGTGGCGCGGACAAGAAGTGGACCGCGCGTGTGCGGTCCCGAACGACATCGTTCATGACCGCACACGCGCCGTCCTGTGCACACCGGTTGCCGAGCCCCGGCGGCCGGGCCGGAACAGCGACGAGGCCGGAAGTCAGACTCTGACTTCCGGCCTCGTGACGACCGCCGAGCTGTGCGCGGGGTGGGGAGGGTGGGGCGAGGGGACCGGCGCGACCGGCCCGGCCCCGGTCCCCGTCGGCCGGGGAGGCACGGCGACGGGTCCGTGCGCGGCGGCGCGACGCGGACGGAGCAGCACGCCGACCCCGACGCCGAGGGCGAGCGCGCCGGTGGCGAAGGCCGCGACGAGGACGGGGGAGGCGTCGGGCGCGAGCAGCAGCAGTAACAGGGTCACGGAGACCACCGTCGCGGAACCGGCGACGGTCTGGAGCGGGGTCGGGTGCGGCATGGCTTCAGTCCGTCCGTCCTGGGGGAGTGTGCTCGACGGCCGCCCCGGAACGGATGGCCGGGGCAGCCCTACCGGCGTCGATTCCCGGCCGCGCCCAAGCGTAAGCCCCCGCCGTCGCCGGGACCGTTGCATGAGGGGGCGCACGGAGTCATCGATCGGCGGCGCACAGTGCGCCAGGAAGAAAGGGCAGTAAAGCGCGACGCTTCTGCTCTCTTTCCGTGCGTGCTCTGTCCTTTTGTGGTGTCACTGTGTCAGATTCCTCTCTGCACTGTCACTGATCGCGCAGGAGGACTGCCCCCAAGTGAACAGAAGTCTGAGATTCAGCACCCGGTCGTCACGCGTCCTGGCCGCGGCGGGGGTCGTCGCCCTCGGCGCCGGCCTCCTGGGAACCGCCGGGACCGCCCACGCGGTCCCCGACGTCGATCACGAGGACAGCGCACGCGCCGCGGCGCCCGCTCCTCGGAGCGAGGCCCCGGACCACCTGGAGAACCCGCTCGACGAGAAGCGGGTGGCGCTCAAGCAGGAGGCGCAGTCCCGGCTGATCACCGGTCAGGCCCGGCAGCGCAGCCAGAACGGCTCCGAGGTCGTCGAGCTGGCCGACGGCGAGTTCGCCGAGGTCGCCACGACCGGAACCGACCGGATCTTCACGATCCTGGTCGAGTTCGGGGACGAGATCCACCCCGAGTTCGGCGGTGACCCCGGCCCCCTCGCCAACCAGATCGAGGAGCCGGACCGGGCGAACGACAACACCACCATCTGGCAGCCCGACTTCAGCCAGGCGCACTTCGAGGAGCTGTACTTCGGGGACGACCCGGACCGCGACTCGGTCAAGCAGTACTTCGAGAACCAGTCCTCCGGCCGCTACTCGATCGAGGGCCACGTCACCGACTGGGTGAAGGTCGACTACAACGAGGCCCGTTACGGCAACACCGCCTGCGGTTCCAACGTCTGCCGCTCGGTGTGGGAGGTCGTCTCCGACGGCGTCGACGCCTGGTACGAGGACCAGCTCGCCCGCGGTCTGAGCCAGGCCGAGATCGAGGCGATCCTCGCCGAGTACGACGTCAAGGATCGCTACGACCACAACAACAACGGCGACTTCAACGAGCCGGACGGTTACATCGACCACTTCCAGATCGTCCACGCGGGCGAGGACGCTTCCGCGGGCGGCGGCGCGCAGGGCGAGGACGCGATCTGGGCGCACCGCTGGTTCGCCTTCTACGACCTCGCGGGCCAGGCCGGTCCCGAGGGCAACCTCGCCGGCGGCACCCGGATCGGCGAGACGGACTTCTGGGTCGGCGACTACACCATCCAGCCGGAGAACGGCGGGGTCGGCGTCTTCGCCCACGAGTTCGCCCACGACCTCGGCCTGCCGGACCTCTACGACACCGCGGGCGGTGAGAACGGCACCACCTTCTGGTCGGCGATGTCCTCGGGCTCCTGGCTCGGTTACGGCGACGGCACCATCGGCGCCGTCCCCAACGAGATGGGCGCCTGGGAGAAGCTGCAACTGGGCTGGCTCGACCACGCCACCGCCAAGGCGGCGACCACCTCGGTGCACCGCATCGGCTCCGCCGGCCTCACCTACCCCGAAGGTGAGCGCAAGCCGCTCAAGGGCGACCAGGCGCTGATCGTCGAGCTCCCGGAGAAGGAGGTCACCCGGGAGGTCGTCGCCCCGGCGCAGGGCGACTCCCAGTGGTGGAGCGGCTCCGGCAACAGCCTGGAGAACACCCTCTCCCGCACCGTGGACCTGACCGGTGCCACCACGGCCGCCCTGGAGCTGACCGGCTGGTGGGAAATCGAGGAGGACTACGACTTCCTCTACGTCGAGGCGCGCACCGGGACAGGCGGGTGGACGACGCTCGACGGCACCGCCGACGGTGCCGCCGTCCCGCGTGACGGCGCCGGCCGGCCCGCGCTCCACGGCGCCTCCGGCGACCACGCCGAACTCGTCTACCCGCTGGACGAGTTCGCGGGCGGCCCCGTCGAACTCCGCTTCCGCTACCTCACCGACGTCGCCGTCGCGGACACCGGCTTCACCGCCGACGCGATCACCGTCACCGCCGACGGCGAGACGGTCTTCAGCGACGACGCGGAGAACGGCGAGGGCGACTGGACGGCAACCGGGTTCTCCGTCATCGGCGGCTCCATCACCTCCTCGCACGAGCAGTTCTACATCGTCGAGAACCGCCAGTACACGGGCTACGACCGGACGCTGGAGCGAGGGCCGTACAACTTCGGGTTCCTGAACACCCGCCCGGACTGGGTGGAGCACTTCTCGTTCCGGCCCGGCATGCTGGTCTGGCTCTGGGACACCTCCCAGAACGACAACAACACCAGCGTCCACCCGGGTCAGGGGCTGATCCTCCCGGTCGACGCGCACGCGAAGCCCGACCGCTGGGCGGACGGCACCATCATGCGCAACCGGTTCCAGAGCCGGGACGCCACGTTCGGTTGGCGGCCGACCGAGCCGCTCACCATCCACGCCAACGGTGAACCCACCACCCTGCGCGCCAAGCTGGGCAACCCGGTCTTCGACGACCGGCGCGGCACCTACTGGTACGAGGAGAACCCGGGCAACAGCGTGATCGTCCCGGACACCAACACGAAGATCAGCGTCCTCACCGAGCTGCCCTTCGACGACGCGATCACCGTCCTGGTCTCCGCCTCCCGGTGACCGCGGAGCGCGATCGCTGCGCCGCCCTGGGTCACGACTCCAGGCCGGCGCGGTAAAAGAGCAGGTCAGAGCACGATTCGGCCGCCGCCCCTAGCGGGCGGCGGCCGTTCGCGTCAGGATGGCCGGTGACCGGGCGCGCGCTCCCAGCCGGGAGCCGTGCGGCCGGGCCGGGCGCGCCACGCCCGGACGGGACCTGTCGGCCGGCCGCCGACCGGGCCCCGGCGCAGGCCCTGCGGGGACCCGGGCGGCCGGCTCGGGGTCAGGGTCGAACGAAGGAGACGAACACAGCAGGACAGCAAAGGAGAGCACAGGGTGAGTACGGAACGGGTCCCCCTCGGGCGACAGGCGCGGCACCATGGCTGAGGGCGGGTACGTGCGGATGCCGGACGGCACGGTCGTGGTGGCGATGTCGCTGCCCCGCCCCGGCGGCCCGGGGCGCGTGCGGGTGCTGGTGCACGCCCAGAACCGGGCCCGCGCGCTGACGCGGCTGCGGAACCTGGGGCTGCGCTCGGTCTACCTCCGCGGCAACGGTGCCCCACCCACCCCCGACGAGGTCACCGCGGTCCTGCACCACCCCGAGGGCGTGCTCTGGCGGGCCGACCCGGAGTGCCCCGTCGAACGCTGGCGGCCGATGGGTGCGCTGCCGCGGCGGGAGCTCCGCTCCGCCTGACGGCGCCGCCGTGGCACCGGTCTCAGCGACGCCCCGCGGCAGGCGCTGCCACGGGGCGTCGCACCCGCCCCGCTGCGTGCCGGGGCGGATGAGCCGCCGCGTCAGGCGGTGGCCTCCGCGGCGCCGACCAGTTCCACGCCGGCCCCGCGCAGCTCGACCAGCGCGCTCTCGATCGTCGGGGCCGAGACGCCCGCGGTGTGCTCCAGCAGCACCCGGGTGGTGAACCCCTCGCGCGCCGCGTCCAGCGCGGTGGCCCGCACGCAGTGGTCGGTGGCGATGCCGACGACGTCCACGTCCGTCACCTCACGCGCGCGCAGCCACTCCGCGAGCCCCGCCCCGGCGGCGTCCGCGCCCTCGAAGCCGCTGTAGGCGGCGGTGTACGCGCCCTTGTCGAAGCACGCCGCGACCGCGGCGGAGGCCGCCACCGGTGCGAACGCGGGGTGGAACTCGGCGCCGGGCGTACCGGCGACGCAGTGCACCGGCCAGGAGTCGACGAAGTCCGGCGTCTCGGAGAAATGGTCGCCGGGGGATATGTGGTGGTCCCGGGTGGCGACGACGTGGTCGTAGGGCGATCCCGGGGCGCGGACGAGGTCGGCCACGGCGGCGGCGACGGCCGCGCCCCCGGTGACGGCGAGGCTTCCGCCCTCGCAGAAGTCGTTCTGGACATCGACGACGATGAGTGCGCGACGCATAACGGGACACCCCTTCTGGCGGGTCTGGCGGGTCTGGCGGGTCTGGCGGGTCTGCGGGCTTCCGGGCGGATGTTCGAGTATGGGTGGGGCGCCACCCGCCGCCGGAGCCGGGGCGGGTGGCCCCCCGGGGTGGTCAGCCCCGGTCGATGAGGAGGTACTCGGTGGGGAGGACGGCCTCGCCGCGTGACAGCTGCGTGGCCGAGAGCGGGAGCCGCTCGCGGGAGCGCCGGTGCCGTTCGCGGGCGGCGGGCAGCGGCTCGCGGCCGACGACCTCGCCGCCGCGGACCAGTTCCACCTGCATCAGGTGGTCCGCGAGTTCCGCGGGGACCTCGCCGGTGCCGACCACCTCGGCCTCGGGGACCCCGGAGGCATCCGGTCGCCGGGCGGCCCACTTCGCACCGCCGATCGAGGTCTTCCCGCCGCTGGACCGCTTCGCCACCGGGCGGAGCGGCGCGTCCGGCGCGTCACCGGTGGCGCGCGCCACCAGCTTGTAGACCATCGAACAGGTCGGGTGGCCGCTGCCGGTCACCAGCTGGGTCCCCACCCCGTAGGCGTCGACGGGGGCGGCGGCCAGCGAGGCGATGGCGTACTCGTCGAGGTCGCTGGTGACGACGATCCGGGTGCGGTGGGCGCCGAGCTCGTCGAGCTGCCGGCGGACACGGTGCGCCACGAGCAGCAGGTCGCCGGAGTCGATCCGGACCGCGCCGAGCTCGGGGCCGGCGGTCTCCACCGCGATCCGCACCGCCTCGGCGACGTCGTAGGTGTCCACCAGCAGGGTGGTACCGGCGCCGAGCGAGTCGACCTGCGCGCGGAAGGCGTCGGTCTCCGTGTCGTGGAGGAGCGTGAACGCGTGGGCGCTGGTGCCGACGGTCGGGATTCCCCAGCGGTACCCGGCGGCCAGGTCGGAGGTGGAGTCGAACCCGCCGACGTAGGCGGCCCGGGAGGCGGCCACGGCGGCCAGCTCGTGGGTGCGGCGGGCGCCCATCTCGATGAGCGGCCGGCCGGCGGCGGCGGTCGACATCCGGGAGGCCGCGGCGGCGACGGCGGAGTCGTGGTTGAGGACGGAGAGGATCACCGTCTCCAGCAGGACGCACTCCGCGAACCCGCCCTCCACGCGCAGCACGGGGGAGCCGGGGAAGTACACCTCGCCCTCGGGGTAGCCGTGGACGTCCCCGCGGAAGCGGTAGTCGGCGAGCCAGTCGACCGTCCGGTCGTCGACCACGCTGCGCTCGCGCAGGAACTCCAGCATCGCCGGCTCGAACCGGAAGTTCTCGATGGCCTCCAGCACGCGGCCGGTGCCCGCGACGACGCCGTAGCGGCGGCCCTCGGGCAGGCGGCGGGTGAACGCCTCGAAGACCGAGCGGCGGTGCGCGGTACCGGCGCGCAGTGCCGCCTGGATCATCGTCAGCTCGTAGTGGTCCGTGAAGAGCGCCGTCGAGGGAACGTCGACCTGGTGCGGCGGGCGTAGGGCGCTGGTGCTGTCCATACGGCGAGCATAGCGCAATATCGTCAGTTTGACGATTACCCCTCGGTGGGGGAGCGCCCCCCGTGTCCCGCTGCGGGGGGTTCGGGCGCTGCGCGGCCACGGGTGGCAACATGGGAGCGTAAGCGGTGGTTCACCCTGCGAGAGAGAGCGTTGACGACAGTCGTGAGTGCCATGCCTCTGGAGATCGAGCGCACCGAGTCCGAACAGGCGCCGTCCGAGGTGGCCGCGCCGGACGTCCCGTGGATCACCCTGGTCCACAATGACCCGGTCAATCTGATGAGCTATGTGACGTACGTGTTCCAGGCTCACTTCGGGTACTCGAAGGAGAAGGCGAAGAAGCTGATGCTCGACGTCCACCACAAGGGCCGCGCCGTGGTCTCCTCCGGGAGCCGCGAGGAGATGGAGCGCGACGTGCAGGCGATGCACGGCTACGGCCTCTGGGCGACCCTGACGCAGGACCGCTGATGTCGGGGTACTTCAAGCCCGCCGCGGACGGAGCGGGCGCGACGATCATGCTGGACCCCGCGGAGATCTCGATCCTGCGAAGTCTGACCGCACAACTGCTGGAACTGATCGGGCCCGGACCGGGCGAGGACGACCCCGCCGCGGACCCGCTCGACGCCCTCTTCGCGGAGGGGCCCGCCGAGCCCCCCTCGGACCCCGTGCTCGCCCGCCTCTTCCCGGATGCGTACGGCGCTCCCGGCCGCCCGGTGGAGGAGAAGGACGAACGGCGGTCCTCGGAGTTCCGTCGGTACACCGAGCTGGACCTGCGGGCACGGAAGCGGGAGGACGGCCTCGCGGTGATCCGCGACCTCGACGCGCTGGACACCGGCGAGGGCGGCGGTGCCGAACTGCGGCTGGCCCCCGCGGAGTCGCAGCGGTGGCTGGTCACCCTCAACGACCTGCGGCTCGCCATCGGGACCCGGCTGGAGATCTCGGACGACGACGAGACCGACCGGCTCTTCGACCTCCCCGACGACGACCCGGTGAAGCCGATAGCGCTGGCCTACCTCTGGCTCGGCGGTCTCCAGGAGACCCTGGTGGAGACGCTGCTGCCCTGATCCGACCCGGCCTGCCACCGCCCGACCGACGTGACCGACGGCCCGTCCGTGCCACCGCGCGGCGGGC
>NZ_JAAVJB010000209.1 GCF_012034385.1 Streptomyces spiramenti
CGCGAGGACCCGCCCGGCGGCGGCCCGCTCGCCGCGCTCGCCGCCGGCCTCGCGGGACTCGGCCACCACCTGGGGTCCCCGCCCGCGGCGGACGCCCCACCCGTGGCCGTGGTCCTCGCCACTGACCTGCCGTTCCTCACCGCGGAGTCGGTGGCAGCCGTCACCGACCCGCCCCGCATCGCCGACGCCGTGGTGCCGGTCGACGCCGGGGGCCGGGACCAGACGCTCGCGGCCGGCTACCGCGTCGTACCACTGCTCGCCGCACTGGCGGAGATCCGCGCCGAGCACGGCACGCTGGACGGCCTGCCGCTGCGGCTGCTGCCCGCGGCGCTGCGCGTCCACCGCCTCCCCGGCGCCACGAACGGCCCTGCCGACTGCGACACCTGGGCCGACATCGCCGCCGCGCGGGCCCGCATCAGGGACGATGGTCGCGTGCTGGAGGAATGGCTGGCCGCCGTCAAGGCCGAGCTCGACATCGACACCGACGTGGACACCGGCGCGCTGCTCGACGCCGCCCGCGACGCGGCACACGGAGTCACCAGGCCCGCCGCGCCGCTGACGACCTATCTGCTCGGCTACGCCGCCGGGAGCGCGGGGACCGACCCGGCCGAGGCGGCCAGGCGCATCGGCGCCCTCGCCGCGCGCTGGCAGGAGGAGCACGGGGCGGACGCCGGTCCCCCGCCGCCCGGTGCAGCCACCGGGCCCGGGGAACGCGCGCTCGACGGGTCGGAGGGCCGATGAAGGACGATTTCGACGACGCGCTCGCGCTCGCCGACGGGCTGGCCGTCACCCGGGACAGTCGCGACAGCGGCGAAGCAGCCCGGCTGCGTGCCGCCGCCGACCCCTACCCGGACCCGGCGCTCTTCCTCGACCTCGACGACGCTCCCCGGGCGGAACGGGTACGGCCCGCGCGGGAGCCGGCGCCGGCTCCCGACCCCGTGGGGGCCGAGGCCGGGGAGCCGGACGACGACTGGTACGACGTCTGGTTGGAGGGTGACCGCCCCGCCCGGACGGCCGGTGAGCACGTGGAGGCGGACGGCGGCAGCACCGACACGGACACCGACACCGACACCGATCCGGCCGGTACCGACACCGACACCCTTGACACGGACGGTGGCAGGGACATCGCCCCGGACCGCGACACCGCCCCGGTGGTCGCCGAACCTCCGCGCGCCCGCGGCACCGCCCAGCCGCCCGCCCGGAACCCCCTGCCCGCGCCCGACCCCGACCCGGCGGACCGCCCGGCGGCGCCCCCGGTGGAGGCCGAGGTCGACGAGCTGGCGCTCCCCCCGCTGCTCGCGGAGTGGAACCGGTCCGGGCATCGCGCGCCGGACTGGCAGACCGCCCGCGAGACGGCCTTCCGCGCGGTGCGCCCGCTGCCGGCCGCGCTGCGGGCGCTGGAACGGGCGCTCGGGCACACCCTCGCCGAGCCGCTGCCGGCACTGACCGACCTGCCGGCGTTCGACACCTCCGCCATGGACGGCTGGGCGGTGTCCGGGCCGGGGCCGTGGCATCTGGTCACCCCGATGGCCGAGCCGCGGAACGAGGAGGCCGACCAGGAGAGGGCCTCCTCGCCGACCACCGCCTCCACGCCCGCCACCGCGCCATCCGACGACGCCACCACCCCGGCTCCGGCTCCGGCCACGACCGACGCCGACGGCCCGGCCACGACCGCGACGGAGACCGACGCCGACGCCGACGCAGCGCTCACCGCGCCCGCCACCGACGCCGCCGTGCCACCGCCACCCGCGCACCCGCCGCGTCCGCAGACCCCGCCCGCGGTGCTGGCCGGCTCGGCGGAGCCGGAACCCCTCGCCGACGGCCTCGCCGTCGCCATCGCCACCGGCGCCCGCGTGCCCGCCGCCACCTCCGCCGTGCTGCGCAGCGAGCGCGGCCGGGTGAGCGCCGGACAGCTCCGGGGCCGCAACCCCGAACCGGGCGCCGACATCCGGCCGCGCGGCCAGGAGTGCCGCTCCGGCACCGAACTGCTCCCCGCCGGAACAGCCGTCACCCCGGCCGTCCTCGGCCTGGCAGCCGCCGCCGGGTACGACCAGCTGACGGTCCATCCCCGCCCGCGCGTCGAGGTGCTGGTCCTCGGCGACGAACTACTGCACCGCGGACTGCCCGCCGGCGGCCGTATCCGTGACGCGCTCGGACCGATGACCGGGCCGTGGCTGACGATGCTGGGCGCCGACGTGCTGGTGACCCGCCGCCTCGGCGACGACGCCGAGGCGCTGTACGAGGCGGTCTCCACCAGCCGCGCCCACCTGGTGGTGACCACCGGCTCCACCGCCGCGGGCCCCGCCGACCAGCTGCGCCCGGTGCTGGACCGACTGGACGCACGGCTCCGGGTGGACGGCGTCGCGGTCCGTCCCGGCCACCCCATGCTCCTCGCCGAACTGCCCGACGGCCGACCGCTGGTCGGACTGCCCGGCAATCCGCTCGCCGCGGTGACGGGACTGCTCACGCTGGCGGCTCCGCTGCTGGCATCGCTCGCCGGTCGGGAGCTGCTGCCACTGCCGGCGGTCGAGCTGACCGAGGAGGTCGTCGGGCACGAGACCGACACGCGCGTGGTCCCGGTGCGCTACCCCGCCGCCGAACCGACGCAGTCGCCGCGGTTCTCCACGGGGTTCGGCGGCCGGCGCGACGGCCGGACGCCCCGCGCACGGCCGGTGCGGTTCTCCGGCCCCGCCATGCTGCGCGGTCTCGCGGGCGCCGACGCACTCGCGCTGGTGCCACCGGGCGGTGCGCCGCTGGGACAGCGGGTGCCGCTCGTGGAGTTGCCACGCGGATGAGGATTCCGGTCCGGCCCGCCCGCTCCGACGCCGACGACCAGTCGCACGGTGTGCGGCTGCCGCGTCACATCGCGGGCCCGTTGTTGCAGGTCGTGAAGCGGCTGATCCTCGCCAACCTGGTGATGCTGACGGCGTTCCTCGTCGTCTACCTCGACCGGCACGGGTACCACGACAACAACAACGGCGAGGTGGGGGCGATCGACGCCTTCTACTACGTCACCGTCTCGCTCTCCACCACCGGCTACGGCGACATCGTCCCCTACAGCGACACCGCCCGCCTGATGACCGCCCTGGTCGTCACACCGCTGCGCGTGCTGTTCCTGATCATCCTGGTCGGCACCACGCTGGAGGTGCTGACGGAACGCACCCGCGAGCAGTGGAAGATCGCCCACTGGAGGAAGACCTTGCGCGACCACACGGTGATCGTGGGCTTCGGCACCAAGGGCCGTTCGGCGGCCGAGACGCTGATGCGCACCGGCATCACCCAGGACCGGATCGTCGTGGTCGACCCGGACGCGGCCGTCATCGACCACGCCAACGCCGACGGATACGCGGCCGTCGCCGGCGACGCCACCCGCAGCTCCGTCCTGCTGCGCGCCCGGGTGGACCGTGCCAGGCAGGTCGTCATCGCCGCGCAGCGCGACGACACGGCGGTGCTGGTCACGCTGACCGTCCGCCAGCTGTCGACCGCCGTGCGGATCGTGGTCTCCGTCCGGGAGTCGGAGAACGTGCCGCTGCTGCGGCAGTCCGGCGCGGACTCGGTGATCACCAGCGCCTCGGCCGTGGGCCGGCTGCTCGGTCTGTCGGTGGTGAGTCCCAGCTCCGGCTCGGTGATGGAGGACCTGATCCAGCCCGGCAGCGGACTCGCGCTGAAGGAGCGCCCGGTCACCCGGGCCGAGGCCGGGCGTTCGCCGCGTGAGGCGGAGGACCTGGTGGTGTCGGTGATACGTGGCCACCGCCTGCTGCCGTTCGACGACCCGAACCTGGGCACGCTGGAGCTGGAGGACCGGCTGGTGGTGATCCGGCGTGTCAGTCACGATCCGAGGACGGGGCCCGGCGACCGGCCCGGAGACCAGGGGCCGGGCTCCTTCCGCATCCCCCGCCGCTGACCGGCCGCGCCCGCCCCGCCCGGTGGGGAGCGCCACGCGCCGCTCCGCCCGGCCCGGCTCGGCCCGGCCCCTCGATCCTGCTGCGCCCGGACCCCGCCGCTGACCGGCCGCGCCCGCCCCGCCCGTTGGGGCTGCCCACCCCCGAACGGGCGGCTCTCCGCACCCGGTTCACGCCCCTCCGGCGCCGCCCCCCGCGCCCCGCGCCGAGGTCGCGTCCGCCCGGAGCGGCGCACCGGGCCCGCCGTCCCGGGCGGTGACGGTCCCGGGGCGTAGCCTCGGCGCCATGCATGCGATCACGATCACTGAGCCGGGCGGGCCCGAGGTCCTGGAGTGGACCGAGGTCCCGGATCCGGAGCCGGGCCCCGGCGAGGTTGTGGTGCAGGTGGCCGCGACCGCCGTCAACCGTGCCGACCTGCTCCAGCGGCAGGGCCACTACGACCCCCCGCCGGGCACCGTGCCCTACCCCGGGCTGGAGTGCTCCGGAACCGTCGCCGCGATCGGGCCGGGCGTCGTCGGCTGGCAGCCGGGCGACCAGGTGTGCGCGCTGCTCTCCGGCGGCGGCTACGCCGAGCGCGTGGTGGTGCCGGCCGGGCAGCTTCTCCCGGTCCCCGCGGGGGTGGAGTTGGCGACCGCCGCGGCCCTGCCCGAGGTGACCTGCACCGTCTGGTCCAACGTCTTCAACCTCGCCGGGGTCCGGACCGCCGCGGGGCTGCGGCCGGGGGAGACCATCCTGATCCACGGCGGCGCCGGCGGCATCGGCACGATGGCGATCCAGCTCGCCCGCGCGGTCGGCGCGCGGATCGCCGTCACCTCCGGTGGGCCGGAGAAGCTCGCCGCCTGTGCCGAGCTCGGTGCCGAGATCCTGATCGACTACCGCGAGCAGGACTTCGTGGCGGAGGTGCGCGCCGCGACCGACGGCTGGGGAGCGGACGTGATCCTCGACCTCATGGGCGCCAAGTACCTGCCGAAGAACGTGCAGGTGCTGGCGACGGGCGGCCGGCTGGTCGTCATCGGCCTCCAGGGCGGCGTCAAGGGCGAGTTGAACCTCGGAGCCCTGTTGGCCAAGCGCGCGTCGGTGACGGCCACCTCGCTGCGGGGGCGGCCCGCCGAGGAGAAGGCGGAGATCGTCACGGCGGTCCGCACCCACGTCTGGCCGCTGATCGAGGACGGCCGGGTGCGCCCGGTGGTGGACCGCGTCATGCCGCTGCGCGAGGCGGCCGACGCCCACCGTGCGTTGGAAGAGGGCGGCCATATCGGGAAGTTGCTGCTGGTCACCGACGCCTGAGGCGTCGGGCGCGTGGTCTCGCCCGTGCCGACGGGCGGAGCTCAGGGCGGGCGGTGAGCCCGGACCGGTAGCGGGCGCCCGCCCGGCAGGGGAGGGCGGGGATGCGCGCCACCGGACCGGGTGCCACCGGACCGCCCGGCCGCGGACTGCGGGGCTGGCATGCCACGCGGCGGGGCGGAACCGGTGCGCAGGGCTCGGCCGGTGTGCCGGGCGCCGCCGGGACCAGCCGGGCGGCGTCCGGCCGGTTGCTGCGCCGGCCATGCGCTGCTGTGCCGCTTCCCACGGCCGAACCGGCGAAACTAACCCGTTCAGGGGGAGGTGGTCACCCACTGCTCGACGGCCCGCGTACCGGGATGCCGCTTTGATCTACATATGTAACGCTGGTTCCACTGTCGGACCGTCTGCGGAGGCCGGGGCTGTGAACGCTTGGGCGCGACTCGCGGTGTTGGTGGCGGCCCTGACCGCGACGATGATGCCCCCCTCCGTGGCGTGGGCCGCAGAGGGCGACGAGGTCACGGGCGAAACCCGCCCCCGTCCGACGGTCCGTCACTCCGCATCCCCGGAGCCGGCCGGGCCGAACGGGCCGAACGGGCCGAAGGGGCCGAACGGGCCGAAGGGTTCGATCGGGTCGAACGGTTCGCCGGAGACGCGCGGTGAGTCGCGTGTCGTCCTTCGAGACGGCCCCACCGCACCCGGTGGCGCACCGCACGGCGGGCCGTCCGCCCGGGAGGTGGCCGCCGGCGCCCACGATCTCGTCGGGTCGGCCGTCGGCCCCCGACCGCGGGTCACCGAGCCCACCTCACTCGCCGGGCCGGCCGCCGATCCGCCGGGGCGAGCACCGGCGCCGTCAGGGCTCTCGACGCCGGTGACGACGTGGGCGCCCGTATCGGCGCCGGCCCCGCAGCAGCCGCACTCCGCCGGGGAGACGATGCCGGTGGGTGAGGCCGTGCCGGCTCCCGGCGGTGGCCGGTGGAACGCGTCGGCGACCGCCGCCGGGGCGCTCGCCGGCGGCGCGCCCGTGAATGGTTCGCAGCATCCGACCGCCGGTGGGGCGGGGCCGGCGGCGGTCGTCGCGTCGGCCCTGCCGCGTCCCGAGCAGCTTCCCGGGATGCTTCCCGACGTCCTGAGCGAGGTGCTGGCGGGGGCCGCCGACGTCGTGACCGCCGCTGTCGCGGCCGGTCCGCTGGGCGGACTGGTCGCCCCCGGCGACGGGTCCCCGCCGGCGGTCGCGGTCGCCGATCCCCCTACTCCCTCCGCTGCCGATGCCACCGCCGCCGCGGCGGGCACCGCTGCGCCGCCCACCGGTCCGGCGACCGCGCTCGACGCCGCCCACGATCGCGAAGCCGGTGCCGGGGACACCGCGGGCAGCGCGAGCGATTCCCGCGCCCACGGGGAGGCGGAGGACGGGCAGGGTGCGCCGCATCCCGCCGGTGACCCCGTCCCGTTGGCGGCGGCCGGTGGTTCGTGGCGGTCGGTGCCGGGGGCGCTGCCGCCGATCGGGCGCGTCCCCGTGGACGAGCAGCGGACCAGCGGCGGTCGTGAGGTGGAACCCGGCTCCGGCCGGTTGGTGGAGGTACTGCCGCTCGGTGCCGGGCTCGCCTGCCTGGGGCTCGGGCTGGGCATGGTCGGTCTCCGGCTGCGGCGGGACTGACCGGAGGCGCCTCCGGGGCGGAGTGGAGATTCCGGTCCCATCGTCCTGCCCGGGCGTGTCGCGGTTCGCCGGGCCCCGCCGACGCCGGTCCACCCTCCCCGAGCTGCCCGTCCGGGCGGCTCAGGGGCAGCGCGTCGGACGGTGCGGGCCACGGCGCGGTGGGTTTTCGGGCACCCCGCACTTTGCGATGCGTCTCCGACCCGGTATACATACTCAGTATGTCAATTAGGTTCGGGTTGCTGGCGCTCCTGGAGCGCGGTGCGTGCTACGGATCGCAGCTGCGGTCGGAGTTCGAGACGCGGACGGGGGCGACCTGGCCGCTCAACATCGGGCAGGTCTACACGACTCTCGGCCGCCTGGAGCGGGACGGCCTCGTCGTGCCGCAGGGGGAGCGCGAGGGCAAGCAGCAGCTCTACGCGATCACCGAGGACGGCCGTCGTGAGCTGGCCGAGTGGTACACACGACCGGTGGACCGCTCCCAGCCCGCCCGCGACGAACTGGCCATCAAGCTCGCGATGGCCGTCGGCGCGCCCGGGGTGGACCTGGTCGCCATCATCCAGGGGCAACGCCGCCACACCCTGCGGGCGATGCAGGACTACACGCGTCTCAAGGCGCGCGCGCTCGCCTCCGGGCCCGACAACCGCGACGACATCGCCTGGCTCCTGGTCCTGGAGCAGCTGATCTTCCAGTCCGAGGCCGAGGCGCGGTGGCTCGACCACTGCGAGACCCGGCTGATCCGGTTCGCCGCCACCCACCCCGAGCCGCCGGAGGGCGCGCCGGTGCTGCCCGACCCCGACGACGTCGTGGTCGAGGAGGACCGGGCCGCCGCCTCCCACGGGCAGGGCGGGCACCGCGACGCCGGCTGACGGGCCGTCCCGCGCGCGGGCCACGGCGTCCGCGCCCCCTCGGCGTCGGCCCGTCGCCCGCCGACGTCGCCCCGTGCCGGCTCGGGTCGGCCCCGCGACGGCCTGAGGGGCACCGTCGCCGCGAAGGGGGAGCCCCCGGGCGTGCATGATGGGGGTATGACGCAGCCCAGTAACGATCCGCCGCAGCAGGAGAGCCCGCACGTCCTGGTCGTGGGGCCCGACGGCATGGCCCTCGGCAGCGCCGCACCGCGCGGCGGCGAGGGCGAGCAGGCGGAGGTACCGCTCACCGAGATGGTGGAGCAGCCCGCGAAGGTCATGCGGATCGGTTCCATGATCAAGCAGCTGCTGGAAGAGGTGAAGGCGGCGCCGCTGGACGAGGCGAGCCGCGCCCGCCTCAAGGAGATCCACTCCTCCTCGGTGAAGGAACTCGAAGAGGGTCTCGCCCCCGAGCTGATCGCCGAGTTGGAACGGCTGTCGCTGCCGTTCACCGAGGACAGCCTGCCGACCGACTCCGAACTCCGCATCGCACAGGCGCAGCTGGTGGGCTGGCTGGAGGGCCTGTTCCACGGTATTCAGACGACGCTGTTCGCGCAGCAGATGGCGGCGCGGGCCCAGCTGGAGCAGATGCGGCGTGCGCTGCCCGCCGGCGCCTCGCTGGAGGAGCCCGGCCAGGGCGTGCCGCCCGGGTCCTCCGGGCCGTACCTCTGACGCCGTACCTCCGACCCTGTCCCCGCCGCCCGGCGGTTACGGTCCCTGAGGTCCGACCGGGCCCGGGGTGCGTGGTCAGGTCGCACGCCGAGTCGTTCTCGGGGCGCCGCCGGACCTGCGACTGCCGTACTGCTCGACCCCACCCGATGTCACGCCTCGCCCGCCCCCGTCTCGCACGGGGTGCCGGGCGGGGCCTTCGCCGTTCCCGGGGCGGTGACGCTGTGATCCCCGGTGACGGCGCGACGTCCGGTGACGCGGCGACGCCCGCCGCGAGGGCCGGAGCCGTCGTGGCGGGCGTCGAGGTGAGCCGGAGCTCGCGAGCCGGGCGCGCGCGGCCCGTCAGTCGCCGCCGCCGGCGC
>NZ_JAAVJB010000020.1 GCF_012034385.1 Streptomyces spiramenti
CCCGGCCGGCGGTCGGCGCGGGGCTGCGCGACGGCGGCGCGGCCGGTGCAGCGGGACCGCGCCGACTGAGCGCGGTCCCGCTCGGCCCACGCCGGTCAGCCGTCCGGGCGGAGCAGGCCGCGTTCGAACGCCCTGACCAGGCGCTGCGGGACGCGGTGGGTCACGCCGTCGATGGTGACCGGGGTCAGCTGCGGCGTGCTCGCCTTCCACTGTGCACGGCGGTGGCGGGTGTTGCTGCGGGACATCTTCCGCTTGGGGACGGCCATGGCGCTCTCCTGGTCGAGGTGTCGGAGCACCACCGTACATGAAAATGACTTCCATTATGGTTGGGGTGGGGTGCCTCCCGACGCCTCGGCGGCGCGCTCGACGACGACCCGGGGGCGGGGCGGTCGGCGGCTCGGGAGGCGGTGGGCCGGCCCGCTCCCTATCCTCGCCACATGACTGTGTTGCGGATGGACAACGTCGCGATCGTCGTCCGGGACCTCGACGCCGCGCTCGCGTTCTTCATGGAGCTGGGCCTGGAGCTGGAGGACCGGGCGTCGGTCGAGGGTCCCTGGGTCGACGAGACGGTCGGCCTGACCGGGGTGCGCAGCGAGATCGCCATGGTGCGCACCCCGGACGGCACCGGCAGGGTGGAGCTGACCCAGTACCACCACCCCCCGGCCGCCACCGACATCGGCCCGGCGCCTCCCAACACCGCCGGTCTGCACCGGATCATGTTCGCCGTCGACGACATCGACGCCACGATCAGTCGGCTCCGATCCCACGGCGCGGAGCTGCTCGGAGGAGTCGCGGACTACAGCGGGGTGTTCCGGCTGTGCTACCTGCGGGGGCCCGAGGGCATCGTCGTCGCGCTGGCCGAACGGATCGACTGAGTGGGGACGGCACGCCACCCGGAGCGCCGCCTCCCTGACGCCCCGGTCACCTGGGAGCGGATCGGGGCACCGCCTGCGGTGGGCCGGGGCGTTCCTGCCGCGCCGACTCGATGAACCCGGCCGCGACGGCCTTGCGCAGCCCAGTCCGCCCCGGCACCACCCTGCCGGAGGGCGGGCACGTCCACGCCTCCGACGAACTGCTGGACTACGTCTCCGCCCACGGTCTCACCATGTTCGCCTACACCACCCTCCTCTGGGGCGCCTACAGCCGACCGGCGGAGCCGCTCCCCGAGCACTACGACCACCCCGGCACCGACCGGCGGCTGCGAGCCCTGGCCAAGGTCTCCGAGGAACTGGGCGCCAGCCCCGTCCAGGTCGTCCTCGCCTGGCTGATCGGTGGACACCCCGCCGTCGTACCGATCGTCGGCGTCAGCTCCGTGGCACAGCTCGACGAGTGCCTGGCCGCAGCCGAGCTGGAACTCCCCTCCGAACTGCGGCAGTTGCTGGACGAAGCCGTCTGACCGAGCCGCGACCCCGCGGACACGCCCGCCGCGGAGCCCCGACCCGCCGCGACCCTGCCTCGTACCTCCGCCCCGTCCCGACCCGTCGGGCCGCCTCCGACCCGTCGGCCGCCTCCGGCGCGCGGCCGGCGGGTCGGCCCGTGCCGGCGGCCCGACCGCACACTCCCCAGGAGGTCACCGTGACCACGTCCGCCGAGCCCGCCGACGACCCGTGCCCCCCCCGGCCCGTGTCTCCGTGGTCGTCCCCAACTACAACTACGCCAGGACGCTGGAGCTCTGCCTCACCTCGCTGGCAGCCCAGACCCTCCAGCCCTTCGAGGTGATCGTCTCCGACGACGCCAGCACCGACGGCTCGGTGGCGGTCGCGGAACGGTTCGACTGCCGCGTGCTGCGCGCCGAACGCAACGAGGGCGTCTCCGCCGCGCGCAACAGGGGAGCCGCCGCCGCACGCGGCGACATCCTCTTCTTCCTCGACTCCGACCAGGCGCTGTCCCCCGACTCCCTGGAGAACGCCGTGCGGTTGCTCCGCACGGACCCCGGGCTCGGGTGCGTCCACGGCATCATCGCCGCCGAACCACTCGTCGACGACGGCCCGGTCGAGTGGTACCGGACCCTGCACGCGCACCACTGGCGGCTGCGCGGCGTCGGGCCCACCCCCACCGCGTACTTCGCCGCCGCGGCCGTGCCGCGCCAGGTCTTCGAGGACGTCGGCCCGTTCGACACGGCGCTGCGGGACAGCGAGGACGTGGAGTACAGCGAACGGCTGTCCGCCGCGTACGACATCCGCCTGACCGACCTGATCGTCGCGGCGCACGACGAGGAGCACCGCCTCGGCCGGATGCTGCGTGAGCAGTTCCGGCGCGCCCAGTACCTGCTGCCGTTCGCCGCGAAGCACCGGCGTCGGCCCGGCGCGCTGCGGGCCAACAGCGGACTGGGGGTCGCCACGGCCTGCCTGACCGTCGCGACCCTCCCGGCCGCGGTTCTCCACCCCGCGCTCGCGGTCGTCCCCGTCGCCGCGGCGCTGGTGTTCGCCGCCGCCGACCCCTCCCTGATCGGATTCGTCCGCCGCAAGCGGGGGCTGGGGTTCGTGCCGCTGTTCGTCGGTCTGCACCTGCTGGTCAATGTGCAGATCGGCCTCGGCGCCGCCACGGGATGGATACGCAGCCGGATCGACCGCGGGTTCGGGGCGGCAGGCGGTGCTCCGCACACCCCGTCCGTCGCGGAGCGGTCCGGAACGAGCGCGGCGTGACCGGCCGAACAGGAGCGACCCCGGGCACGAACGGGGGAGAGGCCGCCGCCGGTCCACTGCGGGCCCGGCTGGCGCAGACCGCGTGGAGCCTGGTCCGGCGCACCGAGTCCCTGCGGCCGGGCGGGCGGGCGGGTTCGCCGCTGTTCGCCGGCGGGCCCGTCTTCCGCCTCCCCGCCGCGCCGGGCGGGAGTGCGCACGCACCGGAGGTCGCGCTCACCGTCGACGACGGCCCCGACCCCAGGTGGACGCCCCGGCTGCTGGACGTGCTCGACACCCACGACGTGCGGGCCACGTTCTTCGTGATCGGCGAGCGAGCGGCCCGCCACCCTGAACTGCTCCGGAGGATCCGGGCGGCCGGGCACACCCTGGGCAACCACAGCCACAGCCACCCCCAGCCGTTCGCCGCCCTGCCGCCGGAGGCGATCGAATCGGAGCTGGCCGCCACGCAGCGGGCGGTCGTCGACGCGACGGGTGAGCCACCGCAGCTCTTCCGCGCGCCGGCCGGCGGCTGGTCACGGCGGGTGCTGGAGACCGCCCGGGGGCAGGGGCTCACACCGGTGGACTGGAGCGTGGACCCCAAGGACTGGCGCTCCCCGCCGCCGGGGCGGATCGCGCGGGTCGTGCTCGGAGCCCGCCACGGCGACATCGTGCTGTGCCACGACGGCGGCGGGGACCGTTCGGGGACCGTCGCCGCCCTCGACGCCGCGCTCGGACGGCTCCGCCACCGGGGGGTCGCGTTCCGGGTCCTGTGAAGGGCGTCCCGTGCCGCCGCTGCGGGTCGGAGGCCCGGTCCGGAGGGCGACGGTCGGCCCGTCCCCCGGGGCACCGGCCGCGGCGGCGTTCCCCGAACAGTCCGACCGCCGCCGCGCCCCGCCCCGGAGCCCGTGCCGGCGCGGATCCGCCGACGCGGCCGACCTGCGGCCGGCGCCGCCGGGACATCACGCCACGCGCCACCGGTACGCAGCACGTACATCGCACCAGCCAGTGCCACACGGTCGGGAACGCACATCCGGCCGGGATGGCGATGGTGCCGTAGGGCAGCATGCGGGAGAAGCGGAGCCATCCACGCTTCCACAAGTCCGGGACAGGATCCAGGACGGACCCGAGACACCCTGACGACCCGGCTCGTCGATCACAGGACCCGCAACTCGTGCGGAACGATCAGTCGGGCGCCGCCGACGCGCCGTCCGCCGCGAGCCGGGCGCGCTGGGGGCCGACCGTGTGCACCGGGTCCCGCGCGGAGGCGATTCCGGCGGCGAACACCCCGAAACGGGTGCACACCGACCCCGCCAGCAGCGCGACACCCGCCCCGACACCGGCCGCGCGGGAACGTCCCGAAAGCAGCGCCAGCGCGGCACCCGTCGCGGTCAGCACGCGCGCCGACCGCATCAGGCCCCCCGCCCGGCCCTCACGCAGGGTCGCGGCCACCGGCCCCAGGCGGCGACGCGCGGCATGGTCCGCCGCGGTCTCCCCGAGAGCGCCGAGCACCGCGGTGGCGCGTGCCACGCCCGTCTCGGCGGACGGTCCGAGGAGCAGCGCCGCGCCCGAGGCGGCGGCCAGCGCCGAGCCTGCGAAGAGGTAGGGCAGCTCGCGATGGGCGCCGTGCCAGGCCGGAACGGCCGTGTCCGACGCGAGCACCGCCGTGTACGTCGCGACCGCCGGGCCCAGGACGGCCGCGCCGCCGGTGGCGACCGCACCCGCGCGCGGTGCCCGCCCCGTGACGGCCGACGCCGCGGCGGCGCCCGCCACCGGCCCGTACACCGCCAGCAGCCACGACCCGACGCTCATGGGGGAGGTCGGTTTCACCACCCGCAGCATGTGCGTGAAGCGTGAGGGCACCCCGAGGTCGTGGATGAGGGCCGCGGTGGCCAGCCCGACCGAGCCGACCGAGGTCACCTTCAGCGCCGCCGCCGTGCGGTGCGCCCCACCGGCCTGCAACGCGGCGGCGAGTACCGACCCCGCACCGGCGAGCCCGCCGAGGAAGAAGTAGCCCGCGATGTCCGTCGCCTCCCAGGCGGGGGCCTTCACGATCGGGCGGCCGTAGTAGCTCTCGAAGTCGGCGCGCTCCACCATGAGCTGCTCGCCGCCGCGGCGTCGGCGGCCGGGTTCCCGGTGGTCGCCGTCGCTGGGCCGGGACCGGCAGCCTTCGGATGGTGCGAGTCCGGCGTCCTCCGTCATGCGCTTCCCTTTCGTCGGGCCGCCGTGGCGGCCGAGGCGCCGACCGCGCCGAGCAGCGCGAGACCGGCCGCGGCGGCGTGCCGCCACATCCTGGGGAGGTCGCGGGTCGGTACCCGCGGGTCCGGCGGCAGGCCGTAGACCTCCGGTTCGTCGAGCAGCAGGAAGAACGCGCCGTCCCCGCCGACTCCGTCCTCGGGGTCGTGACCGTAGAGACGTGCCTCGGACACCCCCGCCTCGTGCAGCGCGTCCAACCGCCGGGCGGCACCGGCCCGCAGCTCGTCCAGGGGCCCGAACTGGATCGACTCGGTCGGGCATGCCTTCGCGCAGGCCGGCTCCATGCCCGCGCCGAGTCGGTCGTAGCACATGGTGCACTTGAACGCGCGGCCGTCGTCCGGCCGTTGCTCGATGACGCCGTAGGGGCAGGCCGGAACGCAGTAGCCGCAGCCGTTGCAGATGTCGTCCTGCACCACCACCGTCCCGAACTCCGTGCGGAACAACGCCCCCGTCGGGCACACGTCGAGGCAGGCCGCGTGGGTGCAGTGCTTGCAGACGTCGGACGACATCAGCCAGCGGATCTCCGACCCTGCCGGGCCGGCCCCGGCGTCCGTCCCCGCACCCGCGTCGGCCTCCCCGCCGGGCACCACCGGGGTGAGTCCCAGCAACGGGCGACCGCCGGGGTCGACCGCGCCGTCCGCCGGCGCGGCGGGCACCTGCCGTTCGACGAAGGCGACGTGCCGCCAGGTGGAGGCACCCAGCGCCTCGGTGTTGTCGTACGACATCCCGCTCAGCGAGAACCCGTCGGCGGGCAGCGCGTTCCACTCCTTGCAGGCGACCTCGCACGCCTTGCAGCCGATGCAGACGGAGGTGTCGGTGAAGAAGCCGACCCTGTCCGGGGGGTCGGGGTATCCACTGTCCGACGCGGGGTCGGGCACCTCCGCGGCCGGCTCTCCGTGCGGTCGGTGTGCTCCTGCTGCTGCCGAGCTCATCGGTTCTCCCCTTCCTGCGCGGACAGGCTGCCCGTCCTCGACGTGACCCCGGCCCGGCGTCGGTACTCCGCGACGAGCGCCGGCAGCGCAGGCCCGCGCGGTCGGCGACCGGGGCGGATGTCCGCGGTGAGGGCCTTGTCCTCCTGGATGTGCGCGTTCGGGTCCTGGGCCACCGCCATCAGCTCGTTGGCCGCGTCACCCGTGGACAGCCCGTTCGGTCCCCAGTGGAAGGGGATGCCGATCTGGTGCACCGTCCGGCCCAGCACCGTCAGCGGTCTCATCCGCTCCGTCACCAGCACCCGGGCCTCGATGGCGTTGCGGGCGGTGACGAGCGTCGCCCAACCGCCGTGCTCCAGCCCCCGCTCCGCCGCCAGGCTCGGCGAGACCTCGCAGAACAGCTCGGGTTGCAGCTCACTGAGGTAGGGAGACCAGCGGCTCATACCGCCCGCGGTGAAGTGCTCGGTCAGCCGGTACGTGGTCAGCACGTACGGGTAGACCGCCGCGCCGGGCTCCTCCGGCCCCGGGTGGTAGCGGTTCTCCGGCCGGCTGCTCTGCAGCAGCACCGGCGACCGGGCACGTCGCGGGTAGAGGCCGTTGGGTACGGGGGAGTCCTGCGGTTCGTAGTGGGTCGGCAGGGGGCCGTCCAACAGCCCCGACGGGGCGTACAGCCACCCCTTCCCGTCGGCCTGCATGACGAACGGGTCGTCGCCCCGCAGCGCTGCGACGCCCACAGCGTCCTCGTCGGGGACGTGGTCGGGGGCGAGACCGGCCGGGAAGTCCGCGGCGTCGTGTCCCGTCCACTCCTGACGTTCCGCGTCCCACCACACGTACGCCTTGCGTGCGCTCCACGGGCTGCCGTCCGGCGCGGCGGAGGCCCGGTTGTAGAGGATGCGCCGGTCCGCCGGCCACGCCCACGCCCACTCCCGCGCCGTCCACTCCATCTCGTCGTGGGGGCGCCGCCGCGCGGACTGGTTGACCCCGTCCCGGAACACGCCGCTGTAGATCCAGCAGCCGCAGCGTGTGGAGCCGTCGTCCCGGAGCCCCGTGGGGTCGGCGAGCGGAGCGCCGTCCCGCCCGGTCCCGTTGATCTCCCGGAGGACGGCCTCCGCCGACGGCTCGTCGTGCGGTCCGGAGACCGGGTAGTCCCAGGTGAGGTCGAGCAGCGCCCGGTCCATCGGGTCCGTCGAGTCGCGCAGCGACTCCTTCAGGCGGCGCCCCAGGTGGTACATGAACCACAGGTCGCTACGCGCGTCCCCGCGCGGCTCGACCGCTGCCTCGTGCCACTGCAGCCACCGGTTGGTGTTGGTGAAGGATCCCGACTTCTCGGTGTGGGAGGCGGCCGGGAAGAAGAAGACCTCGGTGGCGATGTCCTCCGTGCGTAGTTCGCCCGACTCGGTCTCCGGGCCGTCCTGCCACCAGGTCGCGGACTCGATGAGCGAGAAGTCGCGGACCACCAGCCAGTCGAGCTTCGCCATGCCCAGGCGCTGCATCCGGGTGTTGGCGGAGCCGACCGCCGGGTTCTCGCCCATCAGGAAGTAGCCCTTGCAGACCCCGTCGAGCTGCGCTCGCACCGTCGCGTAGGTGTCGTGGGCCCCCGTGAGGCGCGGCAGGTGGTCGAAGCAGAAGTCGTTCTCCGGCTGCGCGGCGTCGCCGTACCACGCCTTGAGCAGGCTCACCGCGTAGGACCGCATCTCGTGCCAGTAGCCCTTGCCGGTGCGGGTGGAGTCGACCCAGCTGTCCAGGTTCTGGTGCGAGCGGTGGTGCGGCATCGGCAGGTAGCCGGGCAACAGGTTGTAGAGGGTCGGGATGTCGCTGGACCCCTGGATCGAGGCGTGGCCTCGGAGCGCCTGGATCCCCCCTCCGGGCCTGCCGATGTTGCCCAGCAGCAGCTGGAGAACGCTCGCCGCCCTGATGTACTGGCTCCCGGTGGTGTGCTGCGTCCAGCCCACCGCGTAGACGAACGCCGAGGTCCGCTCCCGGCCGGAGTTGGCGGTCAGCTCGCGGCAGACCCGCAGGAACAGCTCCCGGGGCACTCCGCAGATCTCCTCGACCATCTCCGGTGTGTAGCGGGCGTAGTGGCGTTTCAACACCTGGTAGACGCACCTCGGGTGCCGGAGGGTGTCGTCCCGGCGCGGCCGGGGCGCGGAGACCGCGCCGCCGGAGCCGTGGGTCTCGGCCCCGCCGGCTCCCTGGGTGGAGGGGTCGTCGCTGGAGTCCTGGGCCCTGCGGTCCGCGATCGACTCCCTGCTCCCCGCGGAGGCCCGCACCGGGGAGCCCTCGTACTGCCAGCCGGCGGGGTCGTAGGTGTGCGTCTCCTCGTCGAGGCCGCAGAACACGCCGTCGAGGTCCTCGGTGTCGCGGAACTCCTCGCTGACCAGGTGGGCGGCGTTGGTGTAGGCCGTGACGTACTCGCGGAAGTCGGCCTCGTTCTCCAGCACGTACCGGATGATGCCGCCGAGGAAGGCGATGTCCGAACCGGCGCGGAGCGGCACGTGGCAGTCGGCGAGGGCGCTCGTCCGGGTGTAACGGGGGTCCACGTGGATGACGCGGGCGCCTCTCGCCTTGGCCTCCATCACCCACTGGAAGCCGACCGGGTGCGCCTCGGCGAAGTTGGAACCCTGGATCACGATGCAGTCCGCGTGCTGCAGGTCCTGCATGAAGGTGGTGGCACCTCCCCGGCCGAAGGAGGTGCCCAGCCCGGCGACCGTGGAACTGTGGCAGACGCGGGCCTGGTTCTCCACCTGGACCACGCCCAGCCCGGTCAGCAGCTTCTTGATGAGGTAGTTCTCCTCGTTGTCGAGGGTGGCGCCACCGAGGCTGGCGATGCCCATGGTCCGCGCCGTGCGGGTCCCCTCGTGTTCCCACTCCCAGCTCTCCCGCCGGGTGCGCACCACCCGTTCGGCCACCATGTCCATCGCCGTTTCCAGGTCGATCGGCTCCCAGTCCCGCGCCCCCGGTGCCCGGTACAGGCACTGGTGGCGGCGCGCGCTCCCGGTGGTGAGCTGGAGGGTGGCGGCGCCCTTGGGACACAGCCGTCCGCGGCTGATCGGCGAGTCGGGGTCGCCCTCGATCTGCACCACCCGGTCGCCGCTGACGTGCACCTCCTGTCCGCAGCCCACGGCGCAGTAGGGGCAGACCGACTTCACCACCCGGTCGGCGGCGGCGGTGCGAGGTTCGACGCCGCGCGTGCGGGGGGAGGAGACCGCACTTCCCCTTCCGGTCGGATCACCGCCGGTCAGCTGGCGGTACACGGGCCACTCGCCGAGCAGCCGACGCAGGTCACGCACGGGGGTCTCCGATCGTCGCAGCGGAGGAAGCCGGGTCGCGCCCCGAGTCGCGGGGCGCGGTGTGTCGAAGGCGTGCCTCAGGAGGGCGGTGCGGGGAAGGGGCGCTCCCGCAGCACGCGGGCGAGGTGGGCGGTGGTCGAGGCCAGCGCGGCCGACGTCGCACCGACCTTCTCGGGCGTGCGCTCCAGGTCCTGGTAGTCGGTGCCCTGCATCGCCTCGCCGACCCAGTAGGTGACGGCCTGCGGCGGCAGGGTGAACCCGATGTCGCTCAGTCCCTGGAAGAGGTCGGCCGACACCTTGTGCGCCCCGTCCTCGTTGCCGACCACCGCGACGGCACCGACCCGGCCAGCCATCAGGGGGCGCCCCTCGTCGTCCGTCTCGGAGATGTCGGCATTGAGCCGTTCCAGCACGCGCTGGGCGACGCTGGAGGGGTGGCCCAGCCAGATCGGCGTGGCCAGCAGCAGGATGTCGCAGCGGAGGACACGTTCCCGTAGCGCGGGCCAGTCGTCTCCCTCGCCCATGTCCGCCGCGACGCCCGGCGGGATGGTGTGGTCGGCGGCGCGGACGAGCTCGGTGGTCGCACCCTCGGCGGCGAGCAGCTCCAGGACCTGCTCGGCGAGCAACTGACTGCTGGACGGGGCGGGGGAGCGGTTGAGGGTGCAGACGATCGCGAGTGCGCGCAGAGGCGGAGTGCTTGTCATACGCCGCCGGGTCACCCGCGGACCGCGGTTTGAACCGGCGCCGCCCGAGGACTCACCCGAACGCCTCACCAGCGCGCCCCGACCTTCGCCCGAGGCGATCCTGGTCACTGGGACACCGCACCCCGCCTGCCGTCGCTGCGCCACCGGTGGGGGCCGGGCCGGTCGCCGGCACCGACCCGCGACGAGCACTTGCACCCCGCGATGAGAACCGTCCCGCACCGGCGCCCGTGACCGCCCCGCCCCGCCGACCACCCGACAGGGGGAGAGCCCCGTGGCCCACCCGGAAGCACTCCGACGACCGCCCACCGCGCCGATGCGCACGGCACGACTGCTGAGGCTGCCCGGCGTGTACCGCCCCCAGGCGGACACGCTGCTGCTCGCGGGAGCCATGCGCCGCGAGGGCATCAGCCCGGGAATGGAGGTGCTCGACCTCTGCACCGGGACCGGTGCGCTGGCGCTGCACGCAGCGCGGCTCGGCGCCAGGGTCACGGCCGTCGACATCAGCCGCCGTGCCGTCGCCTCCGCGCGACTGAACACCGCCTTCGCGCGGCTGCCGGTCTCGGTACGTCGCGGTGACCTCCTCTCGGTGCTGCGCGACCGCGCCTTCGACGCCCTGATCAGCAACCCGCCCTACGTTCCCGCCCCCACCGACACGCCGCCCCGGCTGGGAACGGGCCGCGCGTGGGACGCGGGGCCCGACGGCAGACTCGTGCTCGACCGCATCTGCGACGGCGCCGCAGCCGTGCTGCGGCCCGGCGGGCTGCTGCTGCTGGTGCAGTCCCACCTCTCCGGTCCGGAGGCCACGCTGGACCGCCTCGCGACCGCGGGGATCCGCGCGGTGGTCTGCGAACGGGTGACCGTGCCCTTCGGCCCAGTGCTCCGCGGCCGTGCGCGGTGGCTCCGCGCACAGGGGCTTCTCTCGCACGCCGTCGAGGGCGAGGAACTGGTGGTGATCCGTGGCCGCAAGGGATGAGACACCGCGTCGGGTGACGGTGGACAGGGACGGGCCGATGCTCGTCGAGGGGCCCGTCGAAGTGGTCGCCGACGACGGCACCGTCAGCAAGTCCGACCGGTTCGTCGTCGCCCTGTGCACCTGCCGTCGGAGCCGGACCCAGCCCTGGTGCGACACCAGCCACCGCCGCCGCCGCCGCGACCGCGCACAGCACCACGAGCACGAACCGGCCCCGCGCGACGAGCGGGAGGGGCCCCGGTGAGCGCCCCGCCCGCCCGACGCGAGGAGAACACCGAGGCCCCGCCCCGGCTGCCCCCGGCGCGCGGGGAGCTCAGCCGCGCCGTCCTCGCGGTCCTCTCGGGCCGAGGGCTGCCGCTGCCTGACGAGGCGGCCGTCGCCGCAGCCGAGGCGTACGGGGAGGACCTGCAGCTGGTGCTGTATGTCCTCTACGAGCTGCACTACCGGGGGTTCGAGGGCGTCGCCGACACGCTCGAATGGGACCCCGAGCTGCTGCGGGTGCGCGCCGCGGCCGAGGAGGTCTTCCTCCGCGCGCTGCGGCGGGACGCCGGCACGGGGTCGTCGGACGTGTCGACCGTCGTGGCGGGCCTCCTGGCGGAGCCCGCCACCGACGACGGGGGCAGCGTCAGCCACCACCTCCGGCGCGCGGGCGAGCTCTGGCAGCTCAGGGAGTACGCCGCGCTCCGCTCCCTCTACCACCTCAAGGAGGCGGACCCGCACCTCTGGGTGGTCCCGAGACTGCGGGGGCGGGCCAAGGCCGCCATGGTGGCGGTGGAGTTCGACGAGTTCGGCGCCGGCCGGGCCGACGCGGTCCACGCCCACCTCTTCGCCGAGCTCATGGCCGACCTGGGGCTGGACGCGCGGTACGGCGGATACCTGGACGCCGCGCCCGCCCCGGCCCTGGCGGTGGTGAACGTGATGTCGCTCCTCGGTCTCCACCGGCGGCTCCGGGGCGCGCTGGTCGGGCACTTCGCCACCGTCGAGATCACCTCCTCCCCGGGCTCGCGAAGGCTGGCGGCGGCGATGCGGCGCAGCGGGGCAGGGCCGGCCGCGGCGCGGTTCTACGAAGAACACGTGGAGGCCGACGCCGTCCACGAGCAGGTGGTGCGCCGCGAGGTGATCGGCGGCCTCCTCGCGGAGGAGCCGGGGCTGGCCGGTGACGTGGTCTTCGGCGTCGAGGCGACCGAGTACCTGGAGAACCGGCTCGCCGACCACCTGCTGTCCTGCTGGCGGGCGGGCCGCACCGCACTGCGCGACCGGCGCCGCTGAGAGGGCGCGGCACACCGCCGGGTGCGTCGGGAGCGACGCCCCGAACGGACCCGGCGGAGGCATCCGGGTCTGCCCGGGTGCCTCCGGACGCCGTGCGTCTCAGCGGTCGGAGTCCGAGCCCGACCCCGTGGCGAAGTCCGTGTCGGGCTCGCCGGTGTCGGGCTCGCCGGTGAGGTGGACGGCGGCCTCCTCGGCCGAGGCGGCGCCGCCGTCGATGCCGACGTCCGCCGCGAGGACGTCGGTCTCCCGTCCGGTGGTGTCGTCCACCTCGGCCAACCGTCCCGCCCGCTCCGCGCCCGACTCCCGCTCGCGGGGCTCACCCTCGCCCTCGCGCAGGTCCCCGATGCCGTCGCCCACGGCCGGGGAGACGTCGGGGACCTCCTGCGCCAGCCGCTGGTCGAGGGTCTCGCCCTCCCGCTCCTCCGCCGCGGTCGTGCCGAACTTTTCCACCCCCAGCGGGCGTTCCGGCGGCGAGTACCCCTCCGCCATCCGGTCGTCGGCACTCCGCTCGTCGAGCGTGTTCTCCATGTCGGGCTGGTCGTCGGACGGCAGGCCACCGTCGTCCTGCTGGGGCTGGTAGACGTCGTCGCCGCGTGCCTCGTCCGTCATCACTCGCTCCTCGGTGTCGATGTCCCGTCGCCGTACGGGTCGGCGTGCCCGGGTCCGGCCGTTTCGCGTCGCCGCGTGCCTTCCGGGTGCCGCAAGGCGATCATCCGTCCGGCGGTGCCGTCCCGCGAGCCGGGACCCACTCGCTGTCCGACCACCGTCGGTGCGGCCCGGGGCCGGTGCTCCTCCTCGCCCCGGGCCGCCCCCGCGGTGGTCCGGCCCCCCGGCGGTCCGCTGGGACTACCGGGTGCGTGGCTCCGGGCCCAGCGCCGAGGTCAGCTCGTGGACGGTGCCGAACCGCTGGTCGCGAGGCAGCTCGGCGAGCGACTCGACCAGCTGGTCCGGCGCGTGCCGACTCCGCAGCTCGTTCACCAGTCCGTCCCGGTCCGAGGGGAACGAGGTCCGGCTGAGGTATCGGGCGAGCTCCAGACGCAGCCGCTCGGGCGGGCCGTCGCTCCCCGCGCCGCTCACCGTGTCCTCCGCGACCTCGGGGTCGTCGTCGGCCGGTGGTTCGGCGCGCAGCCCTTCCTCCGCGCGAGGGGAGGACGTCGCCTTGAGGTGGCCCTGGAGCTCACGCTTCAGCTCGTCGTCCCGGAGGGGGCCGTTCTTGTCGCTGCTCTCACTCATGTCGCCTCCCGGCGGTCGCTGATCTTTCCGGCAGGGGCCGGGGCCTGCCGGGTTCCCGTGACCCGTGCTCGGAAACGGGGGGTTTCGCCGAGTGACCCGGGTCTTTCGCTCCGTGTCACGTCTCCGTTGCTCGCTCCCCGGTCCGGCCGGCGGGCGGCGTCGTCTCCAGCGCCACCGCGTCCGGGGGGACCAGGCCGAGCTGCACGCCGTGCCGGGGGAGCGCGGCGTCCAACGCCCAGTCCGCCGCGACGCGCGCCCGGTTCCCGGGCTGCGACAGCAGACGGTAGGCACGGGTGACGACGACGGCGGGAAGGCCGGACAAGGGCAGCTTCAGCGGGTTGGCCGCCGCGTCACGACCCCCGAGGTTCACCATGAAACCGAGGTCGTGATGGACCTACTCGCGTTCCCGGCCGTGCCCGAAGGAGGCCGCGATGGTGTGCGCCGCCAACTTCCCCTGCCGGTGTGCGTGCTGAGCCGTCATGGCGGTCACCTCGCCGGTGCGGGTGAGGTCGGGGACGGCCGCTGCGTCACCGCAGGCGAAGACCTCCGGCCGCCCGGGGACGCGCAGCGTGGACTCGACGCACAGCCGCCCCTTCTCCGTGGCGAGCCCCAGGGACTCGACGAAGGGATCGGGCCGCACCCCCACGCACCACACAAGGGTGCGGCTGGGAACGACGGTGCCGTCACGGAGAGCGTGTTTGAGACCCCACGCCGGGCCCGCGACGCCAGCTACGGCCATCTGCTGCGTTGTCAGGAACACCCGAATACAACCCGGTATGAGGGTGCCCCTCCGCCTTGCAGCTGACCGCATCTGGCGCCGCGAGCTGAGCCGACGTGGGGTCTCAAACACGCTCTGAGCTTGTTCTTTTTCTTTCGGCTTCGAGTGGTGTCTCGAACTGGGTCGCTCACCTTCGCAGGACGCTGTCGTGCCGGTGCAGCGCGTCCGTCAGGCGGACCCCCTGCGCCGTGACCTCGGTGCCGGTGTAGCCGGCGCCGACCACGACGAACGTGGTGCGCGCCTCGCGTTCGGCGGCGGAGGCGGCGGCGCTCGCCATCTCGACCTGCCGGGTGATGTGGTCGCGCAGGTGCAGCGCCTCGGCGATGCCGCGAACCGGCGTGTTCGCCGATCCCGGGGACCGACAGCAGCTTGTTGACGCTTCCGACGGTGAGGACCAGCCGGTCGTAGCCGAGCCGGCCGCGGTTGCCCTCCGGGTCGACCCAGCTGACGGTGCGGCCGTCCAGGTCGATGCCGTCCGCCTCGCCCAGCACCAGGCGGACGCCCTTGAGCGTCCCGGTCAGGGAGACGGTCACCCGGCGGGGCTCCAGCGCACCGCCCGCCACGTCCGGGAGCAGTGGGAGATGGAGGAAGTAGTCGTGCGGGTTGATGATCACGATGTCCGCGGCGCCGTCGGCGCGCCGCAGCAGCGAGCGCGCGCACTGGTATCCGGCGAAACCGGCGCCGACTATCACGATGCGGGGTCGTCGGGTGGTCAACAGGACCTCCTCGGTCGGGCGGTGGCCGGCCGACGCCCGCCGGCGCCGTCACCGTCACCGACGGATGGCTGTCGTCGACCGCGACTCGTCCGCCCGCCCGCCCGGTCCGTTCCGGTCGTGGAGCACCCGTCGCAGCGGCCTCAGCGGTGTCGGGTTACCGGGCGCGGTGGGTTCCAAACAGCGGGCGCCGGCCCGGGTGACCCGGGCCTCCGGCGACTCCGCCGCCGGGTGCACGCCTGTGGCCCCGCGTCCCCCCCCCGTGGGAGGTTCGGGGCTCAGCCGCGGGAGAGGTGCGTTGCGACAGCGCCCTCGACGTGCTCGTACATCGACAGCACCTGCGCCAGCCCGGTAACGCCGAGCACGCGGACGGTCTGCGGCGGCACGGCGGCGAGGGCCAGCTCGGCGCCGTGCGCGGCGGCGTGGTTGCGGGCCGCGACGAAGACGGCGATGCCCGAGGAGTCGCAGAAGGTCAGGCCGCCGAGGTCGAGCAGGAGCATCTGCCCTGCCGTTGGCGTCAGCGCCTTGACCGCGGCCCGCAGCGCGGGCGCGGTCGCGTAGTCCAGATCGCCGCCGACCTCCAGCACGGGGCCGGAGTCGGCGTCGACGGGGGAGATGGTCAGCTGATTCATGCGGGGGTCTCGTGGCTGCTCGAACGGCTGTCTGTGTCGGCGGTGAAGTGCTGGGCCGTGCCGGCTGCTGTTCCGGCTCCCGCCGTCGGGACGCCCAGGGCGAGGAGGGCGGTGTCGTCGTCGAGCCCGGCGCCGAAACCGTGGAGCAGTTCCGTCAGGGACTCGACCAGCGCGGGGGCGCTCACCGGGGCGCGCTCCCGGGCGAACGCGGCCAGCGCCGCGTCACCGTAGAGCCCGTGGTCCGCCCCGGTGCGGGCCTCGGTGAGCCCGTCGGTGTGGAGCAACAACGTGTCCCCGGCACGCAGCACAGTACCCGCCGTGGTGAAGTTGGCCGTGGGCAGGATGCCGATCAGCAGCCCTCCCGGCGTGCGCAACTGCTCCACCTCGCCGTCACTGCGCACCACCATGGCGGGCGGATGGCCTCCGGAGGCGAGGGAGACCTCCACCTCCCCTGTCTCGGCGCGGGGCCGCAGTACTCCGAAGACCGCGGTGCAGTACCGGGGGTCGCTACCGGTGTACCGCTCGTACAGGACCGTGTTGAGCGTGGCCAGCGCTGCTTCCGGCTCCGAGTCGTGCAGTGCGGCGGCCCGCAGCGTGTACCGCACCAGCGAGGTCACCGCTGCTGCCTCGGGGCCCTTGCCGCAGACGTCCCCGAGGAAGAACGCCCACCGGGCCCCGTCCACCTGGAAAAGGTCGTAGAAGTCGCCGCCGAGCTGGTCACGGGAGGCGGTGTGGTAGTAGGAGGCGACCTCCATCCCCGGTACCCGGGGCAGGTCGTCGGGGAGCAGGCTGCGCTGGAGCACGGCGAGAGCGGACTGGAGCCGCTCCCTGTCCGCCTCGGCCCGTGCCCTCGCCTCGTCGGCGGCCGTCTTGCCGCGCAGCAGCTCCGCTTCGTAGGCGCGGCGGTCGCGGGCGTCGAAGAGGGTGATGCGCATGAGCAGCGGTTGGCCGTCGGCACTCGTCTTCAGCGTCGCGCTCGCCATCACCGGCAGGCGGCCGTCCCGCAGCGCGAGGTCCATGGCGAGGCCGTTGACCTCGCCCTTCAGCCGGAGCAGGGGGAAGAACCGCGTTTCGAAGAAGAGCTTCCCCGCTCCCGTGAGCAGGTCGGGGAAGGTGAGACGGCTCACCACCTCCTGGCGGCTCAGTCCGAGCCACTCCAGCAGCGTGCCGTTGATGCGCGCCACGGTCCCGTCCATCAGCGTGGAGAGGTAGCCGCAGGGCGCCTTCTCGTACAGCTCCTCCGCACTGTCCTCCAGCAGGGCGGTGAACGCGACGTCCGTCGCGGTGTCACCGCCCCGGGCGGCGCGGCGGCGGTCTGCGGACTCGGCGCCCGGTCCGCGGCGCGAGCCGTTCTCGCACGCCGACGGGTGGGACGCCCCGTTAGGGGGCAGCGGGGTCGGCCCGGCTTCTCTCACTGTTTCGTGCTCCTCGCCAGGCGCGCTCATCGACGCTTCACAGCCCCTGCGAACTCCCGGACGGCCCGCGCGGTGGCCTCCGGAGCGCTCAGCTGCGGACAGTGTCCGGTGGCCTCAAGGGTGACCAACCGGGACCCGGGGATCTCCCTGTGCACCAGGTCGCTCACCGCGAGCGGTGCTATCGCGTCCTGGGCGGTGCGCAGCACCAGGGTCGGAACGGACACCCCGGGCAGATCGGCGCGGGAGTCGGTCAGGAAGGTCGCCCGGGCGAAGACCCGCACCACCTCCGGGTCCGCGGCGCAGAAGACCTCCTCCAGCTCCGAACTGAGCTCGGGTCGGTCCGGGTCCCCGATCACCACGGGCGCGAGCCACTGCGGCCAGCCGGGGTTGGCCTCCAGCGACGTGAGCAGCTCTTCGACGTCGGTGGCCGAGAAACCGCCCCGGTAGCCCTCCTCGGGGGCGTCGAGGTAGCGGGGGTTCGGCACCAGCAGCACGAGCGAGCCGATGCGGTTCCGCTCGCTCCGCGACGCCAGCACCCCCACCATGGCGCTGACGGAGTGGCCGACGAAGGTCACGTCCTCCAGGCCCAGCTCCTCGCAGATCTCCGTGACGTCCGCGGCGTAGCCCTGGAGCGAACCGTACCGCTCGGCGTTCCAGGCCCCGCGTTCGGAGGCGCCGCATCCCGTGTAGTCGAACAGCACGAGGCGGAACTCGTCGGCGAGCGCGGGAACGAGGAGCCGCCACATGCTCTGGTCGCAGCCGAAACCGTGCGCGAGGAGCAGCACCGGTCCGTCCGCGCGCCCGGTGACGACGACGTTGTTCCTGCGGCGGACATCCATGCGTCCATCCTGCCAC
Organism: Streptomyces spiramenti; assembly: GCF_012034385.1. Lineage (GTDB taxonomy): Bacteria > Actinomycetota > Actinomycetes > Streptomycetales > Streptomycetaceae > Streptomyces > Streptomyces spiramenti. The sequence goes on from NZ_JAAVJB010000020.1 coordinate 17,663, forward strand.
CCGCCGGGCCCGGGGAAGCCCCGCAGGGGCACCGGGGAGTCGTGTGGCGCGCCGACCGCCGGTGGCGGGGGGAGGCCGCAGTCGGCGGGTATCGGCGCTCTCACGCGCGGCCGGGAAAGTGCTCGGGGTCGAAGCCGGTGACCCGGAAGGAGACCTGGACCGTGCCGACGCCGGTGACCGGGACCTCCACCGACACCGTCGAGGCGGTGCGGAGCTCGGAGTACAGATCCTCGGCTCCGCCGAGCCGCAGCCGCGTCTCGTCCTCGCCGTCGCGCGAGGCGGGCAGCTCCAGCGGGTCGGCGTCGTCGACGGTGACCCGTACCGTGCACTCCCCGCGGCAGTCGACCGAACCGGCGGGCAGGTCCAGCCACGACTCGCCCCCGTGGACGGAGTGCTCGGCCACGGAGAGGACCGCGGGGTCGTCGCCGCCGTCGATGTCGACCGGGGACTCGCTGTCGATTTCGGCCACCCGCAGCGTGCCGTCCGATTCCTCGGTCTCCGCGTACCGCCACGCGCCCGGCGTGGCCGCGGCCTCGTCGGCGTCCGTGCCGGGCTCCGCAGTGGCGTCCGGCACGGTGTCCTCCGGCTCGGCCGAGGGCGAGCTGTCATCGGGTGTGGGCTCGGCGTCGTCCGTGGGGGAGGCGCTGATCTCGCCGGGTTCGCCGTCCGCGGTACCGGGGTCCCCGCAGCCCGTCAGCAGCGCGCCACCGAGGATCGTCGCGACCACCGGCCCGGTCACTCTTCCACCTATTCGCATGCTGCCGCCTTCGTCGTCGCCGTGGGGCCGCCGGCTGAGCGGCCCGCCGATTGTCGCGCGGCGGGCCGGTCGGGGGGCGGACGACGCGCGGCGGTGACCTGAACACGGCAGGAAACCGACGGTCGCCGCCGGGTCGGGCCGCCGCCCCGACCCGGCGCGGAGCGGCGCGCGGATCAGCTCGTGGGACGTCCGGTGGGCGGCAGCACAGGGAGGCCGGCGGCGTGCCACGCCCGGAAGCCGCCGACGAGGTCGGTGGCACGGTGGAGGCCGATCGCACGCAGCGAGGCCGCGGCGAGCGACGAGGCGTACCCCTCGTCGCAGAAGACGATCCAGCGAAGGCCGTGGTCGTCGGCCTCGGGGATCACGCCTTCGCTCGACGGGTCCAGCCGCCACTCCAGGTGGTTGCGTTCGATGACCAGCGCGCCGGGGATGCCGCCCTCCTCCTCGCGGCGGAGCCGCGGGCGGGTGTCCACCAGCCGTGCCCCGGCGGCGACCTCCGTGTACGCCTCCCGGGGCGTGACACGGTCGAGGCGGCGGCGGGCCTCAGCGAGGTGGCGGTCGACGCCGAGCGGTGACGTCCCGTTCGCGGTGTCGCTCATCGGTCGACCTCCTCGGTGCGGTCCAGCACGAGGATGCCGTCCGCGCGGCGGCGGTAGGTGGACATGGCGGTCAGTGCCGGGGCGTAGGCGTGGATGCTCGCGGCCGGCTCCGTGCCCCGGTTGACCACCTCGTGCACGTAGCGGGGGCCGAAGGAGCGCAGGCCGCCCACCGGGAGCCGCCGGGGCTCGACCCGCTGCGGCGTCACGGCGCCCGGGAGGAACGTTCCCTCCGTGAGTTCGCCCCGGACGACGGTGAAGGCACCCGAGGACCCGCCGTGGTCGTGGATCTCCGTGCCCTGCCCGGGAAGCCAGGTGAGCAGCCAGACCTCGTGGTCGGCCTCGACGCTCAACCGGGTGTAGAAGCGTTCGGGGGCGGTGAACCGGACGACCCGCTCCCAGCTCCCGGGGTCGGCGGCGAACCGGCGCGCCAGGGCGGCGAGCGACGCGGGGGAGTGCGGAATGCGGGCGGCGGGTGCGGCGGGGCGCTGTACGGCGGGCATGGGAGAAACCTCGCTGGGGTGGCGCACGAAGACCGTGCGGAGGGCGGAAGATATCCGCCGCACCCGAGGAGAGGACCGGGCGCGGCCGTCAGGGACGACCGCGGCGACACAGCGCGCTGGCCACGCGGACGAAGTCCACGTGGTGTCGTACGACGAGGCGCGTGCCGGTCAGCATGGCGGAACACTCTCAGCCGCCACCACCGCCGGTCAACACCTCGGCGTGTCGTCCCGCCCGGACCGATCCGCGCCATCCGCCCCGTCCGGGTAGGGCGGCAGCCCGAGTTCGGACCGGTAGCGGTCGATCTTCCCCAGCAGCAGGTCGCGCCGGGCGGCCAGCATCAGCTCGACCGCGCGGAGCAGCCGGGCGTCGTGCTCCTCCAGGAGCCGCAGCCGCTCCGCCGCTGCCTCCTCACCGGTGCCCAGGGCGCCGTACCGCCGCAGCTCGGCGACGGGCATGCCGGTCTGCCGCAGGCAGCGGACCAACTCCAGCCGGTCGAGGTCCTGCTCGCTGTAGACGCGGCGCCCGGCCCCGGTCCGAGCCACCGGCGCGATCACACCTGACTTCTCGTAGTACCGGAGGGTGTCCAGGGAGAGCCCGGTCCGTCGCGCGGCCTGCGCCGGGGTGTAGTACGTCATGGCATCGAGTCTGCACTTGACCTGGAGCACGCTCCAGGTCCCAGGCTCGTGCCATGACCACACCACGCCACCCGGCGCACCACGAGACCGCCCCCGGGCCCGACTCCCTCGTCCTGGGCACCATGCACTTCGGCACCACCGTCCCGGAGGCCGACGCGCACGCGCTGCTGGACCGCTTCGTCGAACGCGGCGGACGCTGGATCGACACGGCGGACTGCTACGCCTTCTGGCAGGGCGAGTCCGGCCGCGGTGGCCACAGCGAGTTGGTGCTGGGTCGATGGCTCGCCGCGCGCCCGGGGATGCGCGAGCGCGTGCTGCTGGCCACCAAGACGGGGGCCGAGCCCGCGGTCCCCGGCGTGGCGGAGGGGTCCCGCACCGGCCTCTCGGCCCGCGCGATCGGGGCTGCGGCGCAGGCGAGCCTCCGGCGGTTGGGCGTCGGGACCGTGGACCTGTTCTGGGCACACATGGAGGACCGGGCCACCGACCTCACCGAGACCGTGGACGCACTCGCCGAACTCACCGACTCCGGTCGGGCACTCCGCGTCGGGGCGTCCAACCACCCCGCCTGGCGCGTGGAGCGCGCCCGCGGACTGGCCGTCTCGCGCGGTTCCCGTCCGCTGGACGCGATCCAGCTGAGCCACAGCTATCTGCGGCCCCGTCCCGGGGCGCTGACGACCGAGCACTCCTTCGGTGACCTGAGCGGAGAACAGCTCGACCACGCGGCGGTGAACGGCATGGACATCTGGGCCTACACCCCGCTGCTGCGCGGGGCGTACGACGTGCCGGAGCGCGCGCTGCCGCCGGCCTACCACCACCCGGGCACGACGGACCGGTTGGCGGCGCTGGCCGCGGTCTCCGGTGAACTCGGGCTCACGGCCGGACAGGTGGTGCTCGCCTGGCTCGCCGGCGGCGCGGTGCCCGTCCTGCCGATCCTGGGCGCCTCCCGCCTCTGGCAGCTCGATGCGGCGCTCGACGCGGTGACGACGCCCCTGCCGCTCGAACTCCGGAGGCGTCTCGACGAGGCGGGCACGGTCCGGGGGGAGTGACGCGCGCCCGGTCGGCGCCAGCGGTGGCCTCCCCCGGGCGCCCAGGGGCGGACCGGGCAGCGGGCGGGCACCCGCCTCGGGCAGCCGACCGTCCGACTGACGGTCCGTACCCGTCTCCGAGCACGCCTGCCGGGGCGTGCTCGCAGGTCCCGACGGTGCGGCGCCCCGCTCGGCCCCGCCGGCGGCAGATCCTGAGCGGCCCGGCGGTGCCCGCTCGTCGGTCGCCTCGCCGCCCGCCGAGGGCGCGCCTCCGGGATGACGGGCACGGCGCCGCGGCCGGTCGGAACGACGCCCGACCCGGAAGCCCCGGGCCGCTCGGGGAGCCGCGTGCGCGCGGGTGCGGCGGCCGGTCGGCATCCGCGTCTCCCGTCACTCTGCCGCGTCGCGCTGTCACCCCGTGTGTGCCACGTCACGCCGCAGCGTGCCCGGACGGTGCCCGAAGGTGACCGGACGGACATGCGGAACCCGCTGATCTGCCCGGCTGGCGCCCGACTCGGCTCTTGCCCGGAGCTTCGACCGCGCCGGGGCGCGGATCCGGACCGGGCGAAGCGGGCAGTCGAACGGGCGTCGCCGTCGATGAGCGATCCGCCTCACCGCAGTCATGAGCGGCCTCCGCGTCGCGGAGGCCGTGGTCGAACGGGCATATGCGGTCACGATCTCCCCAGCGGGCGGCCTGGAGATCGTGGGCTGCGGGCTGTAGAACTTCTCCTCAGGGCCCGAACGGGCATCGAGGGCGAAGGGCGTGCGGGAGACATGAGCGCGGAGGAACGACAGCGGGCCATTGTCGCGGCTGCCCGACGCTCGGGAGCGGTGGACGTCGCGGAGCTCGCCGACAGCCTGTGCGTGGCCAAGGAGACGGTGCGGCGGGACCTGCGGCTGCTGGAGGACCACGGCCTGGTCCGCCGCACCCACGGTGGCGCCTACCCGGTCGAGAGCGCGGGGTTCGAGACCACGCTCGCGTTCCGCACCACGATGCACGTACCGGAGAAGCGGCGGATCGCGACCGCCGCCGCCGGGCTCCTGGGGGACGCCGAGACCGTCTTCCTCGACGAGGGCTTCACCCCGCAGCTCATCGCCGAGGCGCTGCCCGTCGAGCGACCGCTGACCGTGGTGACGACGTCGCTGGCGACCGCCGGGGTCCTGGCCGAGCGCGACAACTGCACCGTGCTCCTGGCCGGCGGGCGCGTGCGCGGCGGAACCCTCGCGACGGTCGACCACTGGGCCGTGTCGATGCTCTCCGGCTTCGTCATCGACCTGGCCTACATCGGCGCCAACGGCATCTCCCGCGACCTGGGGCTCACGACCCCCGACCCCTCGGTGAGCGAGGTCAAGGCGCAGGCGATCCGGGTCTCCCGGCGGCGCGTACTGGTCGGCATGCACACCAAGTTCGCCGCGGTGAGCTTCTGCCGGTTCGCCGAGGTAGCCGACTTCGAGGCCATCGTGACCACCACCGGGCTACCGCTCGCCGAGGCCCACCGCTACTCCCTGCTGGGGCCGCAGATCATCAGGGTGTGACCGCGGCCGATCACGACCGAGGCACCCGCACAGACTTTCGCGCAGACGTACACGACCGACACCTTCTCACCCCTTCTCACCCCGAAAACGGGCGGACGGCTGGTTCCCGTTGCCCCTGTACCCCCTGGAGCCCAATGATGCGCAGTCAGAGTCGACGCACCCGCGCAGCGATAGCCACCGCCCTCGCGGGCGGCATGCTGCTCACCGCATGCGCCGGAGCCGGTGGATCGTCAGGGGGTGACGGCGAGAGCGTCAACGTCCTCATGGTCAACAACCCCCAGATGGTGGAGCTCCAGCGGCTGACCGCCGACAACTTCACCGAGGAGACGGGGATCGAGGTGAACTTCACCGTCCTCCCCGAGAACGACGTCCGCGACAAGATCAGCCAGGACTTCGCCAGCCAGTCCGGCCAGTACGACGTGGCGACGATCTCCAACTACGAGACGCCGATCTACGCCCGCAACGGCTGGCTCCACGAACTGGACCCCTTCCTCGCCGACGACTCGGACTACAACGAGGAGGACATCCTGGAGCCGATGCGCCTCTCCCTCACCGGTGAGGACGGCAAGACCTACGCCCAGCCGTTCTACGGCGAGTCCTCCTTCCTGATGTACCGCAAGGACGTCTTCGAGGAGCTCGGCCTGGAGATGCCCGAGCAGCCCACCTGGGACGAGGTCGCCGAGTTCGCCGCCACGGTGGACGACGAGGTCTCCGACATGAAGGGCATCTGCCTGCGCGGTCTCCCCGGCTGGGGCGAACTGATCGCGCCGCTCACCACCGTCGTCAACACCTTCGGCGGCACCTGGTTCGACGAGGACTGGAACGCGCAGCTCACCGCCCCGGAGTTCGTCGAGGCCACCGAGTTCTACGTCAACCTGGTCCGCGACCACGGCCAGTCCGGCGCCGCCCAGTCCGGCTACGCCGAGTGCCTGAACAACATGACCCAGGGCAACACCGCCATGTGGTATGACGCCACCGCCGGCGCCGGCTCGCTGGAGGCCGAGGGCTCCCCGGTCCAGGGCGACATCGGCTACGTGCCGGCCCCCGTCAAGGAGACCGAGTCCTCGGGCTGGCTCTACACCTGGGCCTGGGGCATGCAGAAGGCGTCTGAGAACACCGACAACGCCTGGGAGTTCATCTCCTGGGCGTCGAGCCAGGGCTACGAGGAACTGGTCGGCGAGACCAGCGGCTGGTCCAACGTCCCGGCCGGCAAGCGCGCCTCGACGTACGAGAACGCGGACTACCAGAAGGACGCCGAGGCCTTCTACGACGTGACCTTCCGTGCCATCAGCGAGGCCAAGCCGGACGACCCGGGCGTCCAGCCCCGTCCCGCCGCCGGCATCCAGTTCGTCGGCATCCCTGAGTTCACCGACCTGGGCACCCGCGTCTCCCGTGAGATCAGCGCCGCCATCGCCGGTCAGCAGAGCGTCGAGGAGGCCCTGGAGAAGGCCCAGGCCGCTGCCGAGCGCGTCGGCGAGGGGTACCAGGACTGATGAGCACCTCCCCGACCGCGGCGCCGCCGCAGTCGTCGGGCGCGGACGCCGGGCGGAACGACTCCGCCCGGCGGCCGGCCGCGGCCCGCCGCGCAAGCGTGTGGGCCCGCCGGGCGCCCCTGCTGCCGGCCCTCATATTCCTGATCATCATGACCCAGCTGCCGTTCGCGGCCACGCTGGTCATCTCGCTGTTCGACTGGAACTCGCTCTACCCCGACGACCGCGCCTTCGCGGGGCTCGCCAACTTCGGCGAGGTCCTCTCCGACGCCGACCTGCGGTCCTCGGTCCTGACCACGATCATCCTCACCACGACGGTCGTGCTCGCCTCCCTGGTGCTCGGCCTCGCCATCGCCCTGCTCCTGGACCGGTCGTTCCGAGGCCGCGGCATCGTCCGCACGCTGATGATCGCGCCGTTCCTGGTGGTGCCCGTGGCAGCCGCGCTGCTGTGGAAGCACATGCTGTTCAACCCCGAGTACGGGCTGCTCAACGGCTCCATCAACTGGTTCGCGGGGCTCTTCGGCATCGACAACCCGATCCAGCCGGACTGGATCTCCGAGATGCCGCTGCTCGCGGTGCAGATCTCGCTGGTCTGGCAGTGGACGCCGTTCATGATGCTGATCCTGCTCGCCGGCCTGCAGAGCCGCCCGGGCGACGTCATGGAGGCGGCCCGCCTCGACGGCGCCGGCAACTGGCAGATGTTCCGCTACATCACGCTGCCGCACCTGCGCCGCTACCTCGAACTCGGCGGTCTGCTCGGCTCGATCTACATCGTGCAGAACTTCGACGCGGTGTTCATCATGACCCAGGGCGGTCTGGGCACGGCCAACCTGCCGTTCAGCATCTACCAGACCTTCTACCAGGCCCACGAGTACGGCCTCGCCTCCGCTGCCGGCGTCCTGGTGGTCATCGGCTCGATCATCCTGGCCACCTTCGCGCTGCGCGTCGTGTCGTCCCTGTTCAGCGAGGAGGGTTCCCGGTGAGCGCTGTGACCACCACCGCCGCCCCGTCGGCCAATCTCGCCCAGCGCGGCAAGGGCGCCTTCCTCGGCCTGCTCGCGTGGGCCGTCGGCCTGCTGTTCTTCCTGCCGGTCGCCTGGATGGTGCTGACGAGCTTCCGCTCGGAGTCCGACGCGGCGACCAACCCGCCGTCGCTGACGGCGCCGCTGACGCTCGACAGCTACCGCGAGTTCTTCGGCGGCGGCGCCAGCCCCTGGCCCCCGCTGATCAACTCGCTCACCGCCTCGCTGCTCTCCACCCTCCTGGTGCTGGTGCTCGCCCTGCCGGCCGCGTACGCGCTGTCGATCCGGCCGGTCAAGGCGTGGCGGGACGTGCTGTTCTTCTTCCTGTCCACCAAGATGCTGCCGATCGTCGCCGCGCTGCTCCCGATCTACCTGATCGCGCAGAACCTCGGGATGCTGGACAACATCTGGCTGCTGATCATCCTGTACACCGCGATGAACCTGCCGATCGCGGTCTGGATGCTGCAGTCGTTCCTGGCGGAGGTACCGGCCTCGGTCATCGAGGCCGCGCAGATCGACGGTGCCCGGCTCCCCGTCATCCTCTACCGGGTGATCATGCCGATCGCCGGACCCGGTATCGCGGCGACCTCGTTGATCTGCTTCATCTTCAGCTGGAACGAGATGCTGTTCGCCCGGGTGCTCACCGGTGTGACGGCGCAGACCGCCCCGGTCTTCCTCACCAGCTTCATCACCAGCCAGGGCCTCTTCCTCGCCCAGATGTGTGCGGCCTCGTTCGCCATCTCCCTGCCGGTGCTCGCCGCGGGATTCGCCGCCCAGGACAAGCTGGTCCAGGGCCTGTCGCTAGGAGCCGTCAAGTGAAAGCCGCCGTCATCGAAGCGCCCGGCAAGGTCACCGTCACCACGGTGCCCGACCCGACCCCCGGCCCCCGCGACGTGGTGGTCGAGGTCGCCTCGTGCGGCCTGTGCGGCACCGACCTGCACATCCTGGAGGGCGAGTTCGCCCCCACGCTGCCCATCGTCCCGGGCCACGAGTTCGCGGGCACGGTCGCGGCTGTCGGCAAGGACGTCACCGAGGTCGCCGTCGGCGACAAGGTCGCGGTGGACCCCTCGCTGTACTGCCACGAGTGCCGGTTCTGCCGTGAGGGCCGCGCCAACATGTGCGAGCGCTGGGCCGCCATCGGCGTCTCCGTGGCCGGTGGCGCGGCCGAGTTCGCGGTGGCCCCGGTCGCCAACTGCGTCAAGCTGCCCGACCACGTGGACGTCGCGGACGCGGCGCTCATCGAGCCGCTCTCCTGCGCGGTGCGCGGCTACGACATCCTCTCCGCCCGCATGGCCTCCCGCGTGTTGATCTACGGCTCGGGGACCATGGGCCTGATGATGCTGGAGCTCGCCAAGCTCACCGGCGCCGCCTCGGTGGACGTGGTGGACCTCAACCCCGACCGCCTGGCCACGGCGCGCACCCTCGGCTGCTCGAACGCCGCGGCCGGCGCCGACGAACTGGGCCGTCCGCAGGGCTGGGACATCGTGATCGACGCGACCGGCAACGCCGCCGCCATCCAGGACGGCATCAACCGCGTCGCGAAGGCGGGCACCTTCCTGCAGTTCGGCGTCTCCGACTACGCCACGACGGCCACCATCGAGCCGTACAAGATCTACAACCAGGAGATCACCATCACCGGCTCCATGGCGGTGCTGCACAGCTACGAGCGTGCCGCCGACCTGTTCGCCAACGGGGTGATCGACCCGGCCGTCTTCATCAGCGACCGCGTGCCGCTGGCGGAGTACCCGGCCGCGATCGACCAGTTCAAGGCCGGCAAGGGCCGCAAGATCGTCGTCGTGCCCTGACACCGTCGTCGTGCCCCGAGAGGGGCGCACCGACCCACCGCGCGCCGCGCTCCCCGCACCGGGGTGCGCGGCGCCGCGTCGTTCACCGCTCCAGCACCAGCGCCTGCCCCTGTCCGACGCCTACGCACAGCGAGGCGACCCCCACCCCGGAGCCGGCTGCCGCCAGCTGGTGCGCCACCGCACCCGCCAACCTCGCCCCCGAGGCGCCCAGGGGGTGCCCCACCGCGATCGCGCCCCCGCGCGGATTGACCAGGGCCGGGTCCAGCTCCGGCAGCTCCGCCAGACACCCCAGCACCTGGGCGGCGAACGCCTCGTTGAGTTCGACCACCCCCAGCGCGTCGAACCCCCTGCCCGCCCGCTCCAGCGCACGGCGCACGGCCCGCACCGGCCCCAGCCCGAAGTACTGCGGCTCCAGCGCGGTCACCGCCGACGCCGTCACCCGCGCCAACGGCTCCCGTCCCGTCGCCGCCACCCCCGCCTCGTCCGCCAGCAGCAGCGCCGCCGCGCCGTCGCTCAGCGGCGAGGAGTTCCCCGCCGTGACCGTCCCGCCCTCCTCGCGGAAGGCCGGGCGCAGCCGTGCCAGGGACGCCGTGTCACCGTCGTCGCGGATCGGTTCGTCCCGCTCCAGCTCCACGCCCGGGACGGCCACCACCTCCGCCTCGTGGGCGCCCGCGCGCCACGCGGCAGCGGCGCGCCGGTGCGACTCCAGCGCGAAGCGGTCCTGCGCGGCACGGTCGATGCCGTGCCGGTCCGCGAGCAGTTCGGCCCCCTCGCCCAGCGAGACCGTCCACGCCGGGTCCATCGCCGCATTCACCTGCCGCCACCCGAGAGCGGTGGAGTGGATCCGGGGCGGCGCCGCCGGGAACGCGCGGTCCGGCTTCTCCATGGTGAACGGGGCGCGACTCATCGACTCGACGCCGCCCGCGACCACCAGCGAGGCGTCCCCCACCGCCACGGCGCGGTACGCCTGGACCACCGCCTCCAGGCCGGAGGCGCACAACCGGTTGACGGTGCTCCCCGGCACCGAGACCGGCAACCCTGCCAGCAGCGCCGCCATGCGGCCCACGTTGCGGTTGTCCTCCCCGGCGCCGTTGGCGGTGCCGAGGACGACCTCGTCCACCCGCGCGGGATCGAGTGCCGGGCTCCGGCCGACCAAGGCCCGCACCACGTGTGCCGCCAGGTCGTCGGGGCGAACCCCGGAGAGCGCCCCGCCGTACCGGCCGCACGGCGTCCTGATGGCGTCCACGACCCAGACCTCGCGCAGCGTCCCCGCCACCATGTGCGATCACCCTTCCGTCCCCGGCCGGTGCCGTGGGTAGAGTCGACCCGATCATGTCAGCGGGCCGCGGGCCCGACCAGACCGCGTCCCGCCGCGCCCGTCGCCCGGACCGCGACTGCCGGACCGCCCCGCCGCACCACCACGCGCCCACCGCGGCGCGGACACGAGAACGGGGCTCGCGATGCCGTTGACCGACATGCCGCTGGAGAAGCTGCGGGAGTACCACAGCGACGTCCCCACGCCCGGGGACTTCACCAGCTTCTGGGACGAAACGCTCGCCGCGGCCCGCGCCGCCGCCACCGGTCCCGCGACCTACCGGCCGGTCGCGGACTCCGCGCTGCGCACCGTCGACGTGTTCGACGTCCGGTTCCCCGGGTGGGACGGGCAGGCGGTGGCGGGCTGGCTGATACTTCCCAAGGGCACCACCGCGGGAGACGCACTGCCCGCGGTGGTCCGCTACAGCCCCTACAACAACGGCAGGGGGAGCTACCTCGACCACCTGGCGTGGCCCTCCGCCGGCTACGTCCACCTGGTCGTCGACGCCCGCGGCATGGGCGACGCCACCCCGGACCCCGACCCGGCCCCCGGCCCGCAGTCGCCCCGCGGCTTCATGACCCGCGGCGTCGCCGACCGTGACCACTACTTCTACCGGCGGCTCGTGACCGACGCGGTCCGCGCGCTGGACGCGATCCGCGAACACCCCGCGGTCGACCCCGCCCGGGTGGTCGTCAGCGGGCGCAGCCAAGGGGGCGGGCTGGCGCTGGCGACCGCCGGCCTGGCGGGCGGTGACACCGTTGCCGCCCTGATCGACGTGCCGTTCCTCTGCCACTTCCGCCGCGGTGCCCAGGTGGCCTCGCAGGGTCCGTACACGGACTTCACGGCCTACCTCGGCGAGCGCCAGATGGCCGACCCCGAGCAGACCTTCGGCACCCTCGACTACTTCGACGGCCTGCACTTCGCCACGCTGGCGACGGCCCCGGCTCTCTTCAGCGTCGCGCTGATGGACCCGATCTGCCCGCCGTCGACGGTCTACGCCGCCTACCACCGCTACGGGGGCGAGCGCGCCATGGCGGTCTGGCCGTTCGGCGACCACGCGGGCGGTCGCACCGCCCAGCTGGCCAAGCAGCTGGCATGGGTCGCGGAGCGGGGCATCACCCCCTGACCCCGGGCGGGCCGGGCACGGCGTGCGAACGGGGCCGGGTCGGAGGTCTGCACCCCCGCCCCGGCCCCGTTCCGCGGTCCGTCGCGGCTACTCCTCGACGCGACCGCTGAGCAGTTCGGTGATGCGCTCCGAGGCCTCCCGGCCCGCCTCGATCGGGTCGGCACCCTGGAGGACCGCGGCCTGGTACTCCTTGATCAGGTCCTCCTCCTCCACCGCCGCCCAGTGGGGCGACTGCGGGGTGGCGCGGCCGTTGACCGCGCCCTGGACCATGGCCGCGGTAGCCGGCTCGTCGGCGACGACGTCGGCGAGGGTGGTGCGGTTCGGCACGAGGTTCATGGAAGTCGCCAGCTCGCTCTGCCACTTGTCGCCGGTGAGCAGCTTGACGAACTCGTAGGCCAGCCGCAGGTCGTCGGTGGCGTGCGGGATGACCAGGTTGGAACCGCCGGTGAAGACCGCGCCGGGGGTGTCCGACTCCTTGCCCGGGACGGGGAAGAAGCCCAGCTGGTCCTCCAGCTCGGGGTTGGCGCTCAGGATCGCAGCCGCCGAACCCGGCGTCGAGATGAGCTGGGAGACCTCGTTCTCGGCGAAGACCTCCTCGTGGGGCGGGTCGGCCTCGTCCGCGTCGGCGGGTCCGTTGCCGAGTGCCTGCAACTCGGCGTAGAACTCCATGCCGGCCGCGGCTTCGGGGGTGTCGAGCGTGCCCGTCCAGTTGCCGGCGCTCTCGACCGCCAGGTCGCCCCCCTCGTCCCAGATGAAGCCCGCCAGGACGTACCAGTTCTTTCCGGGGAGGTAGATGCCCTGGCGGCCCGGGACGTCGTTGAGAAGGGTGGTGGCCTCCAGCCACTCCTCGCGGTCGGTCGGAAGCTCGTTGATGCCGACGTCCGCGAAGTGGTCCTTGCGGTAGATCACCACGCGGTTGGCCGCGTAGAAGGGGATGCCGTACTGGTGGCCGTAGAACTGGCCCGGGTCGGCCAGGCCGGGGATCCAGTCGTCGCCCGAGAGGCTGATGACCTGGTTGGTGAGGTCGGAGAGGCCTCCGGTGGCGACGTACTGTGCCACCTGGGTGTTCCCGACCTCGATGACGTCGGGACCGTCGCCGCTGGTGAGCGCCTCGGTCACCTTCTCACCGATGCCGCCCCACTCCTGGATGGTGACCTCGACCTCGACGCCGTCGTTGGCTTCCTCGAACTCGGCCACGACCTGGTCGAGGAACTCCTCCCCGGCGCTGTAGTTCATCATCCAGACCTCGAGGACGCGGCCGTCGTCGGAGGAGGAGAGGTTGGAGCACCCGACGAGAAGCGACGCCGCCGCGCCGATCCCCACGGCGCGGACGGTGAGTGTTGGTTTCAACGGTTTCCCTCGGGAGAGAGGTACGGGCGCCGCGGCGCCCGTACGAACTGACGATCGAAGTGTGGGGGTGATCGACAATAGCGACCGTCCGGCCGCACCTCACCGGAGGGGTGCGTTCCGGCTCGGGCCCCGCTGACCTTGACGGACGGCGACGAGTCTGCTCCCGATACGGCCGTGGGTCCACCCTGGAGCCGGGGTGACATCCGTCGCAGTACCCGCCGATGGCCGGACCACGCCCGTCCGCGCCGCTGTTTCAGGCCAGTTCGGGGAAGAGGATCTCGAAGGCCTCCGTCGGTTGGGTGATGCCGCGTGCGAACGGCGCGTCGAAGTGCCAGATGAGGAACAGCAGGAAGGCGATCAAGGCGCTGAAGAGCCCGGCGAGCAGCAACTCCCGCTTGGAGCGCTGGATCTGTAGCGTGAAGATCATGCCCAGCGCCACCACGCCGCCCGCCACCAGGCCGAACCACACCACGCCCGGCATCGTGGGCTCCGCCGCCTGGGCGCGGGCGGTCCGGGCCTCGTCCACCGCGGCGGCCCGGTCCATCAGCCCGTGGTACCCGTGGGCCTCCAGCGTGGTGGCCGGCTCGTGCAGCGTGATGGTGCGCCGGAGTTCGGCGAGGAGCGCGTCCCCTTCCTCGGTCAGTTCCTCGTTCTCCACCATGTGGGGCCATTCGACCGTCAGCACGTGGGTGACGTAGCCGTCCACCTGGTCGCGGATCTCCTCACGCACCGGCGACGGGTACGCCTCCGCCCGGGTGCTGACCTCGCGGAGCGCCTGGGCCTCGGCACGGATCCAGTCCTCGGCGGCGGCGCGTTCCTCCCACACCCCGGCCATCGCCAGGCCGAGGACGATCGCGTAGACCACGCCGATCATCATGGTGATGTACTCGATGACGTCCGGCGTCTGCGAGGTGTCCTCGCCCTCTTCGCCGCGACGGCGCAGCGTCGCGACGATCAGGACGACCGCGCAGGTTCCCGCGGTGCACAGGGTCAGAATCAGCCAGGTCGGCACGGTGGGTTTCCTCTCGGGGCAAGCAGGCGAACAGCGGTGTCAGGCCTGGGGCGACCGCGGGCCGCCCCCGCGCGGGCGCAGCGCGGCGGCGGCCAGCACGGCCGGGGCGAGGAGCAGCAGGGTGCGACCGACCAGGGAGCCGCTCTCCCGGGGCGCGGTACCGGGCGTGGGCCGCGGGGGTGCCATGGCCAACGAGACCTCCGCAGGCGGCGGATCGGGCTCCGGGCCGGGGCGGGGTGCGGGTCGGTCGGCCTCACGGGGCGGCTCGGGCCGAGGCGCCGGGGGGACCGGCGGCTCAGGGGCGGTCCTGACCGGGGCGGCGACCTCCGGGGCGGGCCCGGGCGGCGCCGGTGGCTCCGGTGGCTCCGGCGCGGGGGTCGCCGGTGGCTCCGGGGGCTGTTCGGCGGGCGGCGGGGGAGCCGGGGGAGGCGGGTGAGGGGCGTCGGGAACGCACGGGCCGATCCGGCCGACCACGCCCTCCGCCGTGACGGCCCCCGCGACGCAGCCGCCCGGCCCCTCGACACGACCCTCGAAGCCGCCGGGCACCAAGCCGGCGGAGACCCGGCCCCCGGGCCCGACGATCTCCACCCGGGAGGCGTCGCCCAGGAAGGGAGGGAAGGGAACCGCGGCGTCGCCGAGGCCGCCCGCCTCGCCGACGGCACCGAGGTCGTACGGCGGTGGCGTGGGGATCGGCGGTGTGTGCACGGCGGCGCCGGCCGGAGCCGTGGAGGCGAACAGGACGATCACAACGGCCGGTACCACGGCGAGGCGCACGCGGCCGGCGCGCCACACGGGCGCCGGGCTGGGTTTCACACCTCGAAGAATGTGGTGCCCAGGCGCCCCCGCGTGACCACTGGCGGAAGGTCTGCCCTGATGGGGTGAAAGAGAAGCGAGTCACGACAGATCGCGCGCCTCTGGCGCGCGGGCCGGGGCGCCTGGTGCGGTTGACGCGCGGGAGCGCGAGCAGGCGCTCACCCCAGGGAGCGCGCCGGGTACCGGACGGACGCGGGCGGCACGGTCCCGCCCACCCATCCGCCGCACGGACGAAGGGCCCGGGAGCTCGATGCTCCCGGGCCCCGCGCTTACCGCCGGCACTCACCGCGCTTCGTCGGTGCCGTCGTCCTTCCGTCTCCTGAACAGGCCGCGCAGTTTCCCGCCGCGCCGCTTGCGCTTCTCCCGCTTCTCCCGCTTCTCCTGCTTCGGAGAGGTGCTGTGGATCCACCCGGCGGGCGGCTCGTCGGAACGCCAGGGCTGCGGTGCCGGCGCCTCGTTCTTCCAGCGCTCGGTCAGCATGCGGGTCCGCGCGGTGGGCTCGTTCACCTCTGCCCCACGGACGAAGTTCTCGTCCAGCACCAGGTCGTCCCAGTCGTCGCGCTGGGGCTCGTCACGGTCGTGCGGCTCGGTCCCCATGGCCTGCCTCCCTCGGCCTCGTGCGGCACGCGGAACGGGACTCCGCGGCTGCCGTCTCCTTACTGCTCCGGCGGCGGTGACCGGCAGCGCGGTCCGCGGCCCGGCCGCCCTCACCCACTGCAACGGTATCCGACACGGGGCGCGGACGGGGTCGGTGTGCGACCCCTGGTTCAGCTCCGCGCCCGCGCGCCCGGCGGACGCGCGCCCGTGGGCGGTGTCTCAAGCACGCCCTCAGCCCGACCGGGGGAGCAACGGCAGGTCCGCCCAGACCACGTGGCGTCGACCCGCGTCGGCGGGTCGCACGCCCCAGCCCAGCGAGAGCGCCACCACCAGCAGCAGTCCACGGCCGCCCTCGTCCTCGTCGGTGGCGACGGTCGGGCCACGCCGGGGCCCGGCGCCCTCCCCGAGCACGGCGACCCGCAGCAGGGTGCCGCTGACCCGCAACTCACAGCCCACGGAGCGGCTGGGGGTGTGCCGCAGGGCGTTGGTGACGAGTTCGGAGACCACCAGTTGCGCGTTGTCGCTGGTGTCCTCCGGGGTGTGCCACTCGCAGAGCTGGCTGCGGGTCCGTCTTCGCGCCTCGGCGACGGCGGTCTCGACCGCCGGCAGGAGGAAGCGGGCGCGGGCGCTCCACGGCGCGGCGGTGTCGGAGCGCTCCAGAGGCTGAGCGTGGGAGGAGGAAGCCACGGTTCTACTGTGGTTGTTCGGATCACATACGGCAAGGGGCAGTCTGTCATTTGCAGAATGCCCGGTACGGCCTGTCGGATTGCCCGCGTGCATGGCAAGCTCTGTACGCATGACGGCAGTTGAGGACCGACGGTAGTGCCCGGCAGCCGGCCCGCGGGGGCTGCGACGGCGCTCAGAGTGGTCCTCGGGCGGCGCCTGGCCGATCTGCGCGAACAGGCGGGCATGACGTTCGAGGAGGCCGCACGGAACCTCGACGTCACCCACGCCACCGTCCGGCGCATGGAGAAGGCGCAGGTGGGACTCAAGGTCCCGTACGTGGAGAAGCTGCTGCGCCTCTACGGGGTGCGCGACCCGGCGGAGATCGACGGGTTCGTCCGCCTGGCGCGCGAGGCCAACCGGCCCGGCTGGTGGCACAACTACCGCGACGTCCTCCCCGGCTGGTTCAGCGCGTTCGTCAGCCTGGAGGGCGAGGCGGAGCAGATCCGCGCCTACGAGCCGCACTACGTCCCCGGGCTGCTGCAGACCGCCGACTACGCCCGGGCGGTGCTCCGGGCGGGGCTGCCGCAGGCACCGGCGGCGGAGGTCGACCGGCTGGTCGAGCTGCGGCTGGCCCGCCAGCAGCTGCTGGAACGCGCGACGCCTCCGCTGTTCTGGGGAGTGATCGACGAGACCGTGTTGCGGCGCACCGTCCCCGGCTCCGGGGTGATGCGGCGCCAACTCGACCACCTCGTGGCGGCCTCGTCCCGGTCGTGCGTCCGTCTCCAGGTGATGCCGTTCGGGGCGGGGCTGCACCCCGCGATGTACGGCCCCTTCCACCTCTTCCGGTTCCCGGTCCCCGAACTCTCCGACGTCGCCTGCTCGGAGAGCCTGGTCGGCGCCGCCTACTTCGACCAGCGCGACGACGTGTCGGTCTTCCGGGAGGCCCTGGACCGCATGTGCGCCCAGGCCGCACCAGTGCACCAAACCGAGTCGATACTCGGTGAACTTCGCAAGGAGATCTGAACCATGGATCGCATTTACAACGGGATGCCCGCCGCACTGCTGGGGACGGAGGGCTGGCACAAGCCCTGGAGCGGTGGGAACGGCGGCAGCTGCGTGGAGGCGATGCGGCTGCGGGACGGCCGCGTGGCGCTGCGGCAGTCCACCGATCCCGAGGGCCCGGCGCTCATCTACACGCCGCACGAGATGGAACGGTTCATCGCCGGGGTGAAGTCGGGCGACGCCGACTTCCTGCTGGTCTGACCCGCCCGCGGGCGCGCCGTGATCCGCCGCGCGCCCTCCCGCAGCACCTCACCAGACGAGAGAGAGCAGCAGTGACCGAGCAGGGCCTCACCGCCGAGAGCATCGACACCAGCCGTCCGCACCCGGCGCGGATGTACGACTACTACCTGGGGGGTCAGGACAACTACGAGGTGGACCGCGCGGCGGCGGAGCAGCTGATGGCAGCCACCCCCGACGTGCGCCGCAGCGCGCGCGCCAACCGCGCCTTCCTCCAGCGGGTCGTCGGGGACGTCGTCCGGTCGGGCGTCCGGCAGATCCTCGACGTGGGTACCGGGATACCCACCTCGCCCAACACCCACGAGGCGGCGCACGCGGTCGATCCCGCGACCCGCGTCGTGTACGTGGACAACGACCCGATCGTCTCGGTCTACGCGGGCGCCAAGCTGACCGCCACCCCGGGCACGGGTTTCCTCCTCGCCGACCTGCGTGACCCGGCGGCCATCGTGGGAAGTGACGCGCTGAACGGGCTGATCGACTTCGACGAGCCCGTGGCGGTGCTGCTGGTCTCGGTGCTGCACTTCGTCGACGACGCCGAGGACCCGAAGGGACTGCTGCGCGCCCTCACCGATCGGCTGGCCCCGGGGAGCCGGCTGGTGATCTCCCACGCCACCGCGGACTTCCACCCCCGGGAGGTGGGCGAGCGCGGGGCCGAGGTCTACTCGCGGGCCACGGCCAACCTGCGGTTGCGCAGCCGGGGCGAGGTGGTCGAGCTGTTCGAGGGGTTCGAGCTGGAGGAGCCGGGCGTCGTGCAGGTCTCGCACTGGCGGCCCGAGCGCGAACCCGACGAGGACGACGGCCGCGTCGCGGTGTACGGCGGACTGGCCGTCAAGCGCTGACGACGGTACCCGGTCGCGGTCCGAGCCGGAGCGGGGCGCCGGTGTCCTTCGGGGATGCCGGCGCCCCGCCGTGTCTCGACTGCCGCAGCGAACGATGCGTCACCTGTCCGGTTGTGAGTCGTTCCTGAGAGTGTGTTGGCCAGAATTAATTGGCATGGACACTTCTCAAATGAATTACCAGCTGGTAACACAGCAGGTAACCCCCACACACAGCCTGTTCAGGAGGCTTGATGAAGCTCCGTCGTCTTCTCGCCGGTGCCGCCACCGCGGTGCTGGCCCTCGGCGTGTCAGTGATCCCCACAGCCGCGTCCGCCCAGGAAGCCCAAGCGGCGGAGGTGTACGTCGCCCTCGGCGACTCGTACTCCTCCGGCGTCGGTGCCGGAAACTACGACTCGGCCAGCGGTGACTGCCGCCGCAGCAACAACGCGTACCCGCAGCGCTGGGCCGACGCCAACGGGCCGTCGGCCTTCCACTTCACCGCCTGCTCCGGTGCGCGCACCGGCGACGTGCTCTCGGGGCAGCTCGGCCCCCTGAACTCCTCGACGACGCTGGTCAGCATCAGCATCGGCGGCAACGACGCAGGGTTCGCGGACGCGATGCAGACCTGCGTCCTCCAGTCCACCGCGTCCTGCGTCAATCGCATGGGCCAGGCCAACAACTACATCAACAACAACCTGCCCGCCCAGCTCGACGCCGTGTACAACGAGATCAGCGCACGCGCCCCCCAGGCCCGGGTCGTCGTCCTCGGCTACCCGCGCATGTACCAGCTCAACGGCTCCTGCGCGGTCGGCCTCAGCGAGCAGGCCCGTGCGGCGATCAACGCCACCTCCGACACGCTCAGCGACGTGACGGCCAAGCGCGCCGCCGACCACGGGTTCAGCTACGGCGACGTCCGCGGGGCCTTCACCGGCCACGAGATCTGCTCGTCGAGCCCGTGGCTCCACAGCGTCACCTTCCCCATCGGCAACTCCTACCACCCCAACGCCGCCGGTCAGGGGAGCGGCTACCTGCCGGTCTTCGCCGGGCTCGCCTGAGCGGCCCGTCGCGAACGCCGCGCCCGTCGGTGCCGTCCTCACACGGCACCGACGGCCGCGACCCGTGCCACGGCCCGTGAACCCGCACCGCGCACCGGCCGGCCCCGGGTACCGGGTCGGCGTCCGACACCCCGGCTCACCCGTCCCCGCTGTGCCGAACGCCGAGCTCACCGGTCCTGCGCCGCCTCTGCCGCGACCGAGCGCGCAACCGCCGTCGCGGCGGCCGGTCCGGGCTCGGCCCCTCCCGCCGGCCACCAGCGACCGCCGCGCCGAACGAACGGCCACCAGCGGCCGTCGGGCCCGTAGCGGATCTGCGCCCCCTCGCCGACGGCCGTCCACGCCACCCCGGACCGCCGCAGCACCGGTCGACCGCCCGCCTCCTCCCAGGCCTCCGCCGCATCCGCGAGCGCAGGCTCCGAGCGGGGCCCCGACCACGCCGCCGGGCGCCCGTGGCCGGTCTCCGACACGGCCAGCGCCACCGCGCCCCCGACCGACCAGGCCGCGGCGGCCATCGCCAGTTCGGCCGCTGTCCTCCCGCAGCCCGCGGCGAGACGGTCACCGACAACGGGACCCGGGGGGACCGCCGCGGCCATAGCCGCCGCGTCCTGCCACAACGGGTCGACCCGTACCGCGTCCGACCCCCGCCCACCGGCTCCTTCGCCGTCCCCGTGCCCTGCACCGGAGTGCGGCGCCGCCCGGCCGAGTTCGGCGTCCAGCGTTCTGGCAGCCCGACGAGCCGCCACCGCCGCCAGGTAGGCCAGTCCCACGGCGTCGACACCCTCCACCGACGTCTCCGGTGGGAGCGAAGGAGCGCCGCCCGGCACGGACGGCCACGGCGGCAGCGTCGGAAGCGGCAGCCGCGGCGCCGCGTACGCCGACCTCGCGTCCACCCCGTCCCGCCCGCCCGCCGCGCCCGTCGAGGGCGCCGGACGCAGCCCTGCCACGACCTCACGCTCGTCCCTGCCGCGCAGCAGCAGCAACAGGAACGGGTCGACGTCCAGCAGCCTTCCCACCTGGTACCCCAGCGCGGCGGTGTGCTCGCAGTGGTCCCAGGCGCCGCACTCGCACTCCGGCTCCAGGTCACCGACGCCCGGCAGCAGCTCCACCTCCGCCGCCTCGGCGTCGGCCACCAGCCCCGGCGGCATCTCCCCGTCCAACAGCGCTGCCAGGTGCCCCGCCTCGGTGGCGACCGCGTCCAGCAACCGTTGCCACTCCGCCGGACCGAAGGTACGCAGCAGTACGTCCGACCGGTGCGCCGTGCCGTCCTTGCCGGAGACCACCGCGGTGACGCGGCCGGGCCGGAGCATCACCGCGCCGACCGCCCCGCCCCGTACCAACCGTCGGCCCACCGGCAGCCGACCGGAGTCCAGCGCGCTGTCCTCCAGCGCCGAGATCCAGCGCCGCCCCCACCAGGTCGTCGTGAGCGCTCGGCCCCGGGGAACGGGCGGCGGTGACACCACGCGCTCCGTCACCCGCGCCTCCTCGCCGCCGGCCGCCGGGTCCTCGCCGGTCGTACTCACGAGCCGTCACCCCGCAACAGCACCAGGTCGGCCAGCTCTGCGTCGCTCAGCTCCGTCAGCGCCGCCGAACCCCCGGTCAGCACCGAGTCCGCCAGCCGCCGTTTACGGCGCAGCAGCGCCGCGATGCGGTCCTCCACCGTCCCCTCCGCGATCAGCCGGTGGACCTGGACCGGGCGGTCCTGCCCGATGCGGTACGCGCGGTCCGTCGCCTGCTCCTCGACCGCGGGGTTCCACCACCGGTCGAAGTGCACGACGTGTTCGGCGCGCGTCAGGTTGAGACCGGTGCCCGCGGCCTTCAGCGACAGCAGGAACACCGGGGCCGCGCCGTCCTGGAACTCACGCACCAGCTCCTCGCGGCGTCGGACAGGTGTCCCGCCGTGCAGCAGCAGCGTCGGCGTCCCCCGCTCCTCGAGGTGGCGCTCCAGCAGCCTCGCCATCGCGACGTACTGCGTGAACACCAGGGACGAGCCGCCCTCGGCCCGGATCGTCCCCAGCAGCTCGTCCAGCAGCTCCAGCTTGCCCGACCGGCCCACAAGGACCGGTTCGCTCTCCTTGAGGTACTGCGCCGGATGGTTGCAGATCTGCTTGAGAGCCGTCAGCAGCTTCACGACCAGCCCGCGGCGCGCCGTGCCGGCCGCGCCGGCGACCGCGTCCAGCCCCTCCCGTACCACCGCCTCGTACAGGGCCAGCTGCTCCGGACCGAGCGCCACCACCCGGTCGGTCTCGGTCTTCGGCGGGAGCTCCGGCGCGATACCGGGATCCGCCTTGCGCCGCCGGAGCAGGAACGGGCCGACGAGAGCCGCGAGCTGCCGCGCCGCCTCCGGGTCCTCGCCGCTCTCCACCGCCTCCGCCCATCGGGAGCGGAACGCGGGCAGCGGGCCGAGCAGGCCCGGCGTGGCCCAGTCCAGCAGGGCCCACAGCTCGGTGAGGTTGTTCTCCACCGGGGTACCGGTCAGCGCCACCCGGGCGGCGGCCGGGACGGAGCGCAGCGCTCGCGCGGTGGCGGCCCGCGGGTTCTTCACGTGCTGCGCCTCGTCGGCGACCAGCAGCCCCCACCGCACCTCGGCCAGCCGCTGCGCGTCCCGGCGCATGGTGCCGTAGGTGGTGAGCACGAAACCGTCCTCCGGCAGCGCGGCCAGGTCGCGTGCGGAGCCGTGGTGGCGCCGCACAACCGTTCCCGGGGCGAACCTGCCGATCTCCCGCTCCCAGTTGGCCAGCAGCGACGTCGGGCACACCACCAGCGTGGGTCCCGGGGGAACCCCCTCCGCCGCACGGTGGAGGTGGAGCGCGATCAGGGTCAGGGTCTTTCCCAGCCCCATGTCGTCGGCGAGCACGCACCCCAGCCCCAGAGAGGTCAGGCGGTGCAGCCAGGTGACCCCCTCGCGCTGGTAGCCGCGCAGGGTCGCCTCCAGCCCGGCCGGTTGCGGCAGCTGGGCGGTCGGGGCGCGGTCGGGATCGGTGAGGCGGTCGCGGAGCGTCGCGAGCCAGCCGGTTGCCCGCACCTCGGCGGCGTCCGCCGCCTCCCCGGTGCTTCCGCTGAGCACCGCCCGAAGCGCCGGGAGGACCGCCACCTCGGAGTCCCGCCGGTCCAGTGCGCGCCGCACGTCGGCCGGGTCGACCAGCACCCAGCGGTCCCGCAGGCGGACCGCGGGGCGGCCGGCCTCGGCCAGGCCGTGCAACTCCTCGCGGCTCAGCCGCTCACCGTCGAGCGTGAACCGCCAGTCGAACCGCAGCAGGGCGTCGGGGGACAGCAGGGAGGGCGGGCCGCCCCGTTCCTGGGGCCCGGGCCCCACCTCCGCGTGGGCAATGAGCCTGCGGACCATGCTCCGCGGCCAGTGGAGCTCGACACCCGCCGCCCGGAGCGCCGCCGTCGCCGGGGCGCCGAGCAGCTGCGCGGTCTCCTCCTCGGACAGTTCCATCGTGTCGGGCACGGCGGACCGCAGGAGCGGGTCGAGCGGCGGCCAAGCGGCGGCGGCCCGGCGGAGCGCCAGCAGGGCCTCGCGCCGGGCCGCGGTGCCGAACCCCGCCGGCGGGGTCGGGTCCCACAGCCGTGCCGCGTCCGCCACGAGGCCCGCGTCCGCGAGGCTGTGCGCCTGGAGGACGGCGTGGAGGCGCCCGGCGGGGTCGTCCTCGGGGCCGACCGGTTCCATGCGCAGCGAGAGCCGGACTCCGGCGTCGTGGCCGGCGGCCACGGCCTCCGACCACTCCCGGTGGGACGGCAGCCGCCGGGGTCGCACGGCGGCGAACGCGGCGCCGCCCGCGGCCGGCACCGCGGCGGGGGAGCGGGGCAGACCGTCCGCCACGGCGGTGAGGAAGTCCCGCAGCAGCCCGGCCGGCTCGGGAAGGCGGGGACCGTCGTCCGAGGCGGAGGCGGGCAGCGGCACGGCGTGCGCCTGCGGCGGCATGGCATCCGCCAGCTCCGCCAGCCGCCGGGCGTCCTCGGCCTCCAGCGGGCCGAGCCGCCACGCATCGTGGTCGCCCGCGGTGAGCCCCGGCAGCAGTCTGCCCCGTGCCGCCAGCTGCAACGCCAGCAGCACCGCGTGGCCCCAGTAGGCGGCCGTGCCGTCGCCTGCGACCCGTGCCCGGCTGAGGACCGGGACGGCCTCGCCGACCGGCAGTCGCAGCGACGTGACCTCGCGGACGCCGACGTCCCCGTCCGCGGTCGGCAGCACGACCTGCAGGGGGTCGAAGCCCCGCTCCGGTGGCTCGGCGAGGGGCGGGGCGCCGTCCGCGCGCCAGAACGCGACCTCGGAGAGCCGCGGTGGATCGGCCGGCAGCGGCACCGCGGAACACGCGGCGAGGGCGGTGACCTGCGCGGGAGTCAGCCGCGTGCGCGGGGTCCCGGCGGGCGGCGAGGGGGAGGGGGACACGGCTCCGGGAGGTTCCTCACGGGTGGCGGGGGTGGACGGTGGCCGACCGTACCCCACCGCCGCCGGAGCCGCGCGCCGCTGACGTGGGAGGCTTGAGGGCAGACGAGGCGGTAGGCAACCGGCGTACGGGGAAGTACGTCCTCAACAGTGCGCGGGGGCCTCCCGCCGGGAGAGGAGAGCGATATGTCCAAGGGTGCGAAGATCGCCGTCGGTGGCGTGGCGGTGGGCCTGGTGCTGTGGTGGCTGACCAACTTCTGGATCGCCGCCGTGGTGATGTTCGGGGTGCCCGCCGTGGCCTACCTGACGCTCGACCCCTCCCAGCGGCGGCGGTTGCGCCGAGTCTCCCGCAAGGAGCTGAACTGACGATGTGACCCGTCGCGCCCCCTCGGCCCGTCGTGCCGGGTGGGGCGCGTCGGTGGCGACCGCCGGCAGGCCCCGGGCTCTCCGTGGGAGCCGCGCGAGGGGCGTTGCTTCCCGCGATCGACGGACGACGTCTTCGATCAATGTTGCGCGGCACAGTTCGTTGCGCGATCGCGAACGGTCATTGGTAACCGCCTCCGCGCCAGTTTCCAGCCAGCTGCAAACAGCTGCAGAAACGGTACGGCCGCACGGCTAGCGTCCGTGGCGACGCGCCCACCAGGCACGCCGCCCTCACGCGCCGGACGAGTCTCCGGCGAGCGCGCCACCGGAGCACGGGAGCCACGACACCCCCATGACCGACAAGCCACCGCCCCCACCGCGGACCCTGCGGAACCACCTGCTCGCCCTGCTGGTCCCCCCTCTCGCAGCGCTGCTGCTGCTCTGGGGCCACACCGCCTGGGCCGCGCTGGACGAGATCGCCGGGGCCCGGGCCGCCGCCGACGCGGCCGAGGCCGCCAACGCCCCCGCCGCGGTCGTCAGCGCCCTCCAGGCCGAGCGCCGCGCCACCGTCGCGTGGCT
>NZ_JAAVJB010000210.1 GCF_012034385.1 Streptomyces spiramenti
GTGCCGGCGGGGTCCGCGGGCAGCCCGTCGCCGGGGCAGGCGGAGAGGCAGAGCTCGCCGGGGACGCCGACGGGCGCGGGGCGGAGCGCGCTGTCCAGGACGGCGCGCCGGACACCGGACGGGACCGCCCCGCCCGCCGCGGGGGCGTCGAGCGGCAGCACCGGGAGCAGGGTGCAGCCGGCGCCGGAGAGCAGTCCGGACCACAGCTGTTCGCCGAACTCAGCGGTGGCGGAGGGGGCGTGGATGCCGTGCGGGCGCCCTCGGCCTGGTCCGGCGTCCGCGCGCACGACGTCGGCGCTCGCGGTCAGTGTCGCGTGGGTGGCCACTCGGACGGGTGCACCACCGCCGGGCAGCGGCGTGCGAGTCGCCGCCTGCCAGGGGTGTACGGCAGCCGGTGTGCACGCGGTGGTGCGCCGATGCCCCGGGGCGGGGCCGTCCAGCGGGATCACCCGTACCCGACCGCCCGCCGGCCCCAGCCGGGCGGTGGCGGCTGCGGGGTCGGCGATGAGCAGTACGGTGGCGCCGCTCGCGGCGAGGGCCGGACCGTCCAACGCGGCCGGTTCGGCGAGCACGTAGGAGGCGGAGCACTTGAGGACGGCGAGTGCGGCGGTGACGAGGGTCGTTCCCCGTCCGGCCGCGACCGCGACGACGTCGCCCGGGCGGAGACCGCCGTGGATGAGCCGGTGCGCCAGGGCGTCGGCGTCGCGGTCGAGTCGGGCGTAGCTGAGGGTGTCGCCCTCGGCCCTGAGCGCGGTCCGGCGGGGGGTGCGGCGGGCCTGCGCGGTGAAGCGGTCGTGCACGGTGGCCGGGGTCTCCGGCTCACCGGTGGTGCCCGCACGTCCCCTGGTCGGGGAGGCGTCGGGCGAGCGGGGCGTGACGGCCGGGGGTGCGGCCGGGGCGGTCGCGCCGGGATGGGGCGCGCCGTCCGTCGGGGTGGTGTCCGTGAGCGGGATGTCCTCGATCCGGACGGCCGGGTCGGCGGCCACCGCGGTCAGGACGTGGGCGAGTCGCTCGGCGAGCAGCCCGGCGGTGGCCGGGGTGAACAGGTCGCCGGCGTACTCCAGGACGCCCGTGAGACCCGACGCGCCGCCCTCGGCGTCCCGTTGTTCGGCGAGGGCGAAGGTCAGGTCGGCCTTGGCGGTACGTGTCCCGGTGGGGACGGGCGTACCGGCAAGCGGTGAACCGGCCCGCTGTTCGGGCCCGTTGTCGGTGTGGAGCTGCACCATGACCTGCACCAGGGGGTGGTGGGCGCCGGAACGGTGCGGTGCGAGGTGCTCCACCAGGCGGTCGAACGGGACGTCCTGGTGGGCGAAGGCGGCCAGGTCGGTGGCGCGCACCCGCTCGACCAGCTCACCGAAGGCGGGGTTGCCGCCGGTGTCGGTGCGCAGCACGAGGGTGTTGACGAAGAAGCCGGTGAGGTCGTCCAGCGCCTCGTCGTCACGGCCGGCGACCACCGTGCCGATCGGCAGGTCGGTCCCGGCGCCGTGCCGGGTCAGGGTGGCGGCCAGCGCCGCCTGCACCACCATGAAGAGGGTGGCGCCGTGTCCGTGGGCCAGCCGCACGAGGAGCCGGTGGGCGGTTGCGTCCACGGTGAAGGTGGTGACGGCGCCGCGGTGGCTCGGGACGGCCGGCCGCGGCAGGTCGGCGGGGAGCTCCAGCAGCGGCGGCGCGCCGGCGAGCCGCTCCGCCCAGTGGGACAGCAGGTTCGCCGCCCGGCCTCCGCCGCTCGTGCCCTCACCGCCGTCGGGGGAGCCGTCGAGGTGGGCCCGCTGCCAGAGGGTGTAGTCGGCGTACTGGACCGGCAGCGGCTCCCAGCCGGGCGCCCCGCCCCGCAGTCGGGCTCGGTAGGCGGTGTCGAGGTCGTCGAGGAGCGGCCCGGTGGACCAGCCGTCGGAGGCGATGTGGTGCAGCAGCAGGAGCAGCGTCGCCGAGCCGTCCTCGTGGCCGAACAGCCACGCGCGGAACGGGATCTCCGCCGCGAGGTCGAAGCGGTGCCCGGCTGCCCGGTCCAGCGCGTCGGTGAGCGCGTTCCCCGGGACGGCGACCGTCGTGAGCACGGGTCGGGCGTCGGGAAGGACGCGCTGGTACGGCTCGCCCTCGGCCGCACCGTAGACGGTGCGCAGCACCTCGTGGCGTCCGGCGACATCGGCCAGCGCCTCGGCCAGGGCGGACGCGTCCGGCGCCTCCCGCAGCCGTGTCGCGATCGGGATGTTGAACGCGCTGCTGGGCCCCTGGAGTTGCCCCAGGAACCACAGGCCGCGCTGCGCGTAGGACAGCGGCAGCCGCTCCGGCCGTTCCGCAGCCGGTACCGGACGCAGCGGGAGCCGGCCGGACGGGCCGTCGCCGGCGCGCTCGCGCTCGGTGAGCCGCTGGTCCAGGCCCCGCACGGTCGGGGCGAGGAACAGGTCGCGGATGCCGATCTCGACGCCGAGGACGGCGCGGATCCGGTTCACCAGCTTGCTGGCGAGGAGCGAGTGCCCGCCGGTGCGGAAGAAGTTGTGGTCCGGGCCGATGCCGTCGCGGCCGAGGGCGGCGGCGAACAGACCGGCCAGGAGTTCGCCCCGGGGCGTGAGGGGCGCGGTGCGCGCTGCCTGGTCCACCTCGGGCCGGTCGGCGGCGACGGCCTGTGCCGCCTGCCGGGCCGCCAGCCCCTCCCGCTCCGTCGCGGTCAGCAACCGAGTTTCTGGCAGCGGTAGTTCGGGGGAGTCGGCGAAGAACCGGAGGGTACGCAGGTAGACGTCGAGCAGCAGCCGCGCGGTGGCCTCGTCGAAGAGGTCCTCGGCGTACTGGAGGCCGATCCCGACGCCGTCGGGGGCGCCGCCGGCGGTGTGGCGTTCGGTGGCGAACAGAGTGAGGTCGAACTTGGCAGCGGCCAGATCGGCCATGACCGGCCGGCCGGTGAGCGGGCCGAGGCGGACCTCGGCGTCGCCGTCGTGCTGGAGGGTGAGCATCACCTGGAAGAAGGGGTGGTGGCCCAGCGCGCGCTCGGGGTTGAGGTGCTCGACCAGCAGGTCGAACGGGAGGTCCTCCCGCTCGTAGGCGGCGAGGTCCGCGTCCCGCACCCGGTCCACCAGCTCGCCGGGCGTGGGGTCGCCGGAGGTGTCGGTGCGGAGCACGAGGGTGTTCACGAAGAAGCCGACCAGCTGCTCCAGTTCGGGCTCGGGACGCCCGGCGACCGCCGTGCCCAGCGCGATGTCGTGGCCCGCCCCGACAGTGGTGAGCGTGTCGGCGAGCGCGGCCCGCAGCACCATGAAGAGGCTGGAGCGGCGGCCACGGGCGAGGGCGCTCAGGCCGCGGTGGGCGGCGCCGTCGAGGTCGCAGGTGACGGTGGCGCCCCGATGGGTCGGCTCCGCCGGGCGCGGGCGGTCGGTGGGCAGGGCGGTGACCGGGGGCAGGCCGGCCAGTTCCTCGCGCCACTCGCCCAGTTGCTCCGCGGCGGCGGAGTCGGGGTCCGCCGGGTCGCCGAGCATGTCGCGCTGCCAGAGCGTGTAGTCGGCGTACTGGATCGGCAGCGGCTCCCAGCCCGGTGCTTCGCCGTGCAGTCGGGCCCGGTAGGCGGTGTCGAGGTCGGCGAGGAGCGGCGTCAGCGAGCCACCGTCGGTGGCGATGTGGTGGATCAGCACCACCAGGGTCGCGCCGCCGTCGCCGGGGAGGAACAGCGCAGCGCGGAACGGGGGTTCGGCGGTGATGTCGAGCGCCGTGCGGACGTACACCCGGACCGCTCCCGGGAGCTCGGCCGGGGCGCAGCCGTGGACCGTCAACACGTCGGCCGGCGGCGGCAGGAGCTGCTGGCACGGCTCGCCGTCGGTGGGCGGGAAGACGGTGCGCAGGACCTCGTGGCGCGTCGCGACGTCGCGGAGTGCCGCGTCCAGCGCGCCGCTGTCGGGGACCGCGTCCAGGCGGAGCACGACCGGGGCGTTGTAGGTCGCCGACGGCCCTTCCAGTCGGTTCAGAAACCACAGCCGTCGCTGTGCGAAGGACAAGGGGATCACGGTCGTTCCTCACGGTCGGGGGGCGGTCGGGGCCGGTGTCCTGCCGGTGGAGCGGCGGACGGCGGTGGGGTGGGCGCGCCGGGCGGGGCGGGGCGTGTCTGCGCCCCGCCCGCCGGTGGCGCCGGGCGGCGCGCTACGCCAGCGACTCGATGTGCGCGGCCAGGTCCCGCAGCCGTGGGTTGCTGTAGACCGCGCGCACCGGCACGGCGACACCCAGCTCGGCCCGCACCCGCGACACCAGCTTGATCGCGAGCAGCGAATGGCCGCCCAGCTTGAAGAAGTTGTCGTCGCGACCGATGCGCGGTGCGCCCAGCACGGTCGCCCACACGCCGGCGATCAACTCCTCGACCCGTCCCCGGGGGGCGTCGTCGGCCGTCTCGGCGGCGGGAGCAGGCGTCGCGCTGCCCGGGGCGGGCAGCGCCGCCCGGTCGACCTTGCCGTTGGGCGTGGTCGGGAACGCCGTCACCGGCACGAACGCCGAGGGCACCATGTACGCCGGCAGTCGCGCCGCCAGCCGCTCCCGCAGCTCCGCCGGGTCCGGCCCGTCGGGCGAGCGGAGGTAGGCGACGATCCCGGGGGCGCCGTTGACGTCCTCGCGCAGCACCACCACGGCCTCGGCGACGCTGCCGTCGGCGGTCAGCGCGGCCTCGATCTCCGGCAGTTCGATCCGGTGGCCGCGCAGCTTCACCTGCCCGTCGGCGCGGCCGAGGTAGGCGAGGCGCCCGCCGGGCAGCAGCCGGCAGCGGTCACCGGTGCGGTACATCCGGCCGCCGTCGGCGGCGGCCGGGTCGGCGACGAACCGCTCGGCGGTGAGCGTCGGGCGGCGTCGGTAGCCGCGTCCCACCCGGGCCCCGGCCAGGTACAGCTCCCCCGTACCGCCCTCGGCGACCTCGGCGAGCTTCTCGTCGAGCAGCCGCATCCGCAGCCCCGGCAGTACCGAGCCGATGTGCGGCTCCTCCCCGGCGGTGATCCAGCCGGCGGTGGCGTCCACCGTGCACTCCGTCGGACCGTAGAGGTTGACGGCGCGCACCACCCCGGCCGCCGACCGCCGCGCCACGCGCTGCCACAGCGACGGGCTGATCGCCTCGCCGCCGATCAGCAGCGTCAGCGGGCGCGGCCCACCGAGCTCGCTCAGCGACTCCAGCAGCGCGTCGGCGTGGGAGGGCGTGATGTCGAGGTCGGTGAGGCGCTGCTCGTCGACGAGGGCCGCCAGGAGAGCGGGGTCGCCCCGCGTCTCGTCGTCGATCATCACGAGGGTGTCGCCGCGGCAGAGCCGCACCCACTGCTGCACGGAGGCGTCGAAGGACGGCGAGGCGTTCCAGCCGACGCGCCCGCCGTCGGTCGCGGCGATCCCGGTGGACTCCAGTTCCGCGAGGAGCGCGGAGACCGCAGCCCGGCCGATCTCGACGCCCTTGGGGACGCCGGTCGAGCCGGAGGTGTAGATCACGTAGGCCAGCCCGTCCGGCCGGACGGCGACCGGACGGTACCTGGCGCTCCCCGGCGTCGCGTCCACGGCCGGCGGGGCGAGCACGGGCACGCCGGTGGCGGGCGGTGCGCCGTCGGTCACGACGAGGGTCGCGGCGGAGTCCGTCACCAGGTATCGGCGGCGGTCCGCCGGCAGTTTCGGATCGACCGGCAGGTAGGCCGCGCCGGCGGTGAGCGTGCCGATCAGCGCGACCACCAGCTCGGCGCCGCGGGGCAGGTGCAGCGCCACCAGGTGCTCCGGCCCGGCACCCGCCTCGGCCAGCCGGGCGGCGAACGCGGAGGCGGCGGCACGGAGGCCCCCGAAGGTGAGCGAGGTGCCACCCGCGACGACGGCGACCCGGTCGGCCGGCACCCGGGCCAGCCGCGCCAGCAGGTCCTCGGCGGGGCGTGCGGTCGCGGAGCCGGCGGCGTGGCCCGTGGCGGAGAGGTCGGAGGCGGCGCCGGTGGCGGTGCGCTCGGGAAGGACGGCGGTCATCGCTCAGCCCTCCCCGAAGGCGTCGGTCGAGGGGGCGGTGGCGGGCGCGCACTCCGCCAGCGGTATCGGCTCGCCCATCGCCACCAGGATCTTCCGGTCGCCCCGGAACGCCTCCCGGCCGTGTGCGCAGAGGATGTTGTCGACCAGCATGATGTCGCCGACCTGCCACGTCTCGCGCACCGTCACCCGGTCGTAGACGGCGTTGATCGTCGCCACGTCCTCGTCGCTGAGACGGCTGCCGTCGCCCAGGTAGGTGTTGAACGGCAGGCCGTCCTCGCCGTAGGTGTCGACCAGTACCTCCCGCACGTCCGCGTCGAGGGTGCGGCTGTTCCAGAACGCGAAGTGGTTGAACCAGCTCTGCTCACCGGTCACCGGGTGCGTGACGATCGCCGAGCGGCGCTGCCGGGTGCGCAGCGTCTCCTCGTCCAGCCACTCGCAACCGACCAGGTTGTCGCGGCAGTACGCCTCGGCGACCGCCTTGTCCTCGGTGGCGAAGGTCTGGTACCAGGGCAGACCGGCCAGCTCGGAGTAGTTGCGCACCAGCAGCCAGCCGTAGCGGGCGAACCGCTCACGCAGCTCCTCGGGGAGCTGCCGCAGCGCCTCCCGCATGTCGCCGACGGTGGTGGCGCCGCCCTCCTCGGGGGCGGTGACGCAGCCGAACAGCAGCACGCCCGGGAAGTCGAGCGTGTAGCTGTTCTCGTTGTGCAGGCGGATCGGCTGGATCGCCGGCAGGTCGGTCGAGGAGAAGACGCCCTCACCGAAGTCGGTGCGCGGCGTGGCCTTCTCCTTGTAACCGGCCTGCTTCTCGATCAGCGCGTCCCGCGCCTGGGCGAACGCGGCGGCGTCGGTGACGGGCAGGCCGCGCAGCAGGACGGCGCCGGAGCGGTGCAACTCCGCGGTGACGTCGGCACGGTGGGACGCCAACCAGGCGGCGGCCTCGGCCATCGACGCGAACCGCGGGACCTGCACCACGGCGGGCTTGCCGGGTTCGTGGACCGCGACGACGGCGGTGTCGGGCGCGGCGGGGGCGGGTGCGGACATGGGACTCCTCCTGCAGACGGTGGGACGGGCAGTGCGGCGGGTGCGGGTGCGGTGCGGGTGACGGCCGTGCGGGTGGCCGGTCAGACGACGGGTTCCCGGGCGGTGCCGGTGGCGGCGAGGACGGCGTTGACGCGGACGAAGAACGCGTCCAGCTGCTGCTGGAAGTAGAAGTGGCCGCCGGGCAGGTACTCCTGGCTGAACGGGCCGGTGGTGACCTCCGCCCAGGGGGCGAGCATCTCCGGCGGCGCCACCGCGTCGGCGTCGCCGCCGAGGACGGCCACCGGGCAGCCGATCGCCGGACGCGGGCCGTCGTACCGGTAGACGTCGTCGATGCCGAAGTCGGCCCGGATCGCCGGCAGGACGATCTCGCGCAGCTCGGGTTCGTCGAGGATGCCGTCGTCGGTCCCGCCGCGCGCCTTGATTGCCGCGACCAGCTGGTCGTCGTCGAGCCGGTCGGGCAGCACCACGCTCGGGTTGTCGAGGAACGGTGCCCGGCACGCCGAGACGACGAGGGCACGCGGCGGGCGGCCGTCGGCGGTCAGCCGCCGGGCGACCTCGAACGCCACCAGCGACCCCATGCTGTGCCCCAGGACGACGAGTTCGTCGGTGTCCGGCGGCAGCGCCGCCAGGATCGGCCCGGCCAGGTCGTCGAGGTCGCGGGGCAGTTCCTCGGAGAAGCGCGCACCCCGCCCCGGGTACTGGCCGAGCAGCAGTGTGACGTCCGCGGGGAGGTGGTCGCGCCACTCCGCGTAGGCGTGCGCGTTGCCGCCGGCGTGCGGCAGCACCAGCAGCGAGCTTCGGCGGGCGGCGTCGCCGGGGAGCGGCCAGACGACGTCGTCGGGGGCGGGGACCTGGTCGGGGGAGTGACTCACAGCGGACTCCGTTCGTCTCGGCGCGCGGCCGGGGCTGATGCGGTGGGAAGCGGGACGGGATCGCCGGACGGCGGGGGCGCCGCACCGGTGTCGAACCGGGCGGCCAGCAGGGCGCCTTCCTCAGTGCGACGGGTCAGTGCCGGGCGGCGGCGGCGAGCCCTGCCCGCGCCCCCGCGTGGTGCGGGTACCGCGGTGGTGGCGTCACCTGCGGTCGCCTCGGTCGCCTCGGTGCCCTGGGGGGTGGTGTGGGTGAGGTGGTGGGCGAGGCCGGCGGGGGTGGGGTTGAGGAAGATGTCGCGGATGGTGAGGTGGGTGCCGGTGTGGTGGTGGATGTGGTTGGTGAGGCGGGCGGCGAGGAGGGAGTGGCCGCCGTGGTCGAAGAAGCTGTCGTCGATGGTGAGGGGGTGGGCGGCGTCGAGGGTGGTGGTGAAGAGGCCGGCAAGCGTCGCCTCCAACTCGGTTCGCGGCGCTCGGCCTTCGGCGGTACCGGCGGCGGGCTCGGGGAGCGCGACGCGGTCGAGCTTTCCGTTGGCCGTCAGCGGCATAGCGTCGAGCGCCACCACCCGGGCGGGCACCATGTGCTCCGGCAGCGAGCGGGCACACAGCTCGCGCAGTGCGCGTTCCTCCGCGGTGGCGCCGGGGTGCGGCACCACGTAGGCCACCAGCCGCTTCTGGCCGGCGCGGTCCTCCCGGACCATCACCGCCACCTGGGCGACCGAGGCGTCAGCCGCCAACACCGCTTCGATCTCCGCGGGTTCGATGCGGAAGCCGCGGATTTTGGTTTGGGTGTCGGTGCGGCCGGTGTAGTGGAGGGTGCCGTTGGGGGTCCAGTGGGCGAGGTCGCCGGTGCGGTAGAGGCGGGTGCCGGGTG
>NZ_JAAVJB010000211.1 GCF_012034385.1 Streptomyces spiramenti
GCCCGGACCGGCCCGGGTCGGCGCTACGATCGCCGCCGGGCGGCCCGGCAGACCGCCGAGGCGGCGGAGCCGCGTGCGGAGGGGCTGCGTGCGGAGCGGCTGCGCGACGCCACCGGGGCGCTGCGCGACCTGGTCGCCGCCCAGGAGCGTTCCTCCCGCGCCCTGGCGCGCATCGCCGAGGCGTTGGAGCGCTTCTCCGGCCGCCCGACCGCGCCCGAGGACCCCTTCTGCCGGACCGCCGGCACGCCCCGGGTGCCGCTGCGCGGCTGGTCCCCGGCCTCCGTCGGGCATCTCGGCACGCCGTCCGCCGCCGAGCCGAGGTCGCCCCAGGCAGGGGGCGGGGCGGTCGCGGACACCCGCGCCACGGCGCCGACACCGGCGACCCCGGGCCCGCTCACCCCGGAGGCGCGGCGCCTGTTCACGCGCTGGCGTGCCCGGCTCACCGTCACCGACGACATCTGGACCGTCGCCCGGGTCCTCGCCGAGGATCTGGCGGCGCACGGCGAGGCCCGGCGCTCCACCGCCGAACTCGCGCGCCTGTGCCACCTCAGCGAGCGTCGGGTCGCCGACAGCGTGCTGTTCCTGCTGCGTCGCAACGCCATCCGCCAGGCGGGGACCGCCTTCGACGGGACAGCGGTCTACGTGCTCTCGCGCTGAGCGCCCAGCGGGGGCGGGACCGCCGTTGCCCGCCCGCCGTCGGTGGGCGACCGCCCCGGTGCGGCGGGACGGGGCGGGGCGGGAACCGGTGACGCAGGTGCCTCGGGACGCACCCCGGCCCCCGGCGCGGGGGCGCCGGGGGCCGGTGGGGTGAGGCCGGTGGGGCCGGGTGTCAGCCTCGGAAGACCATGGTGCACACCAGCGTCTCGCCGCCGTTGACGGTCCAGTGCCAGTACGAGGTGGCGTCGTTCTCGCTGCGGGCGCAGGCGCCCGAGGTGACCTCCTCCGGTGCGGGCAGCACGCCGGTGATGTGCATGACCTGGTTCCACGGCGCGGGCGTGGAGTCGGAGGCGCAGTCCACCAGGCTCATCAGGTTGCCGTCGACGATGCGGCCGTCCTCGCCGTCCTGGTCCTGCTCGGCGAGCATGCAGTGGCCGACGCGGAACTGGCGGTTGAGGCACAGCACGATCTGCTCGCCGCCGGGCGCGGTGTGCGGCCAGTGCATCTCGCCCGGGCCGGTCGGGCAGGACTCGATCGAGCTCTCCACCGAGGTGACGGCCATCAACCCCTCGCCGGCCTCGCAGTCGGCCTTCCAGGGCAGGTCGGTGCTCCAGTCCGCGCCGTCGTGGAAGAGAGTCAGGCAGTCGCCCGGGCGCACGTCGCGGAACGCGTCGGTGGTGGGGTCGCCGGGGCCGCTCGTCGAGACGTCGACGCCGTCGTCGGCGGGGACGCCGAAGCCGCCGCCCGCGCCCAGGCCTCCGGGGCCGCCGGCGCCGCCGGGGAGTCGGAAGTCCTCCAGGCCGTCCAGCCCGAGTTCACCGGTGGCCGCCACGCCGGCACGGTCGTCCGAGCCGGTCCGCGCGTCAGCGGTGAACGCGACCGCCAGCGAGGCGATCAGCAGCACGACCAGCGCGATCGCCCAGGGCACCGGCGACGCGCGAGAGGTGGGGGGCAGCGGTGGCGGCGTGGGTCCGCCCTGCCACCCCGGTTGCCAGGGCTGCCCGCCGCTCATGCCGACTCTCCCGTGCCCGCGAACATCCGCACTCACCTGCCGTGATCCGGTAACACCATACGACCTGTCCAGGAGTCGCCTACCCGACTGCGGTGCTCCTGCACGTATCGTCCCGGTCGGCCGGTGTGCGACGCCAACCGGGGCCGCCCTGGGACGGGTTGCGGCGCCGCTCACGCGCCGGGTCGCCGGCGCCCGGGGCGCGTGCGGCGCCGCGACGAACCTCGATGCCGATGCCGGCACCGTCCACAGCCGACTCGGCGAGGCCGCGACCGCACCCCTCGGCGCCGACGCCGTGCGGCGGTCGAACAGCGCCGACCCGAGAGGGTGCGCATCCCACGCGTTCAGGCGGGCCCGGACGCAACGCCGACCGGGCAGGCCGGACCAGGCGTGCCGGACGGCGGCGGACGCACCGGAGCCCGCTTCCTCGGTCGGAGCGGGTGGCCGGGTACCTGCGCGAGTCCTACGACGAGCCGGCCCGTACCGGCGGGAGCCCGTGGGACCGGCCTTCGCGTCACGGCTGCGGGAGTGCCCTACCGCTCGGGTCAGCGCGTCCCGGCGTCCATGAGCACGTACAGCAGGCCGACGAGCGAGCCACTGCTGACGATCTCGCGGCGGTCGATCATGGCTCGGATGTCCGCCAGCGCGATCCATTCGATCCGGTCGGATTCGTTCTTCTCGGTGGGAGGGCCGACGTACGTGGCGCCGTCGGCACGGAACAGGTGGTGCTGCGAGTCGGTGATCCCGCTCGCCGGCTCCGCGTAGATGAGCGGCCTCATCGCCCCGGGCCGCCAACCGGTCTCCTCCAGGGTTTCTCGTGCGGCGGCGTCCGCGGGGCTCTCGCCGTCCTCGACCAGGCCCATGGGCAGTTCCCACGCCCATGCGTCGGTGACGAAGCGGTGCCGCCACATCATCAGGATCTCCTGCTCGTCGTTGATCACGGCGGCCACGGCCAGGTGCCGGAGCTTGACGACGTGGTACTCCAGGCGGCGCCCGTCCGGCTGCTCCACATCGGTCAACCACAGGTTGACCCACGGGTTCTCATAGATCGGACGTTCCCCGTGGATCTTCCACTGCATCGCTACTGCCCCTCTCGATCGACGCCCAGCATCCCGGAGGAGGCCCCGTTGCCGGGCCGGACCACCTCGACGTCGAAATTGACGATGGCCGGTGCTTCCGCCCAGGCCGCAGGGCCCCCCAAGCGAGTCCGGATCAGCGGCCAGGGCGGCATGTTCGACACTGGTGCCGGAAGCTTCGACGCGGTCTGGTCCACGGCGACGCCCGTACGGCACGAGGAGTGACCATGGCACGGA
Organism: Streptomyces spiramenti; assembly: GCF_012034385.1. Taxonomy (GTDB): domain Bacteria; phylum Actinomycetota; class Actinomycetes; order Streptomycetales; family Streptomycetaceae; genus Streptomyces; species Streptomyces spiramenti. Next base: position 2,980 of record NZ_JAAVJB010000211.1, read on the forward strand.
CCGAGTACTACGACGATCCGGATGCGCCCGTGCCGAACAGCATGGTGGTCGCAGCCTCAGCGGTCGTCACCGGCGAGCAGGGGCGCATCCTGCTGCAGCGCCGACGCGACAACGGCCTCTGGGCCCTCCCCGGCGGAGGCATGGAGCTCACCGACTCGCTCCCCCTTCAACGCCTGCTTCACCGCGCGCATCGTCGGCGGGCGACCGGCGATCTCCGAGGCGTCCACGGAGCTGCGCTTCGTCCCTCCGGACCAGCTGGACCACCTGCCGATCCACCACACGCAGCGACTCGGACTGCGCCACTTCCTGGACCACCGCGACCAGCCCTGTCTCGGCTGACCGACGGCGCCATCGGGGCGCCGTCGGTCAGCCGCCTTCGCGCGGCTCAGTCGGTCAGCGGCAGGTAGACGCGGTTGCCGGAGGCCGCGAACTCCTGCGACTTCTCCAGCATTCCGGCCTCGATCTCCTCGGGTGTGGCGTTCACGCCGCCGCCGAACCGTTCGTTGATGTCGCGGCTGATCTTCATGGAGCAGAACTTCGGGCCGCACATCGAGCAGAAGTGCGCGGTCTTGGCGGGCTCGGACGGCAGGGTCTCGTCGTGGAAGGCCCGCGCGGTGTCCGGGTCGAGCGCCAGGTTGAACTGGTCCTCCCAGCGGAACTCGAACCGGGCGTCGGAGAGCGCGTCGTCCCACGCCTGCGCGCCGGGGTGGCCCTTGGCCAGATCGGCGGCGTGGGCGGCGATCTTGTAGGTGATCACGCCGGTCTTCACGTCGTCCCGGTCCGGCAGCCCCAGATGCTCCTTGGGGGTGACGTAGCAGAGCATCGCCGTGCCCCACCAGCCGATCATCGCCGCGCCGATGCCGGAGGTGATGTGGTCGTACCCGGGCGCGATGTCCGTGGTCAGCGGCCCCAGCGTGTAGAACGGCGCCCCGTCGCAGATCTCCTGCTGGAGGTCGATGTTCTCCTTGATCTTGTGCATCGGGACGTGCCCCGGGCCCTCGACCATGGTCTGGACGTCCATCGCCCGCGCGACGCGCGTCAGCTCGCCCAGCGTGCGCAACTCCGCGAACTGCGCCTCGTCGTTGGCGTCGGCGATCGAGCCGGGCCGCAGCCCGTCACCCAGCGAGTAGGTGATGTCGTACGCGCGCAGGATCTCGCACAGCTCCTCGAAGTGCGTGTACAGAAAGCTCTCCTGATGGTGCGCGAGGCACCAGGCGGCCATGATGGAGCCGCCGCGCGACACGATCCCCGTCTTGCGACGCGCGGTCAGCGGGACGTACCGCAGCAGCACCCCGGCGTGGACCGTCATGTAGTCCACGCCCTGCTCGGCCTGTTCCACGACCGTGTCCCGGTAGACCTCCCAGCTCAGCTCCTCCGCCCTGCCGCCGACCTTCTCCAGCGCCTGGTAGAGCGGCACCGTGCCGATCGGGACGGGCGAGTTGCGGAGCACCCACTCCCGGGTGGTGTGGATGTTGCGGCCGGTCGAGAGGTCCATGACGGTGTCGGCGCCCCAGCGGGTGGCCCAGCTCATCTTCTCCACCTCCTCCTCGATGGAGGAGGTCACGGCGGAGTTGCCGATGTTGGCGTTGACCTTGACCAGGAAGTTCCTGCCGATGGCCATCGGCTCGGACTCGGGGTGGTTCACGTTCGCCGGCAGTACCGCGCGCCCGGTCGCGATCTCGTCCCGCACGAACGTCGGGTCGACGTTCTCGCGGACGGCGACGTACTCCATCTCCGGAGTGACGACCCCGCCTCGGGCGTAGGCGAGTTGGGTCACCGCCACGCCCTCGCGTGCCCGGCGCGGCAGCCGCGGCCCGCCGGGGAAGACGGCGTCCAGGTTGTCCAACCCACCGCCGCCCGGTGCGGCCCGCCGGACGCCGTCGTCCTCGGGGCGGGGTGCCCGACCGGGGTACTCCTCGGTGTCGTCGCGCTCGGCGATCCAGCCGTGCCGCAACGGGTCCAGACCGCGGCGTACGTCGGTGGTGAGGTGCGGGTCGGTGTACGGGCCGGAGGTGTCGTACAGGGTGACGTGGCGTCCGTCTGTGAGATGGACGCGGCGGACGGGGACCCGCAGGTCCGGCCGTGAGCCGGTGAGGTACCCCTTGTGCCAGCCGGGCGCCGGCGTGGCCGTGGCCGGGGCTTCGTGGTCGGCGACGGGTCGGTCCGCGGCGGCCGGTGTGCCCGGTGCGGACGGTGTCGTCGGGTCGGTCGCGGCCCGGTGGGCGCGCGCGTGTGCGTCGTGCGAGGTCATGAGACCCACTCCCTACGCCGGCATTACCCGGTACAGGTTCAGCGGTCGGCGCAGCTGTCGGCTGCCGTGGCCCCTCGGCCCGGTCGTTGCCGGTCAGCGCCCTCTCAGCCCCGTGCTCGGAGCTCCCGCGACGTCAGATGTGCGGCACCCACGGTAGCGGCACACCGCGAGCTGTGACCAGGGCGCGCCACTTTCTCTTGCGATGATCCCCTGGTGACATCTCATCGGGACGACCCCTACGACGCCCACGACCATCCGCACGGCCACACCCACCAGCACGGACCGGCGGCGCCCGTCTCCGGGCGGCTGCGCAAGGTCATCACCGCTGTGCTGCTGCCGTTCGCCGCGGTGATGGTGGGCGGCATGGTGCTGCTGTGGCCGGGGGGTGTCCCCGACCAGCAGGAGCGGAGCGGGGTCGGCTACGACCGGCAGGTGGAGAACGCCCGCGTCTCGGACGTGCGTGAGGAGCCCTGCGACGACCTCGGCGTCGCCGTGCCGCAGGGCGTGCGCGGCGCGTGCGAGGTGGCGACGGTCGAGGTCACCAGCGGCGACCACGTGGGGCGGACCTTCGAGGAGGTCGTGCCGCCGGACGCCACCCAGCGGTTCGAGACCGGGCAGGGCGTCAAGGTCGCCTACGCGCCGGACGCGCCCGAGGAACTCCAGTACTCCGTCTACGACGTGGAGCGGTCGGTGCCGATCATGGTGCTGGCGCTGGTCTTCGCGGTGGTGGTCGTCGCGATCGGACGGCTGCGCGGACTGCTGGCCCTCGTCGGCCTGGTGGTCACCTTCGGGGTGCTGACGCTGTTCATCCTCCCGGCCATCCTCCAGGGCTCCAACCCGCTGCTGGTCGCGGTGTTCGGCGGCAGCGTGATCATGCTGGTGACGCTGTACCTGGTGCACGGGGTCACGGCGCGGACCTCGGTGGCGATCCTCGGCACGTTGATCTCGCTGGTGATGATCGGCGTACTGGGTTCGCTGTTCACCAGCTGGGCCAGGCTCAGCGGCAACACGGACGACCAGACCGGCCTCGTCCACGCGCTCTACCCCGACATCGAGATCCAGGGGCTGCTGCTCGCCAGTATCCTGATCGGTTCGCTGGGCGTGCTCGACGATGTGACGGTCACCCAGACCTCGGCCATCTGGGAGCTGAAACAGGCCGATCCGCGCGCCGGGTGGGTGAAGCTCTACGCGGCCGGCATGCGGATCGGGCGGGACCACATCGCGTCCGTGGTCAACACGCTGGTGCTGGCGTACGCGGGCGCCGCGCTGCCGCTGCTGCTGCTGTTCACCATCGCCCAGCAGTCGGTGGGGACGGTGGCGTTCAGCGAACTCGTCGCCGAGGAGATCGTCCGTACGCTCATCGGCTCGATCGGGCTGGTCGCCTCGGTGCCGATCACGACCGTGCTGGCGGCGCTGGTGGTCAGTGCCGACAAGGACGGAGGGGTGCTGCCCTCGGGTGAGGGGGGCCCGGCGGGCGACGGCGGTCCCACGGGCCAGGGCCCGGACGGTTGGGGGCCGCCGGGCGGTCACGGTCCGGCCGGTCAGGGCCCGGGCAGCCAGGGGGGTGGCGTGCCACCGACGGATGGCGGGCACGGCGGCGGGTTGCTCGGCCGGGGGCTTCCGGGTGGGCGCGGCGGCGGGGGCCGTCGGCGGCGCGCCAAGCGGTGAGTGACCGCCGGTGGGGGCGCCGCCGGGTGGTCGGTCCGGCGTCGCCGTCCGGCGGCGGAGGGGTGGGGCCGCCGCCCGGCGGCCCCTGCGGCGTGCGGTTACCAGTCCCCGGCGGACTTCGAGGAGCCGGAGAACCTCCGCACCAGGTAGATCAGCAGCGCCACCACGGCGACGAACAGCAGGATCTTGAAGAGCAGACCGATCACCCAGGTGAGGACCGAGGCGATCATGCCGCCGAAGATGACCAGCGCGACCACGGGGATGGCGATCCAGCGCACCCACCATGGCAGTGTCATGAACGCGTCCTTCATGGTCTCTGGCTCCTAACAGCTGGGACCGCGGCAGTACGGGGGGTGCGGTCCGACCGACTTCTCCGGCCACCGCACACGGGACGGTGACCCCTCCCGGTACCGGTCGCGCCGGCGGATTCGCCCGGCCACCAGCCGGTTACCACCGGGCTCGTACCGATGCTAAGCGCGACCTCACGTCGACGGGAGGCCGGTCGCCCCCCGCTTCGCCCTGACCGATCCCCTACGGGTTCCGCTCCCCGGCCCCGGACCCCACCGCCGATTGCGGGCGGCGATGTCCGGGACCGACCGGTCCGCGCGAGTGGCACCCGCGAGGCGGTACCGGTCGTGCGGCGACGGGGTCGATCAGGGCGCCGCACGGGGCGCTGACCAGCGGTGCGGCGGACACTCGACCGGCGCCCCGCCGTACGCTCCGGGGCGCGCGGCAGGGCGCTCGAACGCCACACGCAGCGACCCGTGCTGCGACACGCCCGACCCCGGGTATGGCGTGGGTCGCACCGCTCACGCGGCCCGGACCGCTCCGGCAGCCACCGCCCGCGGGGCGCCCCGAAGGGCGCGCCGAGCCCCTCAGCCCTCCGGCGGGGAGAAGATCACCATCACGCGCAGATCCTCGGTGATGTGATGGAAACGGTGCGGCACACGGGCGGGCACGAACACCACGCTGCCCCGTCCCACCTGCGTCGTTTCCTCCCCGACGGTGATCGAGGCGCGCCCGCTCACCACCAGGTAGATCTCGTCCTGCTCATGTGGCCCCTGCGGGTCCTGGGCCCCCGCGTCGAGGGCGTAGAGCCCGGCCGACATCGTCCGCTCCCGCAGGAAGCGCAGATACGCCCCCTCGTTCGCGGCTCGCTCCGCCTCCAGCTGATCCAGCCGGAAAGCCTTCATCCGCCCACGCCCCTTGCCCTGAGACCGCCGTCTTCTGGAACGATCTCGTGTATGACGAGCATCCTTATCAAGTTCATCGCCAACGCTGCCGCACTCGCCGTCGCGGTCTGGCTGTTGGATGACATCACCCTCGGCGACGAGGGCGCAACCACTGGCAGTCAGGCCCTGACCCTCGCGCTCGTGGCGTTCATCTTCGGCCTGGTGAACCTCATCGTGAAGCCGATCGTCAGGCTCCTCTCGCTGCCGCTCCTGCTCCTGACGCTCGGGCTGTTCAGCCTGGTCATCAACGCCCTGATGCTGATGCTCACCAGCTGGATCGCGGGCGACGCCTTCCACGTGGACGGCTTCTGGACGGCGGTGCTCGGCGGTCTGATCGTCGGCCTCGTCTCCTGGGCCGTCAGTGCGGCGTTCGACCGGGACTGACCGGCCGGACGCCCGGCCCGGCCGACAACGGCCGGACCGGTGGCCGAGACCCGCGGCCCGTGGCGCCCGGCGCCACGGGCC
>NZ_JAAVJB010000212.1 GCF_012034385.1 Streptomyces spiramenti
GGAGCACCGCCCGCAGGTCGGCGCCGAGATCGCCGGTGTCCGGGACCGCGGCGTCCTCCGCGCCCTCCCCACCCCCGCTCTCGGTGAAGGCGTCGAGCAGCACGGCGGCCGGTCGTGGCCGCGCCGCTCGCCGTGCGGCGGCCGGAAAGCGCCGTTCCCGGGCGGCCCGGTCCCGCCGGGCGCGCCCGTGGGTTAGCGCCGGGGCGCGTCCCCGGGCCCTGCCACGGTGGGCCGGACGGCCCTTCCGTCAAGCGGGACGGCCCGGCGGGCGGGCGGTCGTGGTGCCGGGTGACGCACGTCATCCGGCCTTTCGGGCCGGTCCGATTACGCATTCCCCAGCCACACAGGGCAGGATGGCCCCAGTCGCCACCCCAGCCGACGCGGGCGGCCCTCGATGAAGTGAGGCGGTACCGGGCTCATGGAACGCGAGAGCAGGATGCCCCGCTGGCTGCGACGTGGTGCGAGGGGCGCGGCAGCCGCCGACGCCGCCGTCGCACGACGCCGCGACGAACTCCTGCTCGCCGCCGAGGCGGGTTTCCCGCTCGCTCGCGCCGCCCATCCGCAGGACTACGGGTGTTCGTGCGAACGCATCGGCTGTCCCACCCCGGGCCGGCACCCGGTCTCCTTCGCCTGGCAGACGGAGGCGACCACGGACCCCGAGCGGATCGGCCGCTGGTTCGACGCCGACCCCGCGACCAACGTCATCACCCCGACCGGCCGCGTGCACGACGTCCTCGACGTACCGCTCGCCGCGGGGGAGGCCGCGCTGGCCCGGCTGGAGTCCGAGGGGGTGGAGCTCGGGCCCGTCGCCGTCGTGGACCCCGACCGGATGCTGTTCTTCACCATGACCCGCGCGCCGGACGACGAGGAGGAGTGGTGGCCCTGTGAGCTGGACTGCCACCCCGAGACCCTGGACGAGCACCCGGGGCTGCGCTGGCACTGCCGCGCCAGTTACGTGCTGCTACCGCCCTCGCGGGTCCCCGGCGGGGGCGGCGTGCGTTGGCTGCGCGGTCCCGAGCACCCGCTGCCCGAGCCGCTGAAGCTGCTCGAAGCACTGACCGACGCCAACGCGGAGGCCAACGCCGCCGATGAGGCCCGACAGGGCGCCGACAGTGTCGGCCGCGACGAGCCGGTCGGCTGGTACGGCCGCTGAACCGGGCTCCGGGTGCCCTGGTCCGAGCGACCCCACCGAGTCGCATCCCGGCGGTGCGCCGTACCCGTCGGCCCCGGCCCGCCCGGCGAGGCGCGGCCGGCCGCCCCCCGGGCGGGACCCCGGTGGGCAGCGGTGCGGTTCACTCGCCGGAGGCCGAGACCACTCCGAAGACCCGCGAGACCACCTCGACGCCCTCGCCCTCCAGCCTCGGCAGCAGCGCCGCCTGCACGCTCATCCGCCGGGTGGTGACGGACCGGGACGCCTCGCCCTCCAGCAGCGCCTCCACGTACTCGTCGATCACGGGGGTCTCGCCCTCGGCCCAGGTCTGCTTCTCGTGGTGCTCGGCCGAGAAGAACACCAGGGCGCCGTCCTCCGTGCGCAGCCCGAACGGCACCGAGTGCGCCCGGCCCCCGGTGCTGTCCTGGTACTGCACCACGTAGGCGGCCTCGTTGCCCGCCTCCTCGCGGCGCTCCCGCTCGCCGGAGGTGAGCGGGCCGTCCTCGTAGGGGCCCTCCCCGTCGGAGAGGTGGTCGACGTACCCCTCGGCCAGCTCCGACGGGCTCATCGCGAGCTCCTCGGCGTCGTCCTCCGGCACCGCCTCCGCCCAACCGTCCTCGTCCCGGGTGAACTCCGGCACCTCGTCGGCGTCGAAGGTCAGCAGGTAGGCCGCGCGCCAGTCCTCCGTGACCGCGTTCCGGGTGAAGACCATGAGCCAGCGGGCGTCGCCGCGGTTGGTGGCGGTGTCCACCACGAAGTGCTTGGGCCAGCCCGCCTGGCGCGGGATGTGGAAGTGGGAGTCCTCGAACTCCATCGGCACGTAACCGGGGTTGCCCTCCGGGTGGACCGCGCCGCGGGCGCGGTGGCCCGCCGAGTTGATCGCGGCCAGCGCCCCGGCGTCCGCCGTCTCGTTCAGTTCCGCGTCGTAGGCCGGGTTGACCTCGTTCTTGATCTCCGCGTACCGCTCCAGCGCCTCGGCGGCCTCCTCCTCGGTGGTGGCCGGGAGTACCGCCTCCTCGCCGCGCACCGTCACACAGCCCGCCAGGGACATCGTCACGGCCAGCCCCGTCAGGGCAGCCGTCAACCGTCCTCGCACCCGCATGGTGGAGCCCCTCCCCGTCACCTCGTGTGCCGCGGGCACGGCCGGCCCCTGCCGGTCCGGACGCGCTTCGGCCGCCGCATAGGAACGGCGCCCCGCGGACAACTCCCGCATGGGATGATGCCGCACGCGGCGCCGACGACCTGCCAGGGGGTACGCGATGACGGTTCAGGCGGAGCCCGGCGGAGGTGTGCCCCCGGTCGGTTTCCGGGAGGCGCTGACGCGGCTGCGGGCGGCGCAGAAGTCCGCGAAGGGCGTCTCGCTCTACTCCCGCCACGTCAACCGGCCGGCGGGCAGGGTGCTCGCCGCCGCGGCGTACCGGGCCGGGCTCGGGCCCGACCAGGTGACGCTTGCCAGCGCCGCCCTCAGCTTCGCGGGCATCGCCCTCGTCGCGCTGCTGCCGCCGTCCGTCGCCCTGGGGGTCGGGGTGTACGCGCTGCTGGTGGCCGGGTACGCCCTGGACTCCGCCGACGGCCAACTCGCGCGGCTGCGCGGGGTGTCGGGGCCCTCCGGCGAATGGCTGGACCACGTCGTCGACTGCGTGAAGATCACCGCCCTGCACTCCGCCGTCCTGATCTCCTGGTACCGGCACGGCGACCCGCCGCACCCGGGCTGGCTGCTGGTGCCGCTGGTCTTCCAACTCGCCGCCGTCACCACGTACTGCGGTGGACTGCTGACGGAGAAGCTGAAGCCGCGACCCGCCCCGGGTGCCGCGCCCCCGCGGCCGTCGACGGTCCGGGCGGTCGCGCTGCTGCCGGTGGACTACGGCGTGGTCTGCCTGGTCTTCCTCCTGCTGGGCTCGCCGGCCGCCTTCCGCCTCGGATACGCGGCGCTGGCCCTCGCGGCGGTCGTCCTGCTGGGGGGATTTCTCGCCAAGTGGTACCGCGAACTGGCCGATGCGCCGTCGGTACCGGTGTCGGCCCCGGTCCGGGGGCCGCGGGCGGGGGAGCCCGCGGCGGCTCCGGAGGAGCTCAGCTCTCCGCGGACCGGATGACCGGCGCCGCGGCGGGAGCGGGCGCGGAGAGGGCGTCGAGCGCCCCGCGCAGCTGGGTGCTGGAGGTGTGCACGGTGTAGGGGAAGTAGACGACCTCGACGTCGACACCGGCCATGGCCGCCTCCAGCCGGTCGCCTTTGGGGGTGCCGCGCCAGTCGTCGCCCTTGAAGATCACGTCGAACCGGACCCGGCGCCACATCTCCAGCTTGTCCTGGGAGGTGTCGACGAACGCGGCGTCCACGAACCGGATCGACCGGACGATCTCCAGCCGTTCCACTAGGGGGATCACCGGCGGCCTGCCCTTCATGCCGGTCGCCGCCTCGTCGGAGACGACACCGGCCACCAGGTGGTCGCAGCGGGCTCGGGCGTGGCGGAGGATGTTGAGGTGCCCGATGTGGAAGAGGTCGTAGACCCCGGGCGCGTAGCCGACGGTGTGCGACATGGCGTGACCCCCGGTCCTCGCGGCGCGGTGGCCCGGCGCTCCCCGCGTCGGTGCCGCGCCTGTTCGCTGTCGGGGCCGACGATAGCGGCTGCGGGACCGCGGCAGCGGGGGATCGGCACAACCCGTGGGGGAGCTCGCGCGGTACGGCCGGGAACGATCGGCGCGGAGCGTACCCGACGTAGCCCTCCCCAGAACGCTGACACGCCGTCGGGTTCTGCGGATAGTCTGAGCACGGAGCGCTGTCAGGGGAGGCAGGGCCCGGGGGAGGAGTTTGACGTTGCGCGACACTTCCGTCGATCCGGTGGCCGGTGACGAACCCGGTCCCGTCCACCGCTCCCGGTCGGCCGGCGCCGCCGCGCCCGCCCGGGAACGCCTGTTGCTCGTCTCCACCAACTACGCCCCGGAACAGGCCGGCATCGGTCCCTACGCCACGCAGGTGGCCGAACACTGGGCCGCGGACCGGGGAGCCGAGGTCCACGTCCTCGCCGGCATCCCCCACTACCCCGCCTGGCGCCCCGACCCCTCCTACCGCGGCCGGTGGCGCGCTACCGACGAGCGGTCCGGGGTGCTCGTCCACCGCCGCCGCCACACCGTGCCGCGCCGCCAGACCGCCGTCCGGCGCGCGCTGTACGAGGCGTCGATCCTGACCCACGGCCTCATCGCCCCGCCGCGGATGGGGCGGCCCGACGCCGTCCTCGCGCAGATGCCGAGCCTCGCCGGCGGGGTGCTCGCGGCACGGATCGCCCACCGCCACGCGGCCCCGTTCGTACCGGTGGTGCAGGACCTCATGGGGGCCGCCGCCGCGCAGAGCGGCATCTCCGGCGGCGGGCGCGTGGCGGGCGCGGCGGCGGCGCTGGAGGGCCGGGTACTGCGCGCCGCGGCGCTGGTCGGCATCATCCACGAGACCTTCCGGGAGCGCGTCCACGCGCTGGGGGTCCCCGCCCACAAGGTCCGGCTGGTCCCCAACTGGTCGCACGTCGCGCCCGCGGGCGACACCCGGGAGGAGACCCGGGCCCGCCTCGGCTGGTCCGGCCGCACCGTGCTGCTGCACGCGGGCAACATGGGGCTGAAGCAGGGGTTGGAGGTGCTGGTCGAGGCCGCCCGGGTCCGCCCCGCGCTGCACGTGGTGCTCATGGGCGATGGCAGCCGCCGGTCCCATCTGGCGACGTTGGCGGCCGGGTTGCCCAACGTGCAGTTTCTGCCGCCCGCCGAGAGCGGCGACTTCACCGACGTCCTCGCCGCCGCCGACGCCCTCGTCGTCACCCAGCGGGCATCCGTGCTGGACATGAGCGTCCCCTCCAAACTCACCTCCTACTTCATGGCCGCACGGCCCGTCATCGCCTCCGTCGCGCCGGAGGGAGGCACGGCCGAGGAGGTGCGCCGATCCGACTCCGGGTGGGTGGTGCCGCCCGAGGACCCCGCCGCACTCGCCGCAGCCGCGGCGGAGTTGGCCGAGGACCCCGCCGTCGCGACCGCCCTCGGGGCCCGCGGCTTCGACTACGCTCGGGCCCATCTGGGCCGCGAGGCGGGACTCGGCCGGATCTCCGCCCTCCTCGACGAGGCGATCCTCGAGCACCGCTCCACCGCACGGCACACCACCGAACACCGCGTCGCCGCCGGCCGCTTCCCCCGACGCGCCCGCGGCGCGCACCCGGGACCGGACCAGCAGTCCGGCAGGAAGGGGAGCCGGCCGTGAGAGAGGCGACGGCACGCGACGAGGTCCGCGGCGGCCCCGGCCACGACGAACCGGACCTGCTCCGCGACCAGTTCCGGCAACTGCTGCGCTACCGGCTGCTGATCGCCGCCGGCGTCCTCGCCGGCACCCTCGGCGGCGGCTACCTCGGGGTCGCCACCAGTGACACCTACATCGCGACCAGCGAGATCGTGGTCCGCGCACCCGCCAGCGACCCGTTCGACGGCACCTCGCTCGACCGCGTCGCCATGGGCTCCGAGCGGCGCACTGCCGTCAGCGACACCGTCGCCCAGCTCGCCGCCACCGAGCTGGGCCGTCCCGAGGACGAGGCGGACGACCTGAAGGAGGACCTCCAGGTCACCAACCCGCCCAACACCGAGGTGCTGCGCTTCTCCTACACCGCCACCGACCCCGAGACGGCCGCCGGCCGCGCCAACGCCTTCGTCCGGGCCTACCTGGGCAACCGACAGGCCGCGGCGGAGGACCTCGTCGACTCGATGGCCGGCGCCCTCCAGGAGCAGCGCACCGCGCAGGAGGAGCGGCTGGAGGAGACCGAGGAGCAGATCAGCGGCGCCGTGGACGGCACCCGCGCGCAGGAGGAGGCGCTCGCCTCCCGGGCGGCGGTGGTGGCGCGCATCGGCGAGATCGACGCACGCGTGGGCGAGTTGCGGTCGCTGGACACCTCCGGCGGCCGGGTCATCACCCGGGCCGCCGTCCCCGACTCGCCGTCGGGCCCGGGGCTGCTGATGCTGCTGGTCCTGGGAACCGCGGTCGGCGTCGGCATCGGCCTGCTCGCCGCCTGGATCCGGCTGGTGTTCGACCCCCGGGTCCGCTCCGCCGGGGACGTCGCCCGCGAACTGCGGGCACCGGTGCTGGGGGTCCTGCCGCGCACCGACCGCCCCGCCCCCGGCCAACTCCTCGCGGAGGGACGGCTGGCGGAGGAGTACCGCTCGGTCGCCTTCCGGCTCGCCTACGACGAGGCGTTCGCCGGCCGCCGGCGACTGCTGGTGGTCGCCCCCCGCGGCACCATCGAGACACCGCTGGTCACCTCCGTCAACCTCTCGGCCGCCTTCGCCGAGATGGGGATGGACGCCCTGCTCATCGAGGCCGACCTGCGGACCCCCAGTCTCACCGACCAGCTGCGCCACGCCGACGGCGTACGGCCCGGCTGGGTCTCCACGCCGGGCAGCGACGGCGGCTGGCCGGCCGGTCTGCGGGTGCCGATCGACGCGGGCGAGTCCGGTGTCTTCGACCTCGTGCCCGGCCGCCGGGTCCGCAACGTGCCCCGCGCGCTGACCTCGCCGCCCGCCAGCCACCTCATCGGCCACGCCGACACCAGAGGGGCGGTCGTCACCGTCCTGGCGCCCGCGGTCCTCTCCTACGCCGACGCGATCGCCCTGGTGGACCGGGTCGACGGCGTCCTGGTCGTCTGCGACCCCCACGAGGTGCGCCGTGACGACCTGGCCAGGGTGAGGGAGCTGGTCGTCGGCGCCGGCGGCGCCCTGCTCGGAGCGGTGCTGCACTCGTGGGGGAGCGGCAGCGACCGGCAGGAGGAGACCGAGGAGGACTTCCACGACGACGAGTTGGAGGCCGAACCCCGGGCACGCGCGGGCCGGGTCCCGCCCCGTCAGCGACCCGCCGGCGACAGCCGCGTCCCCGTGCCGCACCGCGATGTCGGCTCGGAGACCATGGGGCTGCGCATACTCGACCCGGACGAGTTCGACGGCCGCGGCCCGCGTGACTGAAGGCGCCGGGCCCGCCGCGCCCGACCGCGCCGCCGGGGCGGGCCGCCCCCGCACGCGGCGTGGGGCCGCGCGCCGCCGGGCGGTGGTCCGGTGAGGCGGCTGCCGCCGCGCGGCGCGATGGCGGCGTCCGTCGCCGACCAGGGCGTCGTCGCCCTCACCGGCATCCTGGTGGTGGTCGTCGCCGCGCGGCAGTCCACCGCCGCGGAGTTCGCGGCCTTCGCCGTCGTGTACACCGTCGCCACCGTGCTGACCGGGCTCTCCGCCGCCTGGGTCGGGCAGGCCCTCGTCCTGGGCCGCGGCGCGGACGCCCGCCTCCACGCCGAGGCACGGGGCGCCGCACTGTTCACCGCCCTGGCGGCCACCGCCCCGGGCGCGGCGCTCCTGCTCGCCGGCGTCGTCGTCGGCGGACCACTCGGGGACGCGTTCGCCGCCCTCGGCGCGGTGCTGCCACTGGTCCTCACCCAGGACACACTGCGGTACGGATTCTCGCTGCTGGGAGCGGCCCACGGCGCCCTGGCGGCGGACGTCCTCCGACTCGCCGTCGCGGTGCCGGCGCTGGCGCTCCAACCCGCCGGGGCGGGCCCCGCCCGGCTGGTCCTGGTGTGGGGGCTGTCGGCGCTGCCCGCGCTGCTGCTCGGCGCGGTGCTGCTGCTCCGCGCCACCCGCGGCGCCCGGCCCACGCCGCTCACCGCACGGCTGCGGCGCGACCACCTCGGCAACCGGTTCGCCGCCGAGTTCGGTGTCGGTCAGGCGGGCACCCAGCTCGCGATCGTCGGGCTCGGCCTCTTCGCCAACCCGCTCGCCGTCGGCGCGCTGCGCGGCGCCGCCACGCTCTTCGGGCCGCTGAACGTGTTGTTCAACGCGGCCAACGGGTTCGGACCACCGCAGCTCAACCGGGTCCACGCCGACGAGAACAAGGCGCGCGCCGCCGCCCTCGCCGCCGGGGTGACGGCCCTGGTGGCCGCCGGCTGGGGCGCGGTGCTGTTCCTGCTGCCGGACGCCGCCGGCCGGGCGGTGCTGGGGGAGACCTGGGACGCGGCGGTCGCGCTGCTCCCGGCGACGGGCGTCCAGTACACGGTGATGGCGCTGGGCGTCTGCGGGCTGGTCACCCTGCGAGTGATCCGGCCCCGCGCCACGCTCCCGATCCAGGTGGCGTTCTCCGCGCTCTCCGTCTGCCTGCTGTGCGTCGGGTACGCGCTCGGCGGGGTCATCGGCGCCGCCTGGGGGCTGTGCGCCGGCTCCGCCGCCAAGAGTGCCGCCGCCTGGCTGCGGGTGCGCACCGAGCTCCGCCGCCCGGGGTCCGGCGGCCCCGGGGCCGCTCCGCTCGCCCCGGTCCCTCCGCCCGCGTCGAGCGCCGCGGACGCCTCTCCCGGTGCTCCGCCCACCGGCTC
>NZ_JAAVJB010000213.1 GCF_012034385.1 Streptomyces spiramenti
GCGCTCGGCGGTGGAGACCCTCGTCGACCGGGCCGCCCCCTGAGCGAGGCGCCGACGGCCCACCGCCCGGCGGGCAGGTACCCGCCGGGTCGAGCCCGCCGCGCGCGACGGGCCGCCACTGCTGCCGGACGGTCGGCGTGCGGCGTGCGGTCGGGACGCCGGTCGAGCCCGCGCCCTGCGCTCCGCGAGGGCGCGCCGAGGACGACCCGCGCCCCCTTCCGACGTCGTGCTCCCACGGGTCCCGAAGGGCGGTCGGAATGATCGCAGATCGGCCTCGCCCGCCGCCTCGCCCGTGCGGAAGCCCTCTCACCACCCCGCCGAAAGGTCCTCCACCATGGCCGTGCGCCCCCACCTGCTGTTCGGAGACCAACTCGGTCCGCACTTCGCACGGGACGGCGCCGGCGGTGCCGACGGGCCCGACGAGGACGCGCCACTGGTGATGATCGAGTCACGGGCGGTGCTGCGCCGCCGCCGGTTCCACCGCGCCAAGGCGCACCTCGTCCTCTCCGCGATGCGGCACCGTGCCGCCGACCTCGGGGACCGGGTCCACTACGTCCGCGCCGACACCTACCGCGAGGGGTTGCGGACCGCCGGTGTCGGCGGCGGGCGCCGCAACGCCACCGTGCACCACCCCACTTCCCACGCCGCGCTCGGCTTCGTCCGCGACACTCCGGGGCTGACCGTCCTGCCGGCGCGGGGCTTCCTGGTCTCCCACGAGGACTTCGCGCGATGGGTCGCGGGCCGGGAGGGCGGGGCGCTGCGGATGGAGGACTTCTACCGCGACGTCCGCCGAGACCACGAACTGCTCCTCGACGGGGACGACCAGCCCGCGGGGGGACGCTGGAACTACGACCACGACAACCGCGAACCACCGCCCCGCGGTGCCCGCGTCCTCGGCGCCCCCCGACCGTGGCTGGCCGAGGAGGACGACATCGACGCCGAGGTCCGCCACGACCTCGACCGTTGGGAACGCGACGGTCAGGTCTCCTTCGTGGGTGAGGACGGGCCCAGGCTGTTCCCCGCCACCCGCGGAGAGGCCCTCGCCGCGCTGCGGCGCTTCCTCGACCACCGGCTGCCCGGGTTCGGCGCACACGAGGACGCTGTCCTCGCCGAGGACCCGTGGATGAGCCACAGTCTGCTCTCGGTTCCGCTCAACCTGGGCCTGCTCGATCCCGCCGAGTGCGTGGAGGGCGCCGAGCAGCGGTACCGGGACGGGTCGGCCCCCTTGCCGTCGGTCGAGGGCTACGTGCGCCAGGTCGCCGGCTGGCGCGAGTACGTCTGGCACCTCTACTGGCACTTCGGCGACGACTACCGCGCCCACAACAAGCTGAACCACCGGCGAGGGCTGCCCGAGTGGTTCGCCGAGTTGGACGCCGACGCGGTCACCGCCCGCTGCCTCTCGTCCGTACTGGCCCAGGTGCGCCGGACCGGGTGGGTCCACCACATCCCCCGGCTGATGGTGCTGGGCAGCAGGGCGCTGCAGTCCGGCTGGAACCCGCGCGAGGTCACCGACTGGTTCCACCGCTCGTTCGTGGACGGGTACGACTGGGTCATGGTGCCCAACGTGGTGGGGATGTCCCAGTACGCGGACGGCGGCCGGATGACCACCAAGCCGTACACCTCGGGCGGGGCGTACATCAACCGGATGAGCGACTACTGCGGGGACTGCGCGTACCGGCCGGACGTCCGCGTCGGGGAGCGGGCCTGCCCGTTCACCGCGGGGTACTGGGCCTTCCTCGACCGCCATCGGGAACGGCTGGAGCGGAACCACCGGATGTCGCGTCCGGTGGCGGGGCTGGACCGGTTGAAGGACCTGCCCGAGTTGCTCGAACAGGAGCAGCGACGCGGTTCCTCGCCGCCATGACCCCGGCCGACGTCGCGCGGGAACAAGCCGCCGGACTCCGGACACCGCGCCAGGTGGAGCGCGGCTCGCACGGAGCCCGGCGGTGGAACAAGACTGATCTCCCGACCGGTCCACCGCCAACTCGCAACGTTTCTGCGTCGTTTGCCTCCTCGTCCGCCGCGCGCCCCCGGGGGGACGGCCTGCCCCGCCCCTCTCCCTCCTCCGCAGACGTCACCGCAGGCCCACGGCGGTGCCGTGCCGCGCCACCGCCCGATGCGGGAATCGACCGTCCGCGCGCCCACCGACAGCACCCGCCCCGCGCCCCGCGCCGGATCGCCCCCGACACCCCCGCGCGCGCTGCGCACCCGGCGCACTCAGAGCACCCGACGCACCCGACGCACCCGACGCACCCGACGCTGAGCGTGTCGGCTCTCCCCCCGAGCGGAGGCCGTCCGGCGTTGGGGCCCGCCGGACCCAACCGCGGCACTCCGCCGCCAACGGTCCCTGCCTGAACGGACACGTGCGTCGCCCGGAACCATCCGGGCCCAGGCAGGAGCAGGGCATGGCCGACCACACCCCGTCCTGCGACCGCCGGGCCGCACCACCATGACAACCGCACCACCATGACAACCGCACCACCACCGGCCCGCACAAGGGGCCGAGCACGCGTCGCGTACTCACCGCACCACCACCAACACATAGCGTAGTAGACGTGACCGACAGTGAGCAGGAGCCGCCCGCACATCACCCGATCGAGGAACGCACGGCCGCACTGACCGGCCGCCTCACCGCACTGTCCGACGGCGTCTTCGCCATCGCCATGACACTCCTCGTCCTCGACATCTCCGTTCCGCCCGACCTGGGCGACGCCGCCTTCCACGAAGCGCTGCGCGGCCAGCTCCCCAACCTCGGCGCCTACGCCCTCTCCTTCGTGGTGATCGCCCAGTTCTGGCGAGACCACCGCTACGTCCTGGACCGCGTCGACGCCTCCGTCGACCGGGGCGGACACCTCACCCTGCTCGGGCTCGGCCTGGTCGCGCTGCTGCCGTTCCCGACCGCCCTCCTCGCCGAGTACGGCGGCAGCCACTCCGTGGCGACCGCCGCCTACGCCGCGACCGTCGCCGCCGTCAACGGGGTCCACCTCGCCCTGTTGGTGAGCTGCGAGCCGCGGCGTCGACCGGCCGACGCCGTGCAGCGCCTCGCCGTCGTCGACCTCGCGCTCTCCGCCACCGTGTTCGCCGTCTCGGTGCCGGTCGCCTTCGTGAGCACCGACGCCGGAATGCTCACCTGGCTGGCACTGATCCCCGTCAAGGCGCTGGTCGCGGCAGGACAGCGCCGGGCCGAACACCGGGAGGGCGCGCTGCCGATCGGCTGAACCGCTTCACGGCGGGCGGTCGGGACCGCCGCGACCGGGCCGCCTCCCTCGTCGCGCGCCGCACCCACCACCTCCGCCCCATCGGTACCGGTTTGTGCACTAATAGGCTGCCGGCGGCCAGTGGCCGCCCCATGCCTGCGGTGAGGAGCAGACAGCCATGCCCGACAGCCCCGACCCAGCGGAGCAGCCGGACGCCCCGGGGGCGCCCGGCGCCGACTCCCCCCACTCGCGACCGGGTTCGACACCCGCCGCCGGGCACGCGGCCCTGTCCGGCACACCCACCCCCGGCGATGCCGGGGAGCACCACTCCCGCCGTACGATCCACCGTCTGATGCAGGTCATCCGCTGGTCGGCCGCGATCCTCCTCGGTTCGGGCGTCCTCACCCTGGTGGTCGGGCTGACGTACCAGCTCCGCGTCGTGGTCATCCCGGTCCTCGTCGCGCTGTTGATCACCGCGCTCATCGTGCCGCTGGACCGGCTGCTGCGCCGCGTGGGGCTGCGACGGGGGTGGGCCGCGGGCGTCTCCGCCGTCCTGCTGATCGCCGTGATCGCGGCGGTGGTCCGGGTGATGGTGCAGCTGCTGACCGACGCAGCCGCCGACCTCAGCACCACCCTGCGGGACCTGGTCGACCGGGCTTCCGAGGAGAGCGGCCCGGTGGCCGACGCCGTGCGCGGCGCAGCCGACAGCCTCTCCTCGCTGGGGAGCGCGGCGGCCGGGGCAGCCGCCCAGGGGGCGTTCACCGGGATCAGCCTGGCCGGCCAACTGGTGGCGGGCACCGTGCTCACCCTCACCCTGGTCTTCTTCGTCCTGCGCGACCGAGAGCGGATGGTGGACGCGGTCCGGCGCTGGACCCCGGGCGGCCGGGGCGAGTTGGCGGTCAGGCTGGGCAGACGGGCCTGGGACTCCATGGCGGGCTTCATGCGGGGCACCACCATCATCGCGGCCATCGACGCCGTCTTCATCACCGTCGGACTGGCGCTGCTCGGCGTCCCGCAGGCGGCTGCTCTCGGCGCCCTGGTCTTCGTCGGCGCGTACATCCCCTTCGTCGGCGCGTTCCTCTCCGGAACGGTCGCCGTCCTCGTCGCCCTCGCCGACCAGGGGATCATGCTCGCCGTGGGAGCGCTGGCGGTGGTGCTCGCGGTGCAGTTGATCGAGGGAACGCTGCTCCAGCCGCTGGTGCACAGCAGAACAGTCTTCCTCCACCCCGCCTTCGTGCTGCTCGCGGTGGCCGCCGGTGCCTCGCTCGGCGGTCTGATCGGGACCCTGCTGGCGGTGCCGCTGACCGCCGCCGCGGTGGGCGTGGTGTCCGAACTGCGCGACCACTGGTCCCGCCGCACCCCTGACGGCGGTGGCCGCCGCTCCGATTCCGCGACCGGAGCGGGCGGAGCGGGCGGAGCCGCGTCCCCCGTTGCGTGAGCGCCGGCTGCCCGGCGCGCCGCCCCGGGGGACGCGGACACTCCCGGCTCAGCGCAGGTAGCGCGGCTGCGTCTGGGCGTTGAGCTCCTTCATCTTGACGCCGTTGGCGCGATCGGTCCGGGGGTCCCGGATCTGCAGGACGTCGAAGCCCTTCTGGTCGTTGGAGTAGATGTGGCCGTTGTAGTAGTAGGCCGACCAGCTCCCGCCGAAGGTGAGGCGCTCGTCGGAGATCGGACCGCGCTCGAAGTACGCGATCTCGTGCGGATCGCCCGAGTCCGTGAACTCCCAGACGGAGACGCCACCCTGGTACCAGGACTGCACCATGATGTCGCGGCCCTTCACCGGGATCAGCGAGCCGTTGTGGGCGACGCAGTTCTCGGTGTCGGCCTGGTGCCGGGGGATCTTGAAGTAGCTCTGGAACTCCATCGAGCGGCGGTCGCCCTTGCCCGTGATGTGGTAGATCCCGTTGGCGCCGTACTCGTCACCGACGCGGGCATTGCAGGTGGCCGCGCCGCCACCGCCGAGCTCGTCGGTGAAGACGACCTTCTTGCCGTCCTCGCTGAACGTCGCGGAGTGCCAGAACGCGAAGTGCTCGACGTCCTGCACCCGGTCGATGACACGGGGAGCGGCGGGCTTGGAGATGTCCATCAGGATGCCGTCGCCCATGCAGGCGCCCGCGGCGATCTTGCGCTCGGGGTACACGGTGATGTCGTGGCAGCCGCTGGTGGCGGTGCCCGAGCTGTCGCCGGGGAAGCCACCGTCGGGGAACAGCACCTCGAACGACGAGAGTTTCGCCTTCTCCGGGGAGTTCACCGGCACCTTGACGATGGAGATGCCGTCGTGGGGCGGCTGGCAGTCGGGGTACGTGGCGTGCGGGAAGTAGGACGAGACGTAGAGGTACACGTTCTTCTTGCCGTCCGGCACGAGCGTGTGGGTGTGCGACCCGCAGGCGGTCTCGACCGCCGCGACGTAGCGGGGTTCGCGGATGTCGCTGATGTCGAAGATCCGCATGCCCTCCCACGCCTCCTTCTGCGTGGCGGGCAGTGAGGTGCTGTTGCAGGAGTCGTCGCTCCGGGAGGAGTCGACGGAGAGGAACAGCAGATCGCCGTGGACGGAGATGTCGCCCTGGGGGCCGGGGCAGTAGACCTCGGTCACGATGCGGGGTTTGCTCGGGCGACGTATGTCGTAGATCGTGAAGCCGTCGTAGTTGCCGGCGAACGCGTAGTCGCCCTGGAAGGCGATGTCCGAGTTGGTCGCCCGCAGGCCGGCCTTGGGGACGTTGGCGAGGTGCCGGATGTTGTCGCTGTGGACGATCTCGTCCACGCCCGGTATCTCGCCCTCGGCTATGGCCTCGGCGACGGAGGAACGCTCCTCCGCGGTGACCTCCGACGGGGTGGGGTCGTCCGGGGTGGGGGTGGCGGAAGCCACCCCGGTGCCCAACAGGGCTGCCAGCAGGCCGATGGCTCCGGCCGCAGCGCCGATTCGCGTGTATCTGCGTCGCTTTCGCAACGATTCCACTGAGGCCTCCTGGGCGCAGTCGAATCCGTGGGGGTCTTGAGCTGGCACCCAGTATTGACCAAGCATGTACATCTCAACAGGGCGACTTTTGCCCGCCGACCGCCCAGGAGGCACGCCGATGCACCGTCACCCCACTCGTACACTGCGCACCGTCGCAGCCACGACCTGCGCCGCGGCCGTGGCCATGGCCGCCCTCACCGGCTGCACCTCGGGTGACACGGTGGAGGCGGCGGCCACCGAGGAGGAAGCCACGGTCATCGCCCCCGCCGGGCCGGGGGAGGACGCCCGCAAGCTGACGCCTGAACAGGTGCGGGCCGAGGCCGAGGACCGGGCCGAGGAACCCAACGAGGCCGATGTCGACTACATCGTGATGATGATCGTCCACCACGAGCAGGCCCTGGAGATGACCGATCTCGCGGCGGACCACGCGCACGCGGACCCGGTCGACCGGCTCTCCACCCGTATCGCCACGGCGCAGGCACCGGAGATCGAGGTGATGCGAGCCTGGCTGGAGGCGTTCGAGGAGGATTCCGAGGGCGCCGGGGATCACGAGGACGGCGGGCACGGCGGACACGGCGACGCCGCACCGGGGGGAGCCGAGGGCCACTCGGACATGCCGGGGATGGCCTCGCCCGCGGAGATGGCGGCCCTCGCGGAGGCCAGGGGCGAGGAGTTCGACCAGCTCTTCCTGGAACTGATGATCGTTCACCACGAGGGCGCAGTGACGATGTCGGCCGACGTGATCGCCGAGGGAGTCGACATCACCGTCAGCGAACTCGCGACGGAGATAGCGGCCCAACAGGCCGCGGAGGTCGGCCGAATGGAACAGATGTCGGAGGAAATCTGAGCCTCGACCGGATCGAAGACATCGGAAGTGGCGAAGGCCGGGCGGAATTCCGCGGGTCGTCCTGGACTACGGCATATGCGGAGCCACTCGAAAGAGGGAATCCATCGCAACCGCCCGTCGGGGCGCGGGCGGAAACGCGTCCGCACGGCGCGTGCCCGCCCGCATGCCGAACCCGCCCCGCCGGACGGGCCGCACCCCCGGAACGCCGTGACGCGGCGGCCACGGGCCGGCGGGGCACCGTGCCCACCCGGGCGTCACGACCGCGGCGCGAGAGCGGTCACGCTGGAGGACTACACGCTCACGGGGACCATGCCGCACCGCAGGGACACATGCACAGCAAGTTACCGTCCTCGTCGGTGAAGATCTCTATTCCGTCCGATCCTCCGCAAACTGGGCATCTCACAGTTTCACCGCACCTTGGGCATGTGGACATCTGTTCAAAGGCCGTACTTGGCGGCCGATTATTTCCCAGTTCCAGGTTGCGGCTCCGACGAAACACCGGCGTGTCGATACCGCACTAAACCTATTCGCCATTCATCGCGGAATTCAGCTACACTTCGCCACCGCTTCGGCACCGGACGGAATCACGGCCCGAACGCCGGTGTCGCGGCCGGCGCTGGACGGTCCACCGCAGCGGCGGGCGGGGTCGACGAGCGCGGGAGCCCGCCGAGGGCGCCGCCCCCCGCTGCGGGGCCGCCACCCCCGTCGACTCGCTGCGGCGGCGGCCAGGACGTGCGGCACGGAGCGAGGCGGGAGCACACTCGTACACCCCCCCGGACGGTGGCGCGGGCACCGTGTATCGTCCGGCGAATGAAGATTCGTGTTGCCGCGGACGGGGACTGGCCGAGCATCTACGCGTTCTACGCCGCGATCATGGCCCAGGGGCGTACGTACGCGTTTCCCGAGGGGCAGAGCCTGGACGAGGCAGAACCGTGGTGGATGGAGCGCCCTCCGGGGCGGACCGTGGTCGCCGTCGTCGGTGACAGGATCGTGGGCTCGGCGAAAATGGGGCCGAACAAGCCGGGACGCGGCTCCCACATCGCCACGGGCTCATTCCTGGTCGACCCGGACCACCAGGGCAAGGGCGTCGGACGCCGGCTCGGCGAGTACGTCATCGAGTGGTCCCGCGAACAGGGCTTCCGCGGAATCCAGTTCAATGCCGTCGTCGAGGTCAACGAGCCAGCGGTGCACCTCTGGAAGTCACTGGGCTTCGAGGTTGTCGGCACGGCGCCGATGGCCTTCGACCACCCCGACGCAGGACTCGTCGGCCAGCACATGATGTTCCGCCGGCTCTGATACCGAGACGCGGCGAACAGCGCGACCGCATCGCGGCCCGAGCGCGCTCCTGGAAAGACCCTTCACCACAGCGAGGGGTCTTTCCGGGAGCGCGCGGGGTGTTCCCGGGAACGCAGAAAAGGGCCCCACCGGAACCGTAGTTCCAGTGAGACCCTCTCCCACACAATTTGTTCGGCGGCGACCTACTCTCCCACACGGTCCC
>NZ_JAAVJB010000214.1 GCF_012034385.1 Streptomyces spiramenti
GCCCTCCTCGGTCTCGGCGCCCGCGGGCTCCGCGCCCTCGGCGGGTGCGGCGACGGGTGCGGCGGCGTCGGCGGCCTCGTCGACCGGGGCACCGTTCCGGGTCCGGCGGCGCTGCCGCGAGGCGGCGGGCCGGGCGGGACGTTCCTGCTCCTCGTTGCGGCGGCGGTTGCCGCCGCGCTTGGCGTCGGGACCGCCGAGGTCCTCGACCACCTCGGCGTCGAGCCCGGCACGCGTCCGCTCGGCACGCGGCAGGACGCCCTTGGTCCCGGCGGGGATGCCGAGTTCCGCGTAGAAGTGCGGCGAGGTCGAGTAGGTCTCGGCCGGGTCGTTGAAGTCCAGCCCCAGCGCCTTGTTGATCAGCTGCCAGCGCGGGATGTCGTCCCAGTCGACGAGAGTGACCGCGTTGCCCTTGGCACCGGCGCGGCCGGTGCGGCCGATGCGGTGGAGGTAGGTCTTCTCGTCGTCGGGGGTCTGGTAGTTCACCACGTGGGTGACGCCCTCGACGTCGATGCCGCGGGCGGCGACGTCGGTGCAGACCAGCACGTCGACCTTGCCGTTGCGGAAGGCGCGCAGCGCCTGTTCCCGGGCACCCTGGCCCAGGTCGCCGTGGACGGAGCCTACGGCGAATCCCCTGCGGTCGAGCTGGTCGGCGAGGTCCGCCGCCGTCCGCTTGGTGCGGCAGAACACCATCACCAGCCCCCGGCCGTCGGCCTGGAGCAGCCGGGCCATCATCTCGATCTTGTCGAGGGAGTGGGCACGGTAGACGTGCTGGGTGGTGTTGGCGACGGTCAGACCCTCGTCGTCCGGCACGGCGGCCCGGATGTGGGTGGGCTGGCTCATGTACCGGCGCGCCAGGGAGATGACCTGACCGGGCATGGTCGCCGAGAAGAGCATGGTCTGCCGACGGGTCGGCAGCATCTGGATGATGCGCTCGACGTCCGGGAGGAAGCCGAGGTCGAGCATCTCGTCGGCCTCGTCGAGGACGAGCGCGCGGACCTCGTTGAGCCGCAGCTTGCGCTGGCCGGCCAGGTCGAGCAGTCGGCCGGGGGTGCCGACGACCACGTC
Organism: Streptomyces spiramenti; assembly: GCF_012034385.1. GTDB lineage: Bacteria > Actinomycetota > Actinomycetes > Streptomycetales > Streptomycetaceae > Streptomyces > Streptomyces spiramenti. The sequence goes on from NZ_JAAVJB010000214.1 coordinate 1,066, forward strand.
GACGCCCTTGCGCAACGCCTCGACCTGCGGCTCGTAGGAGCGCCCGCCGTAGATCGCGAGGACCTGCACGTTGCGCGCCTTGCCGGCGGTCTGGAGGTCGTTGGTGACCTGCTGGCACAGCTCGCGCGTCGGGACGACGATGAGCGCCTGCGGGGCGTCGGAGAGGTCCTCGGGCCGGGCCCGGCCCGCCTCGACGTCGGCGGCGACGGTGACACGCTCCAGCACGGGGATGCCGAAGCCCAGGGTCTTGCCCGTGCCGGTCTTCGCCTGGCCGATGACGTCGGAGCCGGCGAGAGCGACCGGCAGGGTCAGCTCCTGGATGGGGAACGGGGTGACGATGCCGACGGCCTCGAGGGCCTCGGCGGTCTCGGCGAGGATGCCGAGGCTGCGGAAAGTTGTCGTGGACAGTGTGCTTGCCTCTTCTGTGTGACGCGAAGCACGATGGCGAGGCGGGTCGGTCCACCGCGCCGGCGAGCGGCCCGGAAAGGGGCCGTCACGGCACGGGACCCGGCATCTCACTCAAGCGCATGCACCGCGCGAGCGGGTCCCACCTGGCGGACGGTGGTGTCCGCGTGCGGGCTGTCAGTCGGAGCCGATCGGGCCACCGACCGGGCATCCGCGGGTCCTGGTCCAGCCAGGAATCTCCACATGAACGGGACCCGCCTGCTGGCGGGTCCATATCACTCTACCCCGGAACCGCGCACATGTGTCAGGGGCGATCGTGAGGGCAGAAGGTCCCGGGCTATTCTGCGGCCCATGGACACGCCCGAAGAGTCAGCTCCCGATACCGGCACCGAGCGCGAGCGCCCGGAGGCCGGTGCCTCGCGCACCTGGGAGGAGGCCTCGGCCGACCCGCGCTACCGCGCCGCGATCGTCGACCTGCTGGGCGCCCTGGCCTACGGGGAGCTCGCCGCCTTCGAGCGGCTGGCGCAGGACGCGCGGCTCGCGCCGGGGCTGGAGGCGAAGGCGGCGCTGGCACGGATGGCCGCCGCCGAGTTCCACCACCACGAGCGGCTCGCCGCCCGGCTGACGGAGATCGGGGTGGACGCCGCCGCGGCCATGGAGCCCTTCGCGGGGCCCCTGGACGAGTTCCACCGGCTCACCGCCCCCTCCGACTGGCTGGAGGGCCTGGTCAAGGCCTACGTCGGCGACGCCATCGCCGCCGACTTCTACCGCGAGATCGCGCACCGTCTCGATGTCGAGACCCGGGACCTGGTGGTCAACGTGCTCGACGACACCGGGTACGCGGACTTCGCCGTGGACAAGGTCCGCGCCGCGATCGAGGAGGACCCGCGTCTCGGCGGCCCGCTCGCCCTGTGGGCGCGGCGGCTCATGGGCGAGGCGCTCTCCCAGGCGCAGCGGGTGGTGGCCGACCGGGACGCGCTCTCGACGATGCTGGTCGGCGGTGTCGCCGACGGGTTCGACCTGGCGGAGATCGGCCAGATGTTCGCCCGCATCACCGAGGCGCACACCAAGCGCATGGCGGCGCTGGGTCTGGCGGCCTGACGCCACGGGCAGCGGCAGCGCGATCGGCACCGGCCTCCGGGCACGGCGGTTCCCTCTCAGGGCGGGCCCGCGCGGGAGGCCGGCGCCCGCCGTGCCGCCGGCCGGTGGGTGCCGTGCGGGCGCGCGGCGCTCTACGGTGGTGCGATGACGACCTCGCTGCTGGACGCGGCCCTCGTGGAGGAGACCGCGAAGAAGTCCTCCCTGCTCTGGGTGCGCGGCCCCGGCCCGGCTCCGGCGCGCGCGCTGTGGCACGCCTGGCACGAGGGCGCGGTCTGGCTGGTGGGCGGACCCGGCGAGCAGCCCCTGGAGGGGCTGGAACTGCGGGACGGCGGCACCGCCACCGTGACGGCCCGCAGCAAGGACAACGGCGGGCGGCTGCTGGTGTGGACGGCCCGCGTCGGTGAACCCGCGGCGGGCGGCCCGGAGTGGGCCGCCGCAGTGGCGGAACTGCGGGGCAAGCGGCTGAACGCCCCGGACGCCGACCGGCTGGCGGACCGCTGGGCGGCGGAGTGCCGGGTGCTGCGGCTCACCGCCGAGGGGCCGGCGGCGCAGCGCCCGGGGGCGTACCCGACCGGCTCCGGCGCGGAGCCGCCGCGGGAGTCGGCCGCGCTCACCCGGGGTCGCGTGCCGAGCGGCCTGCCGGTGGCACGCGGGCGCCGCTGACCCGCCCGCGTGCCGGGCCGGTCCTCCGCCGCCGGGCAGGGAGGGGAGCGCGGTGTGTCAGCCGGCGTCCTTGAGGATCTGGTCCCCGTAGTCCACGATCTGCTCGTCCTGCGGCGCGCGCAGCGGGAACTCCTCGTTCCACTCGGCCATCCGGATCTCGCCCGCCTCGCCGCCCCGTTCGAGGCGCAGCGGGTAGGGGTCGCCGATCAGAGAGACCTCCAGCACGCCGCCGGCGCCCTCGTCCGCGACGACGCTGATGGTCGCCACGTTGTTGAACATGCCGCGGTCACCGGTCTCGCGGGTGCCCTCCATGCCGAGCAGCAGGTCGAGCATGAGGGCCTTGTCGGTGAACCCGCTGAGCTGGTCGTACGAGGGGTCCTCCGGCGGGACCTTGACGTACATCCCCTCCAGCTTGGTGGAGGGGTCGATGTCGCGCTCCGCCTCGTCCTCCGACTGCTGGTACTGCCAGAACGCGGCGTCCGCCTTGATGAACAACTCGTCCTCGACGCGGAGCAGCTCGAAGGTCGCGCCCTGGGTGGAGACCTCGCCGACGCCGCCCTCGGGGCCGAGCCGCATGTCGAGTCGGAACCCGGCCTCACCCGCGGTGACGGAACCGGAGAGGCGGAGCGACTCCGCCTCGGAGGCCGCGGTGAAGGCGCGCTCCTCGATGGTCGCGGCCGGCAGGGACGCGAGGCCGTTGGTGCCCTCGTCCGGGTCCGGCGGCGGTTCCTCCTCGCCGCCGCAGCCGGTGAGGAGGCCCGCTCCGGTCACACACATCAGGCCGCTCACCAGCAGCTCGCGGAGGGGATGCCGCCTTCCGGCTCGGGGGGTCACGGGGGCTGCCACTCCTCGGTTCGCTGTGTTCTGGACCCGTCCTGCGACCTCGGCCGCACGAGGGCGCGCCGCAGGCGGTCACCGGGTTTCCAACGGGTGGTCACCGGCGGGTGAGCGGCAGCGTACCCGGCGCGTGCGCAACGCCACAGGGCCGGTCCCACCGCGCGGTGCCGGAGCCGTACCATCGGTGCCATGGCTACCGACACGACCGCCGCCGGAACCACCCCCACCGAGGACGCGGTGCGAGCCGCGCTCGCCACGGTGAACGATCCGGAGATCCATCGGCCCATCACCGACCTCGGCATGGTGAAGTCGGTGGAGATCGCCGCGGACGGGGCGGTGGTCGTCGGCGTCTACCTGACCGTGTCGGGGTGCCCGATGCGCGAGACGATCACCAGCAACGTCGAGGACGCGGTGCGCGGCGTCGCGGGTGTCACCGCCGTGCGGGTCGAGCTGGACGTGATGAGCGACGAGCAGCGCAAGGACCTCGCCGCCTCGCTGCGCGGCGGGCAGGCCGAGCGTGAGGTGCCGTTCGCCCAGCCGGGTTCGCTGACGCGGGTGTACTGCGTGGCCTCGGGCAAGGGCGGCGTCGGCAAGTCCTCGGTGACGGTGAACCTGGCGGCGTCGATGGCCGCGGACGGACTGAAGGTCGGCGTGGTCGACGCGGACATCTACGGCCACTCCGTGCCGCGGATGCTGGGCACCGACGGCCGGCCCACCCAGGTCGAGAACATGATCATGCCGCCGTCGGCGCACGGCGTGAAGGTGATCTCCATCGGGATGTTCACCCCGGGCAACGCGCCGGTGGTGTGGCGCGGGCCGATGCTGCACCGGGCGCTCCAGCAGTTCCTGGCCGACGTCTACTGGGGCGACCTCGACGTGCTGCTGCTGGACCTGCCCCCCGGCACCGGCGACATCGCGATCTCGGTGGCGCAGTTGGTTCCGAACGCCGAGATCCTCGTGGTCACCACGCCGCAGCAGGCGGCGGCGGAGGTGGCGGAGCGCGCCGGTTCGATCGCGGTGCAGACGCACCAGAAGATCGTGGGCGTGGTGGAGAACATGGCCGGGCTGCCCTGCCCGCACTGCGACGAGATGGTCGACGTCTTCGGCAGCGGCGGCGGCAAGCAGGTCGCCGAGGGGCTGACCCGCACCACCGGGGCCGAGGTGCCGCTGCTGGGGCAGATCCCGATCGACGTGCGGCTGCGGGAGGGTGGCGACGAGGGGAAGCCCGTGGTCCTCTCCGACCCCGACTCCCCCGCCGGGACGGCGATCCGGGCCGTGGCCTCCGCGCTGGGCGCACGGCAGCGGGGCCTCTCCGGGCTGTCGCTGGGCATCACGCCGCGCAACAAGTTCTGACCGCTCCTCGCTCCCGTCGTGACATGACAAGGCCGGCGCCTCTCGGCGCCGGCCTTCGTCGCGCTGCTCTCCCGGGCGGGTCAGGCCGCGGCCGTCGCGGTCGGACCCGTCGTGCCCGGCCCGCGCGCCGGCCGCGGTGCGCCGGTCGTTGCGGCGGGGGCGTCGCCCCCGGTGGGGGAGGCCGCCGGCCGTCGGGGGCCGTCCGGTCCGGTCAGGTGTAGCTGTGGATGTCCTCGACCACGGCGAACCCGAGGCCGTACGCGCTCATCCCGCGCCCGTAGGCGCCGATGTGCTGGCCGTCCCCGGCCGCACCGGCCAGGACCCAGCCGTACTCCGACTCCCGGTAGCGGAAGTCGGTCGGGGTGCCGTCGACCGGCAGGGACAGCATCGACCAGCCCTCACCGTGCAGCTGGTCCGCGAGGTCCCACGCGATGCTGGTCTGCTGCTCCAGCCAGTCCTGCCGCAGCGCGCGTTCCATGTGCGTCGGCCAGGTCCGGGAGAGCAACCCCGAACCGGCGAGCCAGGCCGCCGAGGAGACCGAGGTGGCCTCCAGGACGCCGGTGCCGTCGGGGCTGCGCCGGACCGGGCGGGTCGCCACGGTCACCACCACCGCGAACCGCTGTTCCTCCGGGCCGAGTTCGGCCAGGTAGGACGGCTCGTCGCCGTGGCCGGTCGAGCCGTGCTCGACCGATCCGTCTGTCGCCGCCGCCACCTGCATGAGCCAGCGCGGCCCGCTGAACGCCTCGTCCAGTCCGTACCAGGGGAAGTCGGCACTCAGGTAGCCGTCGACCGCTTGTCGGGCACCCGGCACCCCCTGAGTGGTGTCCGGCCCGGTCCGACTCGTCGTCTCCATGTGCGGACGCCTCCTCCTCACGTGTGCCCAGGGGGAGCCCCGGGACACAGCGAGGATAGCCACCCGCCCCACGCGCGGCGGGGAAGCCCGGAAACCCGACGGAGATAAATACCCCAAATGCGATGGAATGCCCGGTCAGGTGGCGTCGATGTCGAACGGCGGTGCGACGGCCGAGGATCGGGTCGGGGCGCTCGCCGGGGTCGTCGGCGCCGTCTTGTCGAGCCGTACGCCCCCCTGGTGGCTGTCGTTGGTCGGCGCGGCGTCCGCGTGCATCTCGGCCTCCGTCGCGAAGCCCTTGTCGAGTTCCACCGGGTCGCCGGGGGCAGCGGTGCTGCCGGTCACGCTCCGGCCGTCGGCGGAGTCGTCGTCCGACCCGACGCGCGAGGGCCGGGCGCGGCCGTTGACCGCGTCGGTGGCCTCGGTCAGCTCCTTGCGCACGTCCAGCGAGTCGCGCACCTCCGTGAGCTCCTTGCGGACGTCCAGCGAGTCGCGCAGCTCACGCAGGCCCAGCTCGTCCTTGCTCATCAGGTGCTTCTGGGCGAAGCGCTTGGGGTGGAGGTCCTCGAACTCGAAGTCCTTGAACTCCGGCCCCAGCTCGGACCGGATGTCACGCTTCGCGTTGTCCGAGTAGGCGCGGACCTTCTGCAGAAAACCCACGGCGTCCTGGATCAGCTTGGGGAGCTTGTCCGGGCCGAAGAGAAGAATCGCCAGGATCAGCAGAATGAGGAAATTGAGCGGTCCGATATCGAAGAACAACTGTCAGCTCCCTCAAGCGGAAGATATCCGGCGACAGCCACGGTACCCCGCTGGGCGCCCGGGGCGGGAGGGGTGGTCACTCCGAGGTCGCGCGCCCCAGCTCCACACTGACCGTCCGCTCGTCCCCGTCGCGTTCGAGAGTGATCTCCAGCACGTCGCCGGGCCGGTGCGAGCGCACCTTCACGATCAGCTCGTCGCTGCTGCGGACGCGCGAGCCGTCGACCGCCGTGATGACGTCGCCGTCACGTATGCCGGCCCGTGCGCCGGGGCCGTCGGCCAGCACCCCCGACTCGCTGCTGCTGCTACCCACCAGGGCGCCGTTGCCGGTGAAGCCGAGGTCGAGCTTGACACCGAGGACGGGATGGGTGGCGACGCCGGTGTTGATCAGCTCCTCGGCGATGCGCTTCGCCTGGTTGACGGGGATCGCGAAGCCGAGCCCGACGCTGCCGCCGCGGGACTCCCCGTCGGCGTCCGCACCGCCGGGGGTCCGGATGGCGCTGTTGATGCCGATGACCCGCCCGCTGTCGTCAACCAGCGGCCCCCCGGAGTTCCCGGGGTTGATCGGGGCGTCGGTCTGCAGCGCGTTGACGTAGCTGATGTCGGAGCCGTCGCCCTCACCTCCCGCCGTGATCGGGCGGTCCACCGCGCTGATGATGCCGGCCGTCACCGTCCCGTCCAGGTCGAAGGGCGAGCCGATCGCCACCACCGAGTCGCCCACCCGCACCGCGTCGGAGTCGCCGAGCGGCAGCGAGCTGAGGCCGGAGACACCGGTGACCTTGACCACGGCCAGGTCGTACCCGCTGTCGGAGCCGACCAGTTCCGCGCGGACCGCGTCGCCATTGTGGAAGGAGACCTGTATCCGCCCGCCGTCCCGCGCCGGCCGGACCACGTGCTCGTTGGTGAGGATGTGGCCCTCGTCGTCGAGCACGAACCCCGTGCCCGTGCCGCCCGCGCCACCACCGCTGGAGTAGAGGGTCACCACACCGGGGAGGGCGCCCTCCGCGATCGCCGCGACGGTACCGGGCTGGCTGACGCGCTCCTGCCCGCTCGCCTGGGGCAGCCGCACCTCGCTGAAGCTGCCGCCCCGCTCCAACTGGACGCCGACGACACCGCCGACGCCGCCGGCGACCAGCGCGACCACCAGCGCGCCGACCACGAGCGCGGCCGGGCGCGGCCGACGCGAGGCGGGATCGGGCTCCGGCTCCCAGGGACCCGGCCCGTAAGGGGCGACCGGGCCCGCGGGGGCGCCGGGAGCCGCCCAGGGGTCGTAGCGCTGCGGTCCGGCTGCGCGCGGCGCCGGACCGACAGCGGGTCCGGGCCCGGCGTCGGGTCCGGTCGGCAGGGGGTGGGTGCCGGGCAGGGTCTCGGAGCCCGCGACGGCACCGGGCCGACCGGGCGGGGGCGTCGCCGAGCGGGGCACACCGGCACCCGGCACCGCGCCGGACGCGCCGGTGGGCGACCGG
>NZ_JAAVJB010000215.1 GCF_012034385.1 Streptomyces spiramenti
GCTCCGGCCCGCGCCCTCGCCGGCGCAGCCGCCTCCCCCGGGCCGCCGGGCCGAGGCAGCCCGCCCCGCAGCCGTGCCGACCGCCGGACCGCCCGCCGGGCGGCAGGACCACCCGGCAGTCACGGCACCGTCGTTCGGCGCGTTCGTCGCCGCCGCGGCAGCCGCCGGCTCGCTGGTGGTGCAGCCCCGCATGGGGTTCAGCGACCCCGCCGAGATGCGACGCGGGTTGGCGGCGACCCGCGCCGCCGGCGCCACCACGGTCGGCACGCTCACGATCGACAGCTACACCCGGGTCGGCGACGACGCCTCTGCACGCGCCTGCCTCGACGACGGCGTTCCCCTCAACGGCTACCCGATCACCGCCCATTCCGCCGAGCGCAGCAGGGAGTTGCTGGCCGGCGTCGTCGGGGCGGGGTTTCCCGTCCAGGTGCGCCACGGCTCCTCGGTGCCGGACGGCATCATCCGCGCGCTGACCGCCGCCGGGCTGGACGCCACGGAAGGGGGCCCGGTCTCCTACTGCCTGCCGTACGGCCGCACGCCGCTGGCGCGTTCGGTGGAGAACTGGGCACGCGCCTGCGAGCTGCTGGCCGAGTCGGCGCCCGCCCCCCGCGCCCCGCACGTGGAGAGCTTCGGCGGCTGCATGCTGGGCCAACTGTGCCCGCCCGCGCTGCTGGTGGCGATCAGCCTGCTGGAGGGCGTCTTCTTCACCCAGCACGGCATCGGCAGCGTCTCGCTGAGCTACGCCCAGCAGACGGACGCCGCCCAGGACGAGGACGCGGTCCGCGCGCTGCGGCGGTTGGCCGCCGAGTTCCTACCGGCCGGGACCGACTGGCACGTCGTGCTCTACACCTACATGGGGGTCTACCCCGTGACGGAGCACGGGGCGCTCCGGCTGCTGGAGTGCTCGGCGCGGCTCGCGGTGCGGTCCGGCGCCCGCAGGCTGATCGTGAAGACCGCTGCCGAGGCGCACCGCATCCCCACCATCGAGGAGAACGCCCGCGCGTTGGAGACGGCGGCGACCGCCGCCTCGGCGACCGACGCGACGCCGTCCGGCGAGGAGGGTGACAGCGAGGTCTACCTCCAGGCACGCGAGTTCGTCGGCGCGGTGCTGTCGCTGGACGGGAACGTCGGGCGCGCGCTGCGTACCGCGTTCGCCCGCGGCGTCCTCGACATCCCGTTCTGCCTCCATCCGGACAACGCAGGTCGGTCCCGGAGCTACCTGGACGGCGGCGGGCGCCTGCGCTGGTCGGCCACGGGCGCCATGCCCGTGCGCCCCGACGGCGCGGGCGGCGGGTCGCTGACCTCCTGGGGGCTGCTGTCGGCGCTGCACGGCATGGCCCGGATCTTCGACGGCTCCGACCCCGGCGACCTCGACCCACGTCAGGACCCAGGCGTCTGGGCGGAGTCCGGCGCCACCACGGCGGAGGCTGCCGCACCCGCCCCGGAGGCAGCCCCGGCCGTCTCCGGCAACCCGCCGCAGACCGCACCACCGGCACCGCGACACAGCGCGCCGGCCCTCCCCGCACGCCCCGCCCCCGACCCCGGAGAAGAGATGCCGTACACGACCGCCTCCCTCGCTCCCCCCGCCGACGGGCCGGTGACGCCCGACGGCACAGCCGCCGCGGCTCCCCCGCCCCCGCCGCTCGGGGAGCACCTGCGCACCCCGGCGCTCCGCGACGCGATGCTGGTCCAGCAGGAGGCGCTGCACGCCGCCCGCGGCTACCTGCGCGGCCAGGGGTTCGTCGAGCTGCTGCCCCCGCTGGTCGGCCCGGTCACCGACCCGGGCGGGCGCGGCGCCAAGGCCCTGGACGTGGACTACTACGGCCGGCCCTACAAGTTGATGACCAGCGCGATCCTCTACAAGCAGGCGTCCCTCAAGGGTTTCCCGAAGCTGTTCTACATCGCGCCCAACGTCCGCGTGGAGCCGCCGGAGACGGCGGGCACCGGACGGCACCTGGTGGAGTTCCACCAGATCGACGTCGAGTGGGCCGGCGCGGACCGCGCCGCGATCCAGACCGTCGTCGCCGGGCTGCTGAGCGAGGTCTCCGACCACGTCTGGCGCGCCGTGCCCGAGGTGCTGGAGCGGCTGGGCCGCGACCGGTTGGACTTCGCCGAGCTGCTCTCCGGCAAGGTCGGCGAGTGCACCCACACCGAGGCCGTGGCGCGGCTGCGGGCACTGGGCCACCCGCAGTCGCCGGACGCCGAGATCGACTGGCAGGGCGAGAAGGTGCTCTCCCTGGAGTCCGACCGGCCGTTCTTCGTCAACGACTACCCGAAGGGCTCGCGAGGCTTCTACGACCGCGAGGACCCGGAACGGCCGGGCGTGCTGCGCAACTTCGACCTGATCGCGCACGGCGGTTACGGCGAGCTGGTCAGCGGCAGCGAGCGGGAGTCCGACTACGCGACGCTGGTGACGCGGATGCGGGAGAGCGGCGAGAACCCCGCCAAGTACGCCTGGTACCTGGATCTGGCGCGCGAGGGCATCTCGCCCTCGGCCGGTTTCGGGATGGGCGTGCAGCGGCTGGTGCGGTTCCTGACCGGGCTGGACTTCCTGTGGCAGGTCAGCGCCTACCCGAAGCTCCCCGGGGTGGTGGCGCCGTGACCGCGCTGCGAGCACCCGGGTTCCCCGAGGACGCCGTCCGCGCCCGCGCGCGGAACGGCACGGCGGAGGTCTTCCCGGCGGCCGAGGGCTACGGCTCCCTGCTGTTCGGCGCGCCCGACGCGCCGCCCGCCCGGACCGACGAGCTGGACCGGGCGCGGCTGGTGCCGCCGGTGTTCATGCCGCGCCGGCTGGAGAAGCTGATCGAGCTGGCCCGCGAACCTCGGCACGACGATGTCGAACTCCGCACCGGCGTGGGCGGGTTCGCCGCCTCCCTCCCGTTGTACCTCTCCGCCTTCGGCTCGACGCGGGCCGGCTCGGGCGACCTCTCGGTGGCAGCGGGGCGGCAGGCGGCGCGCCTGGGTCTGCCCATGGTCATCGGCGAGAACATGGTGCCCGTCCACGGCTACCGGCGCGGCGGCCCCGACACGGAGCGGTCCGCGCTGCTCTCCCGGATAGCCGCCTACCGCGACGAGGTCGCCGACGGCGTCGGCGGGGTCGTGGTGCAGCAGTCCACCGAGGACGCCGACTCCGAGGTGTGGAACCTCGTCTACTCCGACCCCGACTCCCAGTCGCTGCTGGCGTCCGGGCGGCTCGGCTTCGAGCTGAAGATCGGGCAGGGCGCCAAACCGGGTCTCGGCGGCATGACCGTCACCGGGGACGCGGAGTCGGCGAGGCTCGCGGAACGGTTCGACCTCCAGGACGTGTTCGGGGCCGGTAGCGGCAGGCGGCTGCGCTGCGCCAGCCCGGGGACCTTCACCGAGGAGATCGTCCGCCAGCAGCTGCGGTTCATGCGGAACAACTTCCCGCTGGCCCGCGTGTGGGTGAAGCTCCACCCCGGGCGGGACGTCGCCGACGCGGCGCGGGTCGCCTGGGCGGCCGGCGCGGACGCGGTCGCCGTCGACGGGGCGGAGGGCGGCACCGGTTGGGCGCCGCACTCCTTCCTCGGGGGCGTCGGGTTGCCGCTCGCCGAGTGCCTCTCGCGGGTCGCCGCCGCGGGCGGGCCGGGCGACGGATGTCTGCTGGCCTCGGGCCGGATGTGGGAGGGCGGCCGGGCCGTCCGGGCGATGGCGCTGGGCGCCCGTGCTGTCGGCCTGGGGCGGGCGGCACTGGTGGCGGTCGACGAGGACCCCCGGGACGGGCTGGTCCGCCTCGCCGACGCCCTCGCGCTGGAGGCGCGGCTGCTGATCAGCGCGCTCGGCAAGTACCGGGCGGCGGACCTGTCCCCCGAGGACCTGTGGTGGCCCGGCGCGGCCCCTGCCGCGGCTCCCTCGGCCGCCGCCCCCGCCTCGGCCGACGGGGAGGTGGCGGCATGACCGCGCTGGTCGACGTCGCGAGCCACTTCCCCGGGCCCCGCCTCCCCATCGAGGAGGTCGGCAACGAGGCGGACATGCCGCACATCAGGATCTTCCGGCGGTACTTCGGCCTCGACACGGTGCACCGCGCCCCGGGCGTGGAGACCCACCGGCTGCACGCCGCCGCGGCGGACTCCCTGTCGATGCTGCGCGGCCGGGAGCATCTGGTCCGGTACGTGGTGATGGCGCGCTCCATCGCCACCGGGGCGTCCTCGACCGAGGAGCCGCCGGAGGAGCTGTGCCGGCTGCTGGGCCTGCCCGACGCGGTCGCGTTCACCGTCACCCAGCACGCCTGCGCCGCCGGCCTGCTCGCCGTCCACCTCGTCGGCGAGATGCTGGCCGCGGACGGTGACCCGGACGCGCTGGGGCTGGTGCTCGCCGGGGAGCGGGTGGCCACCCGCCACCTCCAGATCGTCCCGCGCTCCACCGTGCTCGGCGAGGGGACCGCCGCGGTCCTGGTGGGCACCGGGGGCGACCGCGACCGGATGCTCTCCTACGTCACCCACACCCGCGGCCGGTTCGCCGACGGCATCCCACCGCACCCGGTGGAGAAGGACTTCTTCCGCGAGCACCAGATCGTCCTCGCGGAGACGCTCCGCGAGGCGGTCGCCGCGGCCGGTACCACCCTGGAGCAGCTGCGACTGGTCCTGCCGCACAACGTCAACACCATGGTGTGGCGGAAGCTCTGCGAGGACCACGGCTTCGACGAGCGGCAACTGTTCCTGGAGAACGTGCCGTTCAGCGGCCACTGCTTCGGGGCCGACAGCTTCCTCAACCACGTCACCGCGCGGGAGCGCGGTCTGCTCGCCCCCGGCGACCTCTACCTGATGGTCGGCGTCGGCCTGGGCGCCACCTACTCCGCCGCGGTCTTCCGCCACTGAACCGAGGAACCCCACCATGCTCCAGCAGACCCTGACCTTCACCGAGGGCGTGAAAGAAGCCTGCGGTGCCACGCCCGGCACCCCGTTCGTCCTGCTCGGCAACTTCGAGGTCGAGGACGAGTGGGCCAAGGGCGAGACCGGGCTGCCGAGCGTCGGCGGCCGGTCGGCCGCGGCGATCGTCAACCGCATGGACGAGTTCGCCCTGCTCCTCGCGGGCGGCGACGACCACGTCGTCCTGAAGTCCCGCCCGGACGACGGCTATCTGGGCTACCTCGACGGCCTCGGTCTCGACCTGCCCGGGGTCCTGGTGACCGACGTCAACGACCCCTCGCACACCGTCGCCGTGGACGCGCTGGCCTCCCCGCTGCTCCAGCAGCGGCTCCGCGAACTCGCGCTCCGCGGTGCCCGGTTGTGGCCGCACGGCATGTCGGTCCTGGAGGAGCGGCTGTGCGCGCTGACCTCGCTGACACCGGCGCTGCCGCCCGCGGCGCTGGTCAAGTCGGTGAACAGCAAGATCTACAGCCGGCGGCTCGCGACCGAGCTGGGCCTGGCGCAGGCCCGCGGCTGGGAGTGCGAGAGCGCCGAGGAGTTCGCGGAGGTCGCACGTGCCGCCGCCGCGACCTCGCTGTCCTGCGGGCGGCGGGTGGGGGTCAAGGACGCCTACGGGGTCTCCGGCAAGGGCATCGTCGTCGTCGACGACGAGCGGCGGATGCAGCAGTTGGTCCGCATGGTCCGGCGCACCGCCGCCCGCTCCGGCAACCCCTGGCTGTCGCTGGTCGTCGAGGAGTGGGCCGACAAGGCCGTCGACCTCAACTACCACTTCACTGTCTCCGTCGACGGCGCGGTCCGCTTCGACTTCATCAAGGAGGCCATCACCGACCGCGGCGTCCACAAGGGCCACCGTTTCCCCGCTCGGATCTCCGATCGCCACACCGCCGAGATCGAGGACGCCTCGCAGCGGATCGGCGCCCGGCTCGCCGCCGAGGGGTTCCACGGCCCGGTCGGGGTGGACGCGATCGTCACCACCGACGGCGAGCTGCTGCCGGTGCTGGAGATCAACGCCCGCAACAACATGTCGACCTACCAGACCCGGCTCCAGGAGCGGTTCGTCGGGCCCGGGGCGCTGGCGATGGCCCGCCAGTACGACGTCCGCCCCGCCGGCCACCGCCCGTTCGCGCGGACCCGGGACATCCTCGGCGACCTGCTGCTGACCGCCGAGGGCGGCCGGGGGCTGCTGGTCAACAACCACGCCACCGTCAACGCCGCAGCGACCGGCGAGGGCCCCCACAACGGGCGGCTCTACGGCCTGCTGATCGCCCGCGACGAGGCCGAACTCGACGCCCTGGACGCCACCATCGCCCGCCGCCTCGCCGAGGAGAACGCCGACCATGAGTGACCCGACCACCACCCCCTCCCCGAACGCCGGCGGCATCGGTGCGCCGCCCGCCGTGCAGGGCATCGGCTTCGCCGAGCTGGCCGAGCGTTTCGGCACCCCGTTGTACGTCTACGACGGCGACGTCATCGCCCGCCAGTACCGCGGCCTCCGTGAGGCGCTGCACCCCGCGGTGGAGATGTTCTACTCGCTGAAGGCCAACCCGAACGTCAGCGTCTGCGCACTGCTCCACTCCCTGGGCGCGAGCGCCGAGGTCTCCTCTCTGACGGAGCTGGTCACGGCCCGGCGCGCCGGTGTCCCCGCCGACCGCACGATGTTCCTCGGCCCGGGGAAGAGCCGCACCGAGATCACCGCCTGCCTGAAGGACCAGGTGACGCTGATCTGCGAGTCGTTCGGCGAACTGTCGCTGATCGACGAGCTCGCCGCCGGCCTGGGCCGCACCGCGGAGGTGGTGCTGCGCGTCAACCCGAGCTTCGCCGTCAAGGGCAGCGGGCTGACGATGGGCGGCAAGCCCCGGCAGTTCGGCATCGACGAGCAGGCGCTGCTGGACGCCCCCGACCTCGCCGGCCGCCACCCCCACGTGCGGCTGAGCGGTTTCCAGACCTACATGGGCACCCGCATCCTCTCCGCCGCCGTGGTGGAGGAGAACACCTCCCGCATCCTGGACCTCGCCGAGCGGCTCGCGGAACGGCTCGACGTCCCGCTGGACGTCGTCGACGTCGGCGGCGGCCTGGGTGTGGCGTACTTCCCCGGCGAGAACGACCTGGACCCGGTGGAGGTCGCCGACCTGGTCAACCCGCACTTCGAGCGGTTCGCCGCCCGGCACCCGGGGACGCGGCTGGTGATGGAGCTCGGCCGGTACCTCGTGGGCCACAGCGGCACCTACGCGGCCCGGGTGCGGTACGTGAAGGAGTCCATGGGCGAGCGGTTCGCCGTCGCGGACGGCGGGACCAACCACCACATGGCGGCGGTCGGCATCGGCTCGTTCGTCAAGCGCAACTTCCCGATGCGGCTGCTCAACCGCGCGGCGGCGGGCGAGGCGGTGCCGTGGAACGTCACCGGTCCGCTGTGCACCCCCAACGACACCCTCGGCAAGGCGGTCGCGCTGCCCGCGGACCTCGCCCCCGGCGACATCGTCGGCGTGGAGCGCTCCGGCGCCTACGGCCCGACGGCCTCCCCGGTGCACTTCCTCAGCCACGGCTACCCCGCCGAGGTGCTGGTCCACGGCGGGCGCGCCCACCTGGTCCGCAGCCGTGACGACGCCGAGTCGCTGCTCGGCAGCCAGATCCTGCACGACTTCCCCGCCCCCGGGCCCTCCCCCGTCGCCGACGCGGCCTGACCCTCCCCAGGCGGCCCACCGCCGCACCCACGGGCGCCGACCGGCCCCCGCCCCCGACCCTCACCGAGGAGCACCCCATGACCACCGCAGCCGCCACCGACCAGCAGCTCGTCACCGCCGTCGTCGCCGCCCTCTCCGAGGTGCTCGGCGAGCCGCTGCCGGACGCGACCCCCGACACCCGGCTCTTCGACGAACTGCACTTGGACTCCACCAGCGTCCTCAGCCTCCTGATGGCCCTGGAGGACTCCCTGGAGCTGGAGGTGGACCCGGAGAGCCTGGAGCAGCACCACCTGGAGACCGTCGGTTCCCTGGCCGGCTACGTCGCTGGGATCCGGTGACCCGTGCCCGCCTTCCGGCGCGACGACGCGTCCCGCGGCCGTCCGGCCGCGGCTCCGCGCCTGACCGGCGCCCTCACCCTGCACTTCACCCGGGAGGACCGGGGCACCGAACCGGACGACATGTGGGCCTACAAGAGCCACTGGGACGACCTCGCCGGCGGTGAACTCGACTACTGCTGGCTGGAGTCGGCGCCCGCCGTGAGCTACCACGACATGGCCGCCGCCGTCGGCCGGGCGCTCGGGCCGCAGGCCCTCGCGGAGGTCGACCTGATCGTCTTCGCGATGACCGTCGCCGACTGCCGCCACTCCTCGATGGCGGGCGCCCTCCTGGCAGGCGTCGCCGACAACGACGCCCTCGTCCTGGGGGTCTCGGAACAGGGCGTCGCGGCGCCGTTCACCGCGCTGCGGATCGCCACCGGACAACTGGCGTCCGGCGCCCGGCGCCGCGCCCTGGTGGTGGCGGCGGAGCAGTCCACGCTCCCGCCGTGCCCCGTCGCCGGCACCCGTCCGGGCCGGGACGCCGCCGTCGCGCTGGTCCTGGACGCCGGCCCCGGCC
>NZ_JAAVJB010000216.1 GCF_012034385.1 Streptomyces spiramenti
CCCTCGCGGGTGCCGCCGGTCGTCGGGCCGTCGGCGTCCCCGGAGGCTGCCGTGTCGGCCGTCCCGGCGGCGTCCGCACGGGCCGCGGCGGCGGAGCCGCCCGAGCCGTGGTCGGGTACCGCGTCCGGGTGCCACACCCCGGGGACGAGGCCGTCCCCGTCACGCTCCTCGCCGGTCTCGCGCGGCGGCTCCGGCGCATCCCCCGGGGCTCGGGGGGCCTCGCCGTACCCGGCCACGATCTCCGCCCAGGCCGCTTCCTCGTCGAGCGGATCGCGGCCGTCGCCGCGCTCCTTGTCACGTTCCGTCACGTACGGCCTTCCCGTGTCGTCAGCCGGCTGATGAACGCATCGGTCTCCTGGTGGATGCGTTCCGCGTCATGGTCCAACGTCGCGACGTGGTAGCTGTCTTCCAGCACGACCTCGGTGACGTCCGTGGACGACACCGCGCCCAGCACGACGGCCGAGTCCGAGGGTGGCACCACGTGGTCCACCCGGCTGTGCAGCACCAGCAGCGGCTGGGTCACCTGGGGCAGGTCCCCGCGCAGCAGCCGCGTGAGCTGCCGCATCGCGTTCGCCGCGTGCAGCGGCACCCGCTCGTAGCCGCCCTCGACTCCGCCCCGGGCGATGTCGTCGGTGATGCCCCGGGTGGTGGGCACCACGTGGCGCAGGGCCGGGAGCACCCAGCCCTTCACCCGGGGGAAGGAGGCGGCCGGGTTGACGACGACGACCCCGGCGACGCTGTCGCCGTGTCGTGCGGCGAGCCGCAGCGCCAGCGCGCCGCCCATGGAGAGCCCGACGACGAAGACCTCCTCGCAGCGTTCCCGCAGCAGCCGCAGCTCGCGGTCCACGCTCGCGTACCAGTCCTGCCAGCCGGTGCGCTGGAGGTCCTGCCAGCGGGTGCCGTGGCCGGGGAGCAGCGGCAGGGAGACGGTGTGTCCGCGCGCCGCGAGGTGCTCGGCCCAGGGCCGGAGCGAGAGCGGGCTTCCCGTGAACCCGTGGCAGAGCAGGATGCCGGTGGCCGAACCCTCGCGGGTGAAGGGTTCGGTGCCGGGGACGAGCTGCATGGGGCGGCTCCGTTCGGTGGCCTGGGCGGTGCCGGTGCGGTGCTGGTCGTGCCGCCCGTCTCCGGGCGGCGCGGGCACCGCTGGACGCACCGGCGGGCGGCGGTGTCCGGCGTTCGGTACCGGGTACCCGGTGGTGCGCGGGGCGGTGCCCACTCACCCTAGAACGTTCGCGCCCTGTTCGGCAGAGAGGCCGCCCACGCGTCCGCCCGCGGGCGTCCCGCCGTCCGAGTGCCGTACGGACGCCGACGCCGGGCGGAAAGCCCAGTAAGGTCGTGCCCGGAAGAACACAGGAGGTTTCCGGGGTGTTGTACGGCACGATGAAGATGTCCGTGGGGGCGGGGCTCAAGGTCGCCTTCCGCCCCTGGGTGGAGGGCAGGGAGCACGTCCCCTCGCAGGGGCCGGCGATCCTGGCCAGCAACCACCTCTCCTTCTCCGACTCGTTCTTCCTGCCGGCGGTGCTGGACCGGAAGGTCACCTTCATCGCCAAGGCGGAGTACTTCACCACCCCCGGGGTCAAGGGGCGGTTGACCGCCGCCTTCTTCAAGGGCGTCGGGCAGCTGCCCGTCGACCGCTCGGGGGCGCGGGGCGCGGGCGAGGCGGCGATCGCCAGCGGCATCCAGGTGCTGGAGGGCGGAGAGCTGTTCGGGATCTACCCCGAGGGCACCCGGTCGCCCGACGGCCGCCTGTACCGCGGGAAGCCCGGCGGGCTCGCGCGCGTCGCCCTCGCCACCGGAGCCCCCGTCATCCCGGTCGCCATGATCAACACGGAGAAGATCCAGCCGCCCGGGAAGGTCATGCCGAAGCTGCTGCGTCCCGGTATCCGGTTCGGCAAGCCGCTGGACTTCTCGCGCTACCAGGGGATGGAGGGCGACCGGTTCATCCTGCGCTCCATCACCGACGAGGTCATGTACGCCATCATGAAGCTCTCCGGCCAGGAGTACGTGGACATCTACGCCACGGCGGCCAAGCGCCAGATCGAGGACGCCGCCAAGGCGCAGGCCGAGGTCGAGCGCGCGGAGAAGGCCGAGCGCCGCTCCTGGGAGCGGGCGGAGCAGGACCGGCTGGAGGAGCGGGCGGCACGCAAGCGGGAGACGCCGCCGGCCTGAGCCGGCACCGAGGGGCGCCGGTCGGCGCGGGGCGGGGAGGGACGAGGTGCCCGAGCAGCGGGAGCAACCCGCGATGTCGGTGGAGCGCCCGCTGTGGCGGGCGCTGACGGGGTACCGGGCGATCACCACGGTGTACGCCGTGGCGCTCCTCGTCTTGGCCTGGGGCGACTACACCGACGGCGGCCGTCCGGCCGTCGCCGCCGGCTATGTCGCGGTGCTGGTGGGGTGGACGGCGCTGACCATCCGTCGGACCCTGGGCGCCGACCGCTGCACCCCGGCGTTCCTCGCCGGGGACCTGACGATCGCGGTGGCCGGGATCCTCCTCAGCCCCATCGCCGACCCGGCCGACGCCGTCACCCCGACGCTGCCGTCGATCTGGGTCGCCGGCTCGGTCCTCGCCTTCGCGGTGAAGGCCGGCTGGCGTTGGGCCGCGCTGACCTCGGCCGTCATCGGCGCCGCCAACCTCGCCACCGCCGGGTTCGGCCGCGCCACGGTCCACAACGTGCTGCTGGTGTGGCTGGCGAGCATCGCCATCGGGTACGTCGTCGAGGTCGCCCGCGCCAGCGAGCGCACACTGGCCCGGGCGCTGCGGATCGAGGCCGCCACCCGGGAGCGCGAGCGGTTGGCCCGCGACATCCACGACGGCGTGCTCCAGGTGCTCACCATGGTCCGGCGCCGGGCGGACAGGGCCGATCCGGCCGCCGCCGAGCTCGGCCGCCTCGCCGGGGAGCAGGAGCAGGCGTTGCGGCGGCTCATCCACGGCGGCCCCCCGCCCGGCGAGGAGCCGCTCCCGGCGCCACGTGCCGCCCCGGAGGCGGCCCCCGGGCCGCCGCACCCGGAGGGCGCGGGCGAGGCGGACCTGCGTGCGCTGCTGGCCCGACGGGCGTCCGACCGGGTCACCTTCTCGGCCCCGGCGGGCCGCGTGCCGCTGCCGGCCGGCGCGGCCCGTGAGCTCGACGCCGCGGTCGGCGCCGCGCTGGACAACGTGCGGCACCACGCAGCCGGTCCGGACGGCGCGGGCGGCCGGGCCTGGATACTGCTGGAGGACGAACCGGGGGAGGTCGTGGTGACCGTGCGCGACGACGGACCCGGTATCGCGCCCGGCCGGCTCGCCGCCGCGGAGGCGGAGGGCAGGATGGGGGTCTCGCTGTCGATCCGCGGTCGGCTGCGGGAACTCGGGGGCACCGCGACCTGGGAGTCGGTCGCGGGCCAGGGGACGGAGGTCGAGCTGAAGGTGCCGAAGCGATGAGTGGGACGGACGCGACACCCGCGGGGAGCGCGGCGCGGGCGGGTACCGCGCTGCGGGTGATGGTGGTCGACGACCACCCGATGTGGCGGGACGCCGTCGCGCGCGACCTGGCAGCGGCGGGGCTCGACGTCGTCGCCACCGCAGGGGACGGGCCGCAGGCGGTGCGTCGTGCGCTGGCGACCCGGCCCGAGGTCCTGGTGCTGGACCTCAACCTGCCGGGGCTCCCCGGGGCGGAGGTCTGCCGGCGCCTGGCGGGCGCGGCGGGCGGGACCGCACCGAAGGTGCTCGTGCTCTCCGCCAGCGGCGAGCAGGCGGACGTGCTGGAGGCGGTGAAGGCCGGTGCGACCGGCTACCTGGTGAAGTCGGCCGGGGCCGCCGAACTGCTGGACGCGGTCCGCCGTACCGCCGCCGGCGAGCCGGTGTTCACCCCCGGGCTCGCCGGGTTGGTGCTGGGGGAGTTCCGGCGCCTGGCCTCCGCCGGCCCGCGCCCGGCTCCGGCCCGGGAGGCCGCGCCGCAGCTGACCGAGCGGGAGACCGAGGTGCTGCGGCTGGTTGCCAAGGGACTCACCTACCGCCAGATCGCCGAGCGGCTGGTGATCTCCCACCGCACGGTGCAGAACCACGTGCAGAACACCCTCGGCAAGCTCCAGCTCCACAATCGGGTGGAGCTGGTGCGGTTCGCCATCGAGCGGGGGCTGACGGCGGACTGAGCGGGCGTTCCGAAGGCACTGCCCGATGACCCGCCGATGACCCGCCCGATGACCCGCCCGGCCCGCGTCGCGGCCCGGGCCGCCCGCCGCGTCGTCGGAAGCGCCCGGAGGCGCCCCGGGACGAGCGCGCCGCTCCGCCGTGCGCCGACCGCGTCCTGCGCCACGGCGAGCCGGTCCGGAGCGGGTGCACGAACGCGCTCCGGACCGCCGGGCCCGCCGGGGTCGGCGCCGCCCCCCCCGATCTCCCTGCCCCGCCGTTCAGCCGGCCGGTACCCCGGTTCGCCGCGCAGCCGCGGTGAGGAGCTCGTCGAGGATGCGAGGGCCGTCCAGGGTCAGCACCGACTCGGGGTGGAACTGCACCCCCGCGAACCCGGGTCCGCGCAGCGCGAGCACCCCGTCGCCGTCCTCGTCACGGGCCACCGCGACGCCCCGCGCCGCGAGTTCGGCCGCGGTGGTGTCGTCGCAGCGTGCCGTGAACGAGTTGTAGAAGCCGACGGTCTCGCGTCGGCCGAACAACTCGATCCCCCGCTGGAGCCCCTGCGCGGGCGCGGGCAGCCGCGCCACCCGCAGCCCGAGGGCCGAGGCGAGGAGCTGGTGGCCGAGGCAGACACCCACCAGACCGCCGCGGTGGCGGGTCAGCAGATCGGCGGCGAGCCGCCGCAGCTCCCCGATCCGCCGGTCGGCGGGGTCCGCGGGGTCGCCCGGCCCCGGCCCCAGGACCACCGGCCCGCGGTGCCCGGCGGGGAGTCCCGCGAGTCGCCGTACCGGGACCACCCGGACCGGTCGGCCCGTAGCGCGCAGCACGTGGGCCAGCATCGTGGTGAAGTCGTCCTCGGCGTCCACCACCAGCACCTCGGCCTCCGCCGCCCGGTGGGAAGCGTCTGCGGGCGCGTCCGTGCCGTCCGGGCCCTGCGGGCGCAACCGCAGCCAGAACGGCGCGAGACCGGCGCGGCGCGCGTCCAGCGCGGCGCGGACCCGCGGGTCGGCCGTGGACGACGGAGCGCCCGCGCGGGCCGCCGCACGGCCCGGGCGCACCCCCAGCGCGGTGAGGACCCCGGCGGCCTTGGCGTGCGTCTCGGCGACCTCCGCCCACGGGTCGGAGCCCCGCACCAGCGTGGCGCCGACGCCGACCCGCAGCCGTCCGGTGGCGGCGTCGATGTCCGCGGTCCGGATCAGGATCGGGGAGTCCAGCGTCCGCGCCCCGCCCTCGTCCCGGCCGAGCAGGGCGAGCGCCCCGGCGTAGTAACCGCGGCCGTCGGCCTCGTGGCGGCTGATGACGCGGCAGGCGTTGCGGACCGGCGAGCCGGTGACCGTCGCCGCGAACATCGTCCTCCGCAGCACCTCGCGCGGGTCCAGCGTGGTGCGACCGCGCAGTTCGTACTCGGTGTGGGCGAGGTGGGCCATCGGCACCAGCCGCGGGCCGATGACGGTGCCGCCGCCGTCGGCGACCGCGCACATCATCTTCAGCTCCTCGTCCACCACCATCGACAGCTCGTCCCGTTCCTTGCCGTCGGCCAGGAACGTCAGCAGTCCCTCCGGGTCCGGGCCCTGCTGCGGGTACCGGTAGGTGCCGCTGACGGGGTTCATCACCACGGTGCCGCCGGACGTCCGCACGTGGACCTCCGGTCCGGCGCCGACGAGGGTGCGGCGTCCGGTGTGCACCACGAAGGTCCAGTAGGCGCCGCTCTCGGCCGTGAGCAGCCGCCGGAACAGCACCAGGGCGTCGGCCGGGCGGTAGCCGTCGACGCTCCCCCGGAACGTGCGGCGGATGACGAAGTTCGCGCCCTCGCCGGTCGCGATCTCCTCGTCGAGGACCCGCCGCACCGTCCGGGCGTACGCCTCGTCGTCGAGGTCGAAGCCCTCGTCGCGGACCTCGACCGCGTGGTCGGGCAGGAGGGGGAGCAGCTCGTCCACCGGCAGCTCGTGCACCTCGTGGGGGAGCAGCACCGTCAGCGGTGTGCCGTCGTCCACGACGTCGAAACCACGTTCGGTGAGCTGCCGGAACGGGACCAGGGCGAGCGCGCCGAGCCGCTCGCCGGGGCGGTCCGGGATGTCGGCCAGCCGCTCCAGGTCACGGACCGGCCCGGTCATCACCTCCACCGTGTCCGCGTCCCGGCCGGGAGTGCGGCGGCGCAGCAGGGCGAACGGGGGAGCGTCGGGTGAGGTGAGCCGTCGCAGCAGCGCGGCGACGGGACCTCCGGTCGCGTCGGGCGCCGGGAGGTCGGGGGTGGCGGCAGGTGGCATCGGGTTCCCTCGCGTGGGCGGGGCCGCTGCGGGGGCGAGCCATGGCCGTCCGGGAACGACGACGGCCGCCCCTCGGGGCGGCCGTGGCGTCGGTGTGGACGAACGCGCGATCAGTGGGCCGCCGGAGGGACGGTCCACCACCAGGTACGGGTCGGCTGCGCGAACAT
Organism: Streptomyces spiramenti; assembly: GCF_012034385.1. Classification (GTDB taxonomy): domain Bacteria; phylum Actinomycetota; class Actinomycetes; order Streptomycetales; family Streptomycetaceae; genus Streptomyces; species Streptomyces spiramenti. The sequence continues at coordinate 6,540 of NZ_JAAVJB010000216.1, forward strand.
GCCCGGGAGCATAGCGCCGCCGGGGTGGTGCGCGCACCGCGAGTGGCGGTCATCTCACTCCCCGGGCGGAGCGCGGGGAGGATGCCTCGCGCCGCTAACCTGACAAGGTGACCGTGAACGCTGACATCAGCACCCCCAGCGCCACCTGGCGTGACCTTCCCGCGGCGCAGCAGCCTGAATACCCGGACCAAGAGGCTCTGCGCGCGGTGACCGCGGACCTCGCGTCCTATCCTCCGCTCGTCTTCGCGGGCGAGTGCGACCAGCTGCGCGCCCGACTGGGAGCCGTCGCCCGGGGCGAGGCGTTCCTGCTCCAGGGTGGGGACTGCGCCGAGGCGTTCGACCAGGTGAGCGCCGACCAGATCCGCGCCAAGCTGAAGACGCTGCTCCAGATGAGCGCCGTGCTGACCTACGCGGCGGCGGTGCCCGTCGTCAAGGTCGGGCGCATCGCAGGCCAGTACTCCAAGCCCCGCTCCAAGCCCACCGAGCGCCGGGACGGCGTGGAGCTCCCCTCGTACCGGGGCGACTCCGTGAACAGTCCGGAGTTCACCGTCGAGGCCCGGACGCCGGACCCGGAGCGGCTGCGCCGGATGTACCACTCCTCGGCCGCGACCCTGAACCTGGTCCGCGGCTTCACCACGGGTGGCTACGCCGACCTGCGGCAGGTGCACGCCTGGAACCAGGACTTCGTGCGCAACTCCGCCTCGGGGCAGCGCTACGACGCGTTGGCCCGGGAGATCGACTCGGCGCTGAGCTTCATGAAGGCGTGCGGCGCCGACCCGGCCGAGTTCCACAGCGTCGAGTTCTACGCCTCCCACGAGGCGCTGCTGCTGGACTACGAGTCGGCCCTGACCCGGGTGGACTCCCGGACGGGCAAGCTCTACGACGTCTCGGGCCATATGGTGTGGATCGGGGAGCGGACCCGCCAGCTGGACGGCGCCCACATCGAGTTCGCCGCGCAGGTGCGCAACCCGGTGGGCGTGAAGCTCGGGCCGACGACCTCCGCCGAGGAGGCGCTGACGCTGATCGACCGGCTCGACCCGGAGCGTGAGCCGGGCCGGCTCACCTTCATCACCCGCATGGGTGCCGACCGCATCCGCGATCGGCTGCCCGAGCTGGTGGAGAAGGTCACCGCCTCCGGTGCGCAGATCGCCTGGGTGTGCGACCCGATGCACGGCAACACCTTCGAGGCCGCCTCGGGGTACAAGACCCGCCGGTTCGACGACGTCCTCGACGAGGTCAAGGGCTTCTTCGAGGTGCACAAGGCGCTGGGCACCCACCCGGGCGGCATCCACGTGGAGCTGACCGGCGACGACGTCACCGAGTGCGTCGGCGGTGGCGACGAGATCTTCGTCGACGACCTGCACCAGCGCTACGAGACGGCCTGCGACCCCCGGCTCAACCGCAGCCAGTCGCTGGACCTGGCGTTCCTCGTGGCGGAGATGTACCGGGCGCAGTGAGCACGGCCCCTCGTCACCGCCCCGGGTGAGGCGAGGCAGGGAGCGGGGGCGGGACGCGGATCACACCGATCCGCGTCCCGCGCCCCTTTCGTGCCACTCACCCCGTGGGTAAGGTTAGGTTTACCTCACCCGCCCGTGGTGGGGTCTTCCGCGACCGCACCCCGGAGGTGACCGGTGTTCGTCTGCTCGTGCTTCGGCATCACCGAGCAGCAGGTCCACGACCACGTGGCCGCCGGCGCCGGTACCCCCCGCGAGATCGCCGCCCGCTGCAAGGCCGGCACCGACTGCGGCTCCTGCGTCCGCCGGATCCAGGGACTCCTCGGCCGCGCCGCGCCCTGTGGCCGGCGCGCCGCCGGGG